>CP064957.1:0-362781 GCA_016699045.1 bacterium
CCAATTTTTGTGGCGTTGTCTTAAGCCGTAGCCAGCAACGGCGTATTTTAGTATTGTTTGGCTACGGAGATGTTAAACGTGAAGCGCTATCAAATTGAACAATCAAAATCGCCATAGGCTCTGGCGATTGTGTTGAGCAAGAGAGCTTTTTAAAGGGAACGCAAAATAAGTGCGAGTTTTGCCCGAAGATCTATAACGATTTTATTTTTCAGTCATTTGCGAAGAATGGGGCTTGGTAGGAGCCTGTTTTTGATTTTTATTTGCGCTTTTGAGTGTTCGATTTGATTTATATTATTTTCAAATTCCTTCTTTTGCTAATCAAATTATTTCTTAAGATTTGATTATTTATATATTACCCCCCATCCCCATCAATATTGGGATGGTGGTAGGCATTTTGCCGATTGTCGAGGCAATCGCTGCCGCTCTTGAGTTACAACATTAGCAAGACTGGCGGATTACCTTCGGAAGCCTTGGCTGGCTGAATAAATATTGCTATGCGGCGCTTTTTTCTTAGTGACTTAACAAGCGCTCGCGATAAACTAGCATGAGCGAGATAATGACTATCGCAAAAAGTGCGTGCACTAAAATGATTGGCACCAAATCTTGATGTACAAACCAAGGAGTTAATTTGCTGGTAGATATATCAATGGTGGGAAGCGTCCCATGATTACTTTACAAAAAACAGGGAAGCCAGCGTGTCCGCCCATGCCGCAGTACAATTTTCCCAGAGATAAAATAAAAGCCTGAGCATGAAGGCCCAGCCAAAAATAAACCAAGACCAAGTTTATAATCAACCGTGAGCAGATTGAGTGGGTTTGAAAATCGTGACACAACATAAAAATGAGTGCCGACCAAAGATACTTGAAGTGGACTCAAGAATTTTGGCGCCGAGGAGCGGTAGTCAATGCCTCGAAAAATAAGCTCTTCGTTCATACCAGCATGAACGTTACCTAAAATCCAAAGCCATGCTTTATGAACAAAAGAGGCGAATAATTTTTAGAAGCTGCGTTAAAATAGGCATAGTCAATAAGCCATAACCAAACAAACTGGCGTGGAGGTGAAAAATGACAAAAGCTCGAAATGTTTTAACCACGGTTGAACCAAGAAAGCAGATGTTCAGTTAAACCACATAGTAGCAAAACCACGTGATTACCAAGCTGATGAGTAGGACAATGGAGCATGTACAGATAACCGGTTAATTTTATGACACCGACTTGAAAGAGGTGGGGGATGGATAGATAACCCAAGACATCGGCTCTAGAGAAGAAGATTACTCAAAGGACCGATAAAACTACCGGCCTAAACTCTCCATTTTTATACTGTATCATGTTTGTATCTTGTGTACGACGGCGATGTACCGGTCATTAACCTGAGTAGGTTGCTCTTTAAGACGTTGCCTGGTTTTGAAACAAGGCACCTTGATGGCTGGCAGGTTGATTTTTCTTACGGTTTGATGGGTTTGATACCGACACGTGATGGGCTGATGTCAGTAGATATCCGTCGTCAAGAACTTTACGCCTCAAGAAGCGTTCTATCAATGATGCGTATAAATGCTGGAAGTACTTTTGCAACATCTCTTTCTGAATTTGGTTTCTTCGCTTTAGGGCGTTAGTCAACTCGCTCTTACTTCTCGCAGTCTCCGAAAAAAAGTGTAACTTATAAACTTTGTTACGTTTCAGTGTGAAATTTAGATTGTGTTTGCAGGTTTGTCAGAAAAAGCGAAGACATAAATGTTTCCTCTTTGTATTATTATTATTTAATAAAGAAAATAAATTACGAGGTATCGTAGCCTTTATTTGTTTTCATTTCTTATGTGAAGTTGTTTCTTATCAGATAAATTTTAATTTTTGAAAAAGCTTCCATCATGGTACTCTTATTGTTGAGTTCATTTTGTGCAGTAAGAGGAGTTCTTATGTTTATTGATACTCATTACGTATCTCAATATGGTGGTCAAAGCAAATTTGATACGTTGCTAACAAGACGTTTTATTCTCGTACAGGATCTTTCCGAGAATGCCAAGCGTGCTGGCGTGAGTGAAATTATTAATGTTGGCGACGAGTGTACCTGACCAGCATGAACTCTGTTGCACTGGTAAAGCGTTGCGATAATGTTTTACAAGTGTTGGTTTGCGTCACGCGCGATTACCACACCAACCTGGCGTAAAGATTACGATGAGGTAGTGAAGTTGGTGAAGCACCAGAGGAAAACAAAGTTAAAGCGATTGGCGAAGTTCGGTTTAGATTTTACCTAAGACCATTTGATGCACAGCGGCAGGTTGACGCTTTTAAAGGCTCAGATTGAGTTGGCGCTGGAATACGAGTTACCTTTAGTTATTCATGGCGCGATACGGAGATGAGTTACTCAAAGTTTCTTGAAGAATATGTTAAAGGAATTAAAGGAGCGACATTTCATTGCTTCAATCCAATCCACGGAATTTTGCTGACATCAGTAGTTAAAGTTGGGTTCTTATATTGGGATAGATGGGGCGATTACCTATAAAAAATGGTGTCGTTACGAGCGATTATTAGGCAACGCCTTGAGCATATTATCTCAGAAACTGATGCTCCGTTCGCACCTTGCAGGAGTTCGTAGCAAACAAAACAGTCGGTGATTTGCCGCTTTGCCAAAACGATTGCTGATGTGAAAAGTTATTAGTTTGGAAGGCTTGCCGCATCAACAACTGCTAATGCAACCAAGCTTTTTGATTTATAAAAAGAGGGCCGGGGGGTTTTGTTTTTAGCCTCTTCAGCATCTTTTAGCTTTTAGGCTGTTTTTTGATGAGCATCTGTTTTGTTAAAGATAGCATTGAATGGAGGTTATCGAATTAATCAATAGCAATGGTTTCTGGTGTGTATTGAGCTTCATTATTTGTTGAAGAGCTTATAGCTTTTTGCTTGATGGTGGCGGCTAATTTTAGCATTTTATGCTTTGCAGATAAATAATCAATGGTTGCATAAGTTACGCAAGCCTTTAGCATAACCGTTGCACCAATAAGCATTGGCGTCCATTGTTCGTAGATTAAAACCAAGAAAACTTGTTTTGATCTTCGCTATCAAGTTTATCAAGTTGTTCTTGCAAGTCTTTATGTTGGTGGTGAGTTTTTCTCTGGTTTTTTCTTTTTCAAGTACTTTTCGTGCAGCATGAATTTTTTGCGCTTCTGCAAGAATTTTATTTTGTTTTTCTGTTTCCTGATCAGTTGCGGTTTCGATGCTAAATCTTCGTTCGTTTTCAATGATGCGAGCTTGAGCTAGAATTTCTTCTTGCTGAGCCAATAATTCTTTTTGTGCCGCATCTTTTTTAATTTGTTCTTTTTGTATTTTGACCAATTGGTGATCTTCTAAAATTGTATCTTTTTGTTTTTCGAGTTGCTGTGTATTACCAAAAAAATGTCTATAAGGCTGGGCGTTCTTTGTTCGATAGCATCTAAGCATATGTCAAATTTTTCGCTATTGAGTAAACGTAGGTTGGCTGCTGTTTCAAGCAACAAGTAATCAGCATTTGATTCTGGACCATTCCTTCATTTTTTTCAAAGCGTTCTGATTTTCTGAAAAAACTCTACGATCCTTTTGGTTGTTGGTTTTTGGTCATTTATGCAGGTAGCAAGTTTGTTATAATCTGCCAATTCTTTTTTCTCACGGGTGGTATCAAGTTCGACATCTTGTTGAATTTTGATTTGTTTGGTGAGTTTTTCTACGTGTTGATTAATTTCAACAGCTTTTTGGTCTGCGGTTCCTGTGTTTGGTTCACAATGTGGCCCAAACCATTTTTCCCAAAACCACTGATTCGCTGTGCAGGTTTCATAAGAATCATCAAAATAACCTTGATACTGTTTGATAATTGTATCAACGGGTTCCATAAATCCATTTTGTGCTGGCATAACGGCAGTTGTTAAGCCAATGGTGATAAGTAATAATGATATTTTTTTCATGATTGTCTCCTTAAAATATTTTTCTAACAAGGCACTTGAGTTGCAATGGTTGCATAAATCGCTGCTAAGAAAGCAGTTCCTAGTTGCGATGTCCATGTTAGCCATTTTCCATATCCCTCTGTCGTTGATAGTTCAAAGCCAAATGACCATGACGATGGGAGTTCTGCTGATTTCAGAGGGTCGGTTGCTGATGGGTTATGAGCTTCTGCTTTTGCTTTTTCTGATTTAAGCGCTTGTGCTGGTTGAGTATTTGTTGTTTCTGCTTTAGTGTTTGATTCAGGTTTTTGGGTAGGTTTTTCTTTGCTTTGTTGATTGGTATTTAAGGAAGATTGTTTTTTGAGTGTCATAAGTTCATCTTGAATTTTCTTAGCTTCTTGTTGTATTGCTTTATTCAAACGAAGAATATCATTTGTTGGCTGACTTTGTTGTTGAGATTTGCTTTGTTCAATGAGCTGAGCAGCTTCCATGATTTTTTCTCGGAGAAAAAGTACTTCTTGATAATGTGGGTCAGCTTCTTGTGCAAGAGCTTCTTTTTGTATTTTTAAGAGTTCTTGATCTTCAAGTACGGTGTTTTTTTGTATTTCAAGGTTGGTTGTATTGCCAAAAATATGTGCGTAAGGTTCAGCAACATCTGTTTGAAGATTTTCTGTGCATGTATCAAATTGATCGGCATTAACCAATTGTGCGTTGAGTGCTGCTTCAATTAAGAAATAGTCAGCTTTTGATTGAGGGCCATGTGAGGCTTCTATTTTGTTTAAAGCTTCTTGGTTTTTAACAAAAAAATCTAAAGTCTTAATGGCTGCTGCTTTATTGCTTTCGATGCACTCAGCTAATTGCTTATAGTCTGCTAATGCTGCGATTTCTTGTTTGGTGAGAATCGAGAGCCCTTTATTTTCAAGTGTTTTGATGTGCTGCTTAACTTCGACTATGTTTTTATCTGCTGTACCTTGAGATGGATAAAGCCACTGAGTAAAAAAGTTTCTTGCTTCGTATTCCTGATCAACCATTGCCGTTAAGTCTGCAATAGTAGCATTAACTGGATCTATGAATCTTTCTTGTGCTGGTACAGCAGCAGTTGATGCGCTAAGCGCAATAAGTAATAAAAACATTTTTTTCATGATAGTTTCCTTCCCTAAAAGGGTTCATTAGTGAATAAGGCCGTAACTTTTGACTTTGTCATACGATTCTTTATTAGCGTGATCTAAGAGCTTTTTAAGTTCTTCAAAATTGGTGAGTTGGTTGATGCTTCTATCTGGTTGAAAACCGTAAAACTTGAAATGTGCTTCATCTGTTTTAATGAGGCCGGCAGGCATTTCTTTGTGAACGGTTATTAAACTTAGAGCATTGTTTTTTGAGTTGCCAAAATTATCTTTTAATATTTCAAAAGAAGCTCGTTCTCCCGCTCGAGCGGTTGAAGCTTGACATAATTCATCAATAATAATTAAGGCATGTTCGTTTTGTGCGTGTAAGGCACTTGCTTGGTTGAGAATTTTGTGCAACGTATCCAAGTGTGAAGTGTAGCCCGAAAGGCCTTTTTCTGGTTTGTCGGTTGACTTGATGCTAACTAAAATTTTTGATGGTGGTGTTAGTACAAATTTTTGTGCTGGGGCTATGCCAAAACAGAGAGCAAGGATGGTGGCATTGGCTGTAGCGCGCAAGAGCGTTGACTTGCCTTTTGCATTGGCACCATAAATAAGTGCTGTTTTTTGTTCTTGTCCGCCAAGTTCTAAAGACTCGTAAGGTGTAATTTCTTGAACATTCATTCTGTTAAGCAAGTAAGGGTGCCACAGTTTTTGAGCGGCCAAGTACGGTGTGTCTTGAGTAAATTCTGCAAAACAAAAGCGATGGTCTTTATCTGCAGATTGGTGTTGTAGAAATAAATTTGCTAATCCTGTCCACATATCAAGTTCCGCTACCGCTTCGAGCAGATGTGAAAAGGCCTGTTTATTTTCGGTAATGACCTTGTACGTTGCTGCATGGCTAACGCCAACGGTGCGGTTTCTAATGATGCGAAGTGGATTTAATTTTCTCCACCACGAAATTTGTTGGTATGGTGCTGTTGCGTCAGTAATATCAGCGGTATTCAATGTTTGTAGTAACGTTTTAAATTCAGCTGACGTTTCTGATTTTATCATTGATCCAGCACCAAGATGCGGCAAGCAATTTAGGTGTTTGCTTATAACTTTGTTTGTTTCTAGAATAGTTTTTAATTCTTTGGTTTTTTGAATAAAAAAAGCTAATTTTTTGTTGAAATCTTGAGCTCTGTCGATCATGTCAACTTGCGAATATAAACCTTCTTTTAATGGATCTATTGTATAAATTTTACCGAAGATAAAACTTTTTATAATGCCATGAAGACCATTTGCTGCATTACTTAACGCTTCAAATCCTGCCCATGTCACGAGGATGGGTGAAGATAATGTCTGAGTAAGAATGTTGATTGGATTTGATGTATCAACAATTGTTGGCGCAAGGTAGTACAGGAGCAGGGCACTTGCAATCATTTTAAGCGCAAAGTCTAAGCTTGGTTTGATAATACTTGCAATATCTTGTGCCACTTCTGGTTTGAAAGAAACAATGATGATGTGGTCATTGTTGGCATCTGGTTTACTAAAAAATTTTGGATGTTTTGCGAGACGAGTTAACGCTTTTTCTGCATCATTTGAAGAGGCAAACGTGATTTTTTTTGATACTGGCATAAAAGAGTCTGTGGTAAAAGATGTTGGAGTTGGCATGTTTGGTTGTGCAAAAAAATCATCTAACGCTTGTTCTATGTGTGCTGTTTGTTTCAGTGTTGCGAATATTGAATGAAGAACAAAGGGCATTGCGGCGCATGTTAAACCACCAACATGAGGTATTAAATTTTTCATGAGCTCCCGAGGGACATTTAAAAGTGTGCTGGCTCCTTGAGAAAAGAATGATGAAAATGTATCAATACCAGTATTTAAAAAAGAGTATTGAGTTTGTGCAAGAAGGACGCCAAAGAAGCACAGGGCGCGTGGATCTTTATCGTAATTTTGTAAGGTTCTAGTCATGCCAGGTGCATATTGTAACATATTTACGCTTGGGCTGAGCGTATGAGAACCGGTAATAAATGGCCCGGCTGCAAGCATGCGGCTGGTTAGCGTGCTGTTCCAATATGATAAAATATCAAATTCAATTTTTTTAATTTCATCAAGATAAGCAGAGATGGTAAATCGTAATGATTGATTGGTAGCGATTTCTTGTAAAATAGCTTGGCGTCTTTGTAGTTCTAGTAGATTGCTTGTTGGCTGGCCGAGCGTTTTTGCCAATTTTAAGGTACCAAGGTTGAGGTGCATTGATTTTTGTAAAATGCTAAAAAGACTTTTTTCCCCATTTTTTGAGATGATATCTAATTCATCGCTATAAGTTTTGTGGTCAAATAATGGCGATAAGGGTTCATTATTTTCATGTTCATTATAAGCAAACAGCGTTGAAATTTGTTCATAAACATCCAGCTTGGTACCAATGCTCATTTCCCCCAGCGCGAATTGTTTAATATTTCTGTCAATGCGCTCAACAAGATCGCTCTGTTTGATGCGGGAGCTTAGTGTCATTGCTAAAGCGGGATGAATGGCCTCAAGTTCTTGAAAAGCATCAAAAGTAGAAAGATTTGCTTGAGTTGCTGCTTTTAGTTTTTCAAGAATGAGTCTAATTTGTTTACAGGCTTTTTTTTCGAGTAAAAGCTCATTTTTGGCTGCTTTGCCCATAATATGAGCAGCTGTTTTGCTGGGGTCAAAGTCTTGCATACCGTGCATGCGCAATGGCTGCGCAAACAGGCCAAATGCTAACAATGCCACTACAATGAATTTTTTTTTAAGAGTAATCATTTGTTTGCCCCCCGGCTCACAATTGTAAGCTAGTACTTTTATAACCTCCATTTCCCTTGTCAGGAAATGATATAACCTCCATGTCCCTTTAAATGTCTGCTTTAGGACTATAAAATCAGCTTACGAAGATATGTTTTGTTAGTCAAATGGGGTAGGGCTAAAACTGGAAAAAACTGTCAATTTGTGGACTTGTTTCATTGTTTTAAGCAAAAATACCTTCTGGCTTTGCCAGCCAAAGTTTTCTGGCTGAAATCAATACCTTCTAGGGCGTTTGGTGATGCGCTTGATTTTGGTGATTGATTTATCAAGAAACACATGGCTGAGCGCGCCAGCAACAAAAAAGAGATAAAATGAGATAATATGATTGAAAGAATTTTGGTTAAAGTAGCCAAGATATAATGAGAAAAAACCTGGCATAAGCACCAAAAACCAGCTTTGGTGGGTAATGGTGCGGTGGCGAATGATGGCAACCAAGAAGGCAAAAGCGGCAAAGCAAAAGAAAAATTGCCAAGCCTGGCTTAAAAGAGCTACTGGAATAATAAGAATTGAGGCTAGATAAAACAAGCGCTGCATCTTGCTGCGGATATCGATATCAGGGAAAATTGAGCCTATTAGGCTGAGTAAGAGACCGCATGAGAGATCGAGCCACGTTGGTTGGTAGAGCAGGGCTACCGTGAGGTACCAGATTGCAAGCCACATTATCAGGCCGGCCGACAAGTGAGCTCTATAACCGGGCATACTAAACTCCTTGGTAAACTTCTAAACGATTTAGTTTTTAGTAGTTACTTGGCTGTTGAGAGCAGGCGGGCAAGCTTTGTCGTTGGGTAGTAAAACGCCAGAATGTCTTTAAACAGCCATCCTTGGGCTACGAGCTCGCGGGCGCCCAGTTGGCAAAGCCCCAGGTTGTGACCAAAGCCGCGACCGGTGAGTATGACTTTGTTGTTGCGTAGCTTGATATCCAGGGCTAAGCTTTTGAGTTTTGTTTCAAGGCTTGATTTAAGATCACTGGCTGATAACGTTACACTTTTTTCATTATTTGCGATTCTAATGGTTTGTGCTATGCCTGCTTTATCGCGTTCATGAACCATCATATGAGTTATTTCTTTTATAGGTTTGAGCTTGTGAGCTGTTTTTTTATTTGCTTTAAGTTGTTTAAGAATTTCAACTGGACACAAGTATTCATTCCATTTAAAGAGTGACTTTTTGGCACAGAACGTACATTGATTGCTTCGGTAGAGATACGGTTTTGCCACGTCAGCCTTTTTCATTGCGCTGGGAATAATGCCGCCGCAGCAAATATCAAACATGGTTAAAGCAACACCATTTTTGTGGGTAAGTATTAAATTGTGTGTTTCTTCAACGGCTTTGCGTAAATGGGTGCAGTCGTGAGCGCCGTTGTAAACTTGATGAAAATTGGTATTTTTTATATCATACCCTAATCTTTTGCTGCGCTTTGAACGCGCTTCTAACATTTGGTAAACGGCGTAGGTTCGCGAAGCAACAGCTTGTACCTTTTGCATTTCAAGCGGCCAGTATGAAAGACTTTCAAACCGCAAGACTGAATAAATATAGTCATCTAACGAAAGCTTATTAATAAGCAAGAGAGACTTTTGTGTCTTGTCTATGCGTACATTGAGTGTTCCCTGGTATGATTTACTGTCGAAATGTAAAATGCCGTCTATGGGCGTTATGGTGAGGTTATTGTTCAGAACTTGACGATACTTGCCATCATTGCATTGTACGTACAGCGTATTTTCTTTGACGATAATATTAATTTTAGTATTTTTCTTCCATAACGCTTTTTTATTGTGGAGTGGGCTTTCTAAGATAAAACCATTACTTGAAGCAATGGTGTGCGAGCTGCGTTGTTGTGCATCAAGTTCATTGAGTAGTACATGGATAAAGAGTGGTTTGTTGGGAATTTTTTCAAAATTAGGCGAGGATGATGGAATGGTTTCAATGGCTTGGGGTTCCTTTGGTTTTGTGTGCATTTTTTGCGTGACTATGCAGCACAAAATTATCATAAGAATACTGTGTTTTTTCATGCAATTTCTACCCCATTAAAGTGGTAACTGGTGAGTGGTGGCCAGAGCAGTCAGAGCGGCCGGTAGCTTTTTTTTATGATCTACACCCAAGTTTGCAAGTTTGTCTGCCATGGTATTTTGCTCACGTAGCACATGTTTAAATGAGCAGGTTATGTCTTGTGAAAGAATTTCAATTACCATTCTGATTTGAACTAAAATGGGATTTTTCGTTTTGTAAGAGCCGCGCATTTGTTTTATTAAAAGCTCTGAATCTGAAATGACCAGCAGCGAAAGATTTTGTACTTCCTGTTTTTCTGCTTCTTTTTTAACTAAAAATAGTGCAAAAACAAGTGCTAAATATTCTGCTTGATTATTAGTTTTAAGACCAATGTAAAAACCCTGTTTAATAAGAGGTTTGCCATTATGATCAAGGGCGTAAATGCCGGCGCCTGAAGGGCCAGGGTTGCCACGAGCAGCGCCGTCAATATACACGGTCCATACGACGTTTTGCGTTGGCTCTTGAGCTGAGGATAGAAATGAATTTTGTTGCTCTTTCATAATGGCCTTAACGTGTTAATAAGCAGCTTTTGCGGCGGCGTTTTCTTCTTCTTGGTCGTAGTATAAAAATCGATAGCAGCTGCGGCATGGCAAGATATCTGATTTTTTTAACTTATAAAGATCCTGATGTAAAACAGCGTAAAAACATGAACTACAGCTTGAACGTATAACTGGTACAATGGGATTTGGCACGTTGTTTTTCATGCGATCATAGCGAGCAAGCCATTCTGCAGGAATAGCCTCGACCAATGCCGTTCTTTTGGTGTGTAATTCAGCGAGTTGTTGCTCAAGTTTTTGAACTGCGAGTTCTTTGGCTTGGCTGTCTTCGATGAGTTCTGCAGTACGACTAACGCTATTTTTTTCTTCAAGCTCATAACTTTTTTGTGCTGTTTCCAGTTGATTCCATGCCTTTAAAAGCATATCTTCTTGTTCATCTCGCTCTTTGCTCACGCGATCAAGCTCTTTGCGAACGGCTTGATATTCTTTTTGGCTGCCCACATTAGCCAACTGTGTTCTTTTGAGTTCTTCTTTTGTTTTAAGATCTTGTGCTTGCAGCTCTTGTAGATCAACATTTTTTTGTTCTTGGCGAAAACGATTCTTCTTATCTACAATACTTTGCTGAAGTTTTTGAATAAGATCTTTATCGTTGGTAAAGATTTTCTGAGCTTCTCGCTTTTGCACTTCGAGGTTAAGGATGTTGTGGTCACATTCAGCAAGAATTTTTAAATTTTGCCAAAGAGCTTTTCCCGTCATACTACCCTCTCTTTTTTTTATGAAAAATGTAATAAAGAAGGTGGTGGGCCCACCAGGACTTGAACCTGGGACCTTTCGGTTATGAGCCGATTGCTCTAACCAACTGAGCTATGGGCCCCCACATGTATTGATTATAATTGAGGTAAGTGTAAAACAACTTTTACGAGTTGTGAAGTAAAAAGTCTTTCAATCGTGAGGAATAACCAAATTCATTGTCATACCAGGCAAAGATTTTGTGCATGGTACCGATACTTTGTGTTAATGGGCTGTCAAAAATTGCTGAGTGAGTGTTGCCAATAAAATCTGATGAAACGAGTTGTTTTTCGTTATAAGCAAGAATGTTTTTCAACGAACTAGTTGCGGCTGATTTGAAGAGTTCATTTATAGCCTCTATTGTTAATTTTTCTTGAGTAACAAAGGTAAAATCAACTAATGAAACAATTGGCAGTGGTATCCGCAGTCCTGTTGCCAAAACTTTACCTTCAAGATCTGGGAAAATTTTGGCAATTACTTTTTGTGCGCCTGTTGCAGCTGGAATCATATTGCTTGCTGCTGATCGTGCGCGACGTGGATCTTTGTGTTGATTATCAAGAACATTTTGATTGGCGGTGTAGGCATGAGCGGTGGTCATCATGCCTTGCAATAAGGTTACGTTTTCTTTAATGACTTTTACTAGCGGCGCAAAGCAGTTGGTGGTACAGCTGCCCAAAGACACCAGACGATGTTGCGCGACATTATAAGCTTGATCATTAACGCCGGGAATGATCGTGATATCAGCATCAGCTGATGGGGCGGTAATTAAAATTTTGCCTTGCTGGGGCAGCGGATGGCGTTGTGCTTGTTCGCGGTTTGTGAAATGTCCTGAAGATTCTATAACCCAGTCAATGTTCAATTTTTTCCAGGGCAATGCTTCTGGGTTGCTTTCGCTGACAACCGTGATGGCATGGCCATCGATTATAAGCTGGTTGTCGTGGAAGGTTACGGTGCCGTTATATGTGCCCATAATTGAGTCGTATTGAAAAAGTAGATCAAGGTTGATTGGTGGGGTGGGGCCAACATTGATAGTGACTACGTTGAGTTTCAAACGTGCTTGAGCGTCTTGCATGATAGTACGCAAAAAGGTTCGGCCAATTCGGCCGAACCCATTAATCGCAAGGTTAATTGACATCGATTCTCCTTTTTATTGAGGTATCAAATAACGTACAAAAATAATGAAAAATTTAAGCGTTAAATTTATGGGCAATCATAAAAGCTACCAATTCTGCAACGCCTTCTTTTGAACGAGTGTTGATAAGAACATGTGGATTAAAATCCTGAATATTTTGTTTAAGTTGTTCAATTTCTTCAGCTGAAATCTTATCAATTTTGTTAAATGCATAAATCATTGGCTTATCTTGAACGCCAAGTTCTTCAAGAATTTTTTGTACTACTTTTAAATGGTCTGGCCATGCAGGATTGTTGGCATCAACTACTTGAATGAGCAGCGATGCATACTTGAGTTCATCAAGAGTTGATTTAAACGCTTCAATTAATTTTGGTGGCAACTCGCTTATAAAACCAACGGTATCTGAGATAAGCACCGTTTTATCTTTGCTTAAATACAAATCGCGTGTGGTGGTATCAAGTGTTGCAAACAATTTATCTTCTGCCAACACATCACTTTTAGTTAAACAATTGATGAGGCTTGATTTTCCTGCATTGGTGTAACCAATTAAACAAACCAGTGGAATCTTGCTTTCTAGGCGTTTTTTGCGTTGTGTATCTCGAGCTCGTTGCAAGGTATCAAGTTTCTTTTTTGCTTGGCGTATTTTTTCGCCAAATTCTTGTTTTGCAACTTCTGCGAGCGTTTCACCAGGGCCTTTGCCGCCGATATAACCGGCTTGTTGTGCCAGGCTTAAGCCTTTACCAAAAACGCGTGTTTTTAAAAATTCAATTTCTGCCATTTGAATTTGTACTTTGCTTTCAGAGGTGGTGGCAGCATTTCTAAAAATTTCCAAAATAAGTTTGGTACGGTCGTAGACGACGCAGTTGAAAAAGTCTTCAAGGTTACGTTCTTGAAGAGGGGTTAATACTTCAGAGACAACAATTTCTTCAATTTTATGTTCTTGACAAAAGTCGTTTACTTCTTGGAGTTTGCCTTTGGTAAAGAACATATTTTTATCAACACTTCTCAGTTTTAAAAACATGCTTTCTTCATATTCTAAACCGAGAGTGTCGATGAGACTTAAAAATTCATCGTAATAATCTTCTGCGCTTTTGAGGCGGTTGTAAGGAGCATAAATACCAATAACTAAAATGCGCGGGCGCATGCTATCGGTTGGTGTTGATTGACGGGCCATGAGTGGTAATCTTTCTTAGTAAAGCGACCTGGTGTTACTCATCCAAGAGGTTCACAATTGCTTGACCAAAAGTCTGAGCAGCTTGAGGGCCTTGGCAGGTAATAATTTTTTCTTCAGGAAGCACAACACATTCTTGGTCTACAAAGACGACGTTATATTCCTCTAGTATAGCTTTTGCCTCGTCAGTTGGATAGACGGTAGCATCTTTATTTTGCAAGAGGCCTGCTTGTACTGGTACAATGCTGGCATAGCAAATAGTTGCGACAATTTTCTCATAGTCATGAAAATAGCGAACGATGTCTTGGAGCTCTTCATTGTCCCATAAGTACTGCGTGGAAGCGCTACCGCCAGGAATGACTATTGCATTGTATGAATCAAAATCCTGGGTGGTCATTTCGCTTAATAAAACGTTTGGGGTAAATTCATAGCCTTGGGAACCACGAGCAGATCCTGGTTTAAAGCCAGCAACGTCTACATGGTAGCCTTGAGAGGTTAAAATAGTGTATGGTTCGGTAAATTCTACGTCTTGAAAATCAAAAGGCATGAGAACAAAAAGGATGCGCTTACTCATAAAAGTACTCCTAGCATCTGTTGTTTGGGAAAAAAGCATTACTAAGCGTGTGTTCTAAGCATACGCCAAAGAATACAAAAGAAAAGAAAGCTGATGTTGCTTTTACTGAAATATTGTTTTTCGGTGCATTTCCAAAATATGACGGCCTTTTTCGCCCGAAGGTTCATAGAAATAGGTTTGTGTATCAACAAATCCTGCTTTAAGCAACGCATGATAACTGCGCTTGTTCCACAGGCGTACTTGAGCGTAGAAACTGTCGTACGGCTTGACGGCAAACCATGCATTGGTTATGAGGCGCAGTGCTTCTTGAATGCGGCCACCACCCCAATAATGTTCATTAATCCAGCAGCTGCATTGACCAGGGTCTGAATCATTTTTTTCGCGAATGGCAACAGAGCCAATGAGTTTGTTATCTTGATTGTCATAGACAACGTAAATAATCATTTTATTGGCGTTCATTTTCTTGAGTTCGCTCTTGAGATACATGATAGTGTATGAGAGCGTGATGTTTTTTGGAAATTCCATGTTTTCACGAACGATGTTTGAAAACATATTGTGATAATCAAGAAAATGCTCTTCTTTTAGTTTTTTGATAGTGACAATCGAGCCTTTGAGTTCTTCAGGGATTTCTGTCAATATTTGAAAGGTCGGAGGTATTTTTTTTGTTGCTATGTAAGCGGTATAGCTACCTGCGGCAATGAGTATGCCGCCAACAGCAACTAAGGCAAATATATATTTTTTGAAAAATAATCGTAGTGACAACAATTTTTCATTCATGCGAAATCCTCTAAAAAAAGTTAAAAGCCTACAGTACTAAAGTATACTGCAGGCTTTTATAGGTTCGCAATAAAAATTGTTTTTTATGCCAATGCTTCTTCAGTCAATAATCCAGGAAATGCTGTTTGACCAGGTCTAAAGAAGCGGTGTATGCAGCGACCGCCTTGTTGTTGTGGATGATCTTTAACAATAATAAATTCAAAATGACCATTGGGTCCCATTTCTTCTGCACGTTCTGCTGGGTAACCCATGGTGGCTATTCTTCCAGGGATTGAGTAAAAACATTTGCATTGGCCACTAAGCATTTTTTCGCATTTATCAAGGTGCGCGTAGCTGCCATAATTTTCAACAAGTTTGGTAAAGGCATGGTTGTTGTCATAAGGGTTGGCGGATTTTTTGTAGGTTCGTGCATCAAGCTTTTTACCAAGTAGGGGATTCTTTTTTTGTTTTTTATACATTTTGTAGATAAATATACTGTTTTCGTTCCCTGCGTAGTGAGTTCGTTTAATATCAAGCAAACCAATCATTTTTTGCGTGTTGATAAATTGAGTATCTTCTACTGGTTGTGTATCTTCAACGTCATTCGTATCTTCTTGATCTGTTTCTATTTCTTCTTCAACGAATTGCCAATCATTGTCTTGGGCCGGTTCTGTGGTGTTGGTTCCTTCAAAGGTAACTGGCGTTAATTGAGTATCTTCTTCTGTTTCTAACGATGATAGGTTTCGTGAGCTGCTACTTGAACTTATTTCTTGTAAGCTTAATGTTGAAAAATGATCAACGAATTCTTGTGATTGTTGCGAGTGTTTTGCTTTTGATTTCTTTTTTTTCTTTTTAGACTTTTGATTCGTTTTTTCATTAGAAATATCAAGAATGGGTGTTGGTGCTGGATTTATGACTAATCCTTGAAGTTTGGAGAGTTTTAATAGTTCCTCAAATTTGCCGGGGTTTTTCATAATCTCTTTTATTGCGTAAAGACTTGGTTCTAAACAATCTTCCAGCCTATGAGGTTGCTTATTATTTAGTGGTAGAAAATAATGATGTCTTTCGATTTCTTCAGACAATGCGTTGTCGAAGAGTTCAATGAGATTGTCGAGAAAAAAATTTTCAGCAAATATCTGTGCAGCAGAGTGCCTTATGCTTTCATGACTAAAATCGCCTTTGATTTTCTTAATTTTGCTCAAGAGAAGGTCTAATTGTTTTTTTTGTAAACGAGCAGAGACAGAATTATCACTTTTGAGAAAAGATATTTTTTGTGTAATCAGAGGTTCAAGAATATCAACGACGCCAAGGATATATTTTTGATGCAGTAAATTAACGATTACATCGAGTGTTACTTTTGATAAGCTTTTCATGCAAAGAGGAAGGATGCTTGGTGGCAGACTCGTTTTGATTTGATTGTGTCGCGATAATGCTCGATATTGTGATGCAATATACACATTATAGTTGACTCCTGCCAAATGAAGAGTGGGCCAATCCTTTTGTTGAAGTTTCAAATTTAAAAGCTGGTCATTAAAAATTTCTTTTTTCTTAAAGAGTTCTTGTTTGGTAAATATTTTTGCTTTAAGGAAGTGAGAAATATTTTTGTACGTGGGAAATCGTGCACCGGGTTCAATTTTCTTGAGACGAATCTCTTCTACTGTTGGAAGCTTGCTTACTGCAATATCTTCTTGGGTGTCGATAAAAGCCTGTACCTCTTTTGATGCTTCTGAATAAATAATTTGTTCTTGTTGAAAGAGCTCTATACTTTTGTCTTCAAATTTTTTGATATTTTGTCTGTCTAATAGAGATGAGATATCTAAACCTGAATCAATTTTTATCCATTTTTTGTCCAAGTGGTACTTGAGCGCATGCGCTTCATTAATAACAGCATCGATAATGAGTTTGCGTAAATGCCAAATTTCAAGACAGGTTTCAATTTTTTTTGGATCGTCTAAGATTGCTTGATCAATGTGGCATACGGTGCTTGGTGTTGTGGCTCTGCTACTACTTGAACTGCTACTTGACGAAGCGGCCGAAAAAATAGGAGTGGTGTAGCCGATTGTTAAGCCGGCAAAGATAGTTAATAAAGCTAATTTTTTGAAAATATTCATAAAGCCTCCGGTTTTGATAAAATTCTATTAGGACTTAATTATTATGGACTTTGGGTGACAGATGGTCAAATGGGGTTGAAAAACTGAGGTTTAGAGCGGAATATTGCCGTTTTTCTTCTTTGGTAGCTGCTCTACTTTGCTTTCGGCAATACCAAGAGCCTTTATCAACGTTTGACGGGTATCATTTGGTTCAATGATAGCGTCAATAAAGCCATTTTCTGCGGCAATGTAAGGGTGGAGATATTCTTCGCGATAGGTTGCTTCAAGCACCTTTTGTAGAGCAGGACGCTCTTCTTGTGGGTGGCTGGCTAATGTTTTGCCGTGTAAAATTGCAATTGCGGCTTGGGGTCCAAGGACCGCAATCTGCGCACTTGGCCAGGCAAAGTTAAAATCTGCCCCCATTTCCTTGCTGCCCATCACAATATAAGCGCCGCCAAAAGCTTTGCGCATAATGACCGTTATTTTGGGCACTGTGGCGTTGGCATACGCATATAAAAGTTTGGCGCCATGCCGAATGATTCCATCGTGTTCCTCTTGAATGCCGGGTAGGAAGCCAGGGACATCAACTAATGAAATGATGGGAATAGAAAAATTATTACAAAATTGGATGAAGCGAGCAGCCTTAACAGAAGCATCGCTGTCGATAGTGCCTGCCTTGTGAAGGGGTTGATTAGCAACGATGCCAACTGTTTTGCCAGTCAAGCGGGCAAGGCCTACGACTATGTTGGTAGCAAAGTGTTCGTGAATTTCAAAAAATGTTTCATTATCAACCAGTGCTAGGATAATTGTTTTTACGTCGTAGCCACTCGTTTCTGCTGTCGGGATTAAGCTGTCGATTGATGTACTTGGTGCCGTTTTGTTGTACGGTATGCCAGTATCGGCATCAAGATAATTGCTGGGCAGGAGTGACAAAAGATTTTTAAGTTTTTCAAAACACTCAGCTTCATTTTTAGTAACGACATGAGCAACACCAGAAAGGTTGGCATGAACATGAGAGCCGCCTAGTTCTTCTTTGGTAATCGTTTGTCCTAAAACTTCTTTTATAACCTGAGGGCCGGTAATAAACATTTGGCTGATTTGTTCTGTCATAAAAACAAAATCGGTGAGGGCGGGTGAGTAAGCAGCGCCGCCTGCGCAAGGGCCAAGAATGAGCGATATTTGTGGTACAACGCCAGAATAATGAACGTTGCGTTTAAAAATACTGCCATAGCCGGCCAAAGCATGAATGCCTTCGTCAATGCGAGCCCCGCCAGAATCAATAATGCCAATAATTGGACAGCCAATTTTTGCTGCCATGTCCATGACTTTACAAATTTTTTCAGCATGTCGTTTGCCCAGAGAGCCGCCCTTGATCGTAAAATCTTGTGCATACACGGCAACTTTTTTGCCTGCAACCATGCCAAAGCCGGCAATGACGCCGTCGGTATATAATTTTGATGCTAAAAAAGGAGAGGCGGCAAGTTGATCAACTTCTTGAAAACTTTCTGAATCAAGTAGTATTTCTAGGCGTTGCCGTGCCGTTTTTTTTCCAGCATTGACTTGTTGTTCAATTTTTTTTAAATCTGAACCGTTAAGCGCCGTTGTTTCTTTTGTTTTCCAAATTTTTAGGGCATGGTTGTTTATCATGAGTGTGTATGGTCGTACGTATTGGTGTTTTTATGTTGTTAAAAAAATTTTGAATAAAACAGAGCAAGTGTAGCACGCAACGTCGTCGTAGCCAATTAAAATAAGCATGATGCTTGTTATTTATAATAAAAAAAGGAGAGCTATGGAGCCTGGAAAAAATCTTGCTGGTGCAAGTGTTGCGTGGTTTAAATTGGCGTACCTGATCACGCGTAAAGAGCGTGAAAAAGCATTAAGCGTGTATCGTCTTTTATCCCATTCGTTTGAAGATCGTGCTTATGCATTGCAATTAGAAGGCGATATTTTGTGGGCTCTTGCCGATCAGCTTGCATCTGAAAAATATAAGCAAGCAGCTTTTTTATATCGACAAGAAAAACGTTGGGTTAATGCAATAGCGGTGTGTGAGCACATGCTATCACTTGATCAAGTAAATCTTGATTTACGTGGCATTTTACTTGACTTGTACGCGATTGCTGATTGGGATGAAAAGCTGGAAAAAACACTTCATGCAACGCTGCAAAAAACACGTAATTTTACTGAAGAGCAGTTATTTGCGTTGTTTAAAATTGTTGCAGATCGTGCTCAGGAAAGTGACGATCTTGAAAAAAAAAGCCGCTTAATTATATTGCTTAAATCATTTCAGCAACAGCTGCCAAGTGGGGTATGGGAGCGTTTGCAACCGTGTTTTATTTAGAAAGTTACACTGCAATAGAAATTTTTATTCCATGCTTCTCAATGTTTTGCAAAATTTCTGGTGTACAAGCAATTTGTTGTTTGCTTTGCAACAAGAGATCCGTGTCGCGTTCGTTAAATGCAATCATGAATGGGGTGGAGCCTGGTTTAATTATGGATTGCATGTTTTCTAAGAGTTCTCTATCAACGGTGGCCGGCAATGCAAGGGTAACGCTTTGTATGGTTTGTGCTTGTTCAAAAATCATTTCGATCGGGATCATGACATTTGCTTTGATTTTGCATTTGTTTTGCGAGGTTATATCGATGGTTCCTTTAATCAAAAAAACATCATGTTCATCAAGAAGCTGCTCAACTTGAGTATATGTTTTTGGAAAAATAATAATCTCTGCATGATCAGATAAATCTTCCATGTTTGCAAAGGCCATCTTGTCGCCTTTTTTGGTATTGATAACACGATGACTTTGCAAAAGACCAACGCATACAACGGTTGGTTCCCGCAACGATGTTACTGATTCGATCATTTGTAGTGCTTCTTTAAAGCTGGTTATTGCAAGCCATTGAATAATTGGATAGCTGCGCAGTGGATGCGAGCTCAAATAAAAGCCGGCAACTTCCTTTTCTTTTTCTAGTTTTTCTTTAGTCGTAAAATCTGCTAATGGTTGAAATCCGTAAAATTCTTCGACTTTGTTTTTATCATTCGCAAAACCAAAAAGGTCCATCTGGCCGGTAAGTTCTTGTTCTTTAAGTTCATGTGCACGCGCTAAAACTTTTTCAAGTTCAGCGATTTTTTGTGCCCGGTTGCCCGGCAAACCATCAAGGGCGCCAGCATAAATCAAACTTTCAAAAACGCGTTTGTTGACGGTGCGTAAATCAACACGTTTGCCCATGTCCAGCATATCTTTGAAAGGCGATTTTTCTCGTTCGGCCAAAATATCTTTGAGGGCGTTTTCACCAACATTTTTAATGCCCTGCAAGCCAAATAAAATGCCGTCTTGAGTGGCGGTAAATTCCATTTCTGAGCGATTGATATCCGGTGGAATTGTCTTAATACCTAAATCGCTAATTTCTTGTAAATAGTGTGTGAGTTGGTCAGGGTTACTCGTTTCAAAGCTCACGCAAGCGGCCATAAATTCTTTTGGATAATGAGCTTTGAGATACGCCGTGTGGTAGGCAATTAAAGCATAGGCAGTTGAGTGGGATTTATTAAAACCATAGCCAGCAAAGTAGGCCATTAAGTCAAATAGTTCACCCGCTTTTTTTTCATCAAATTTATTTTCTTTGGCGCCCTGCACAAATAATGAGCGCTGTTCGGCCATTACGTCAGCTTTCTTTTTTCCCATTGCGCGACGCAAAATATCTGAAGCACCAAGCGAGTATCCAGCAATGGCGGAAGATATTTTCATAACCTGTTCTTGATACACAATAACGCCGTATGTTTCTTGCAAAATTGGTTCAAGCTCGGGAAACATGTAGGTAACATCTTGGCGGCCATGACGTCGTTCAATAAAGTCGTCCACCATCCCCGCACCCAGTGGGCCTGGTCGGTACAGTGCGTTAACTGCAATTAAATCTTCAAATTTTGATGGCTTAAGTTTACGCAATACTTCTTTCAACCCATCAGATTCAAATTGGAATATGGCGTTTGTTTGACCGCGTGATATGAGTTCAAAAACTGCTTTGTCATCAAGTGCCAAGGTATCTAGATCTATTTCTATGCCATAATTTTTTTTAATAACGTGTAAAGTTCGATCGATGACCGTTAAGTTTTTTAAGCCCAAAAAGTCCATCTTCAAAAAGCCGATACTTTCAAGCTCGGTCATAGCATATTGTGCAACTAAGTCAGTTGATTTTGAAGGGATATAAAGTGGCAACACTTCATCAAGAGGTTCGGGTGAAATTACAATGCCGGCAGCATGTTTTGATGCGTGGCGCGTAAGTCCTTCAAGTTTGAAACAAATATCAAAAAGGTGCTTAATTTTTGGGTCTGAATCAACCATTTCTTTCAAGCGTGGTTCAAGTTCAAACGCTTGTGTCAGCGTAATGTTAAGCTGATTGGGAATAAGATCGGTTAATGCATTAGCATCTTGGAATGGAAACTCCATTACGCGTGCAACGTCTTTGATAACGCTTTTGGCCATCATGGTACCAAACGTTATAATTTGGCAAACGCAATCATGGCCATATTTTTCTTTGACGTGATTGATAACGGCTTCGCGGCCTTCAATGCAAAAGTCGATATCGATATCTGGCATGCTTACGCGTTCAGGATTTAAGAAACGTTCAAAAAGTAAGTTGTATTTGAGAGGATCGACGTTAGTAATTTTCATGGCCCACGCAACAAGTGATCCAGCAGCAGATCCTCGACCAGGTCCAACTGGGATTTTTTGTTCTTTTGCCCACTTGATAAAATCGCTTACTACTAAAAAGTAACCAATAAAGCCCATCTTCATGATCAAGTTAATTTCTTCTTCTAGCCGACTATCGTAAACTGGATACTGTTCTTTAGGAATCAAACCCTTTTGTTTGAGTTCTACCAGGCCTTCGCGGCATGAGTATTCAAAATAACTTTCTTGTGTGTAGTCTTTTGGAACGGGCGATTGTGGAAAAAAAAGCTTGCCCCACTCAAAATCAAAATCGCAGCTATCGGCAATTTTGCCGGTATTCCACACGGCATCTTCATGGCCTTTAAAAATTTCAAGCATCTCGCTGGTTGAGCGAACGTAAGTTCGGCAATCACCAAATGAAAAACGATTAGGGTTTGAAATCACATCTTTGGTTTGTACTGACAATAATGTTTCGTGTGCTTGATGATCTTCTTTTCTTAAGTAATGTGCATCGCTGGTGGCAATGCAGGGGACGTTGTAGCGTGCGCTGTAATCAAACAAAAGATTATTAAGAGTAATTTGTTTTGCTTGGTCAGTTGGCTGTAGTTCAAAAAAGAAGCGATTGGGGCCAAAAATTTCTTGAAACTGGTGAATGCGTTGTACCGCTTCATCGTGTCGGTCTTCTTGTAACAGCGTTGGAATATGGCCACCAAGGCAGGCAGTACTTGCAATAAGACCTTCTGAATGCTTTGCCAAAATGGCGTAATCGATCCGTGGCTTAAAGTAAAAACCTTCTTGGTATGCGTACGAAATGAGTTTACATAAATTTTTATAACCAACTTTATTTTGCACAATCAAAATTAAGTGGAAGTATTTTTCTTTAGCATTTTTAATCGCAACATCGGGCGTAAAGTACATTTCAATACCCAAAATAGGTTTGACCTTTTCTTTTTGGGCGAGTTGGAAAAATTTTACAGCGCCAAAAATATTGCCGTGGTCTGAAATGCCGATTGCTTTCCATTCCTGCTCTTTGGCCAGTTTAACTAAGTCTTTGAGGTGGATAGCGCCGTCTAATAAAGAATACTCGGTGTGAATATGTAAGTGGGTTAAATGATTGCTGCTCATAATGCTCTTTTTTAAAATGTGTGATAGAAGGTATTCGAGTGTACAGAAAAGTTGTGCAAAAGTTGAGCATTTTTTTGTTCAAAAAAAATACCCGTCAAAGTCACGAAGACTTTGACGGGTAACAAAACTAATTAAAACGTGAACGTTTTGATTAGTTTGAGCTGCCGTTATTAACGTCTAAACCAAGGTCATAATTGATTTGGTTTAAGTCGTTATTATCTTGGTCAGCAAATGCCAACACACGATTAATGAATGATTGTAACGTGATGTTAAACGATTCACGTTGAACGAGCAACGCTTGATATTTAGCTTGCAAAGCAGACAAGCTGCCAATAATTGCAAGAGCTTGCGCATCATTGTTTTGGTTTACGTTTGCCAAATCATTTTGTGCGGCTGCAAGTTGTGCTTGCAAATCTGCATTAAGAATTTGAAGTTGATCAATTTCTTCTTGAGTAGTCATTCTGAGAGCATTCAACTCGTTAGTAAGACTATCTACTGCAGCGATTCTATCTTGTTCTGATTGATTTAAATTTGATTGAATTAAACTAAATTTATTTCTAATCAAGTTAAACGTTGATTGGCGCGATGCTTGCATTTCGTCAAAGCGACCACCAAGGCTTGAAATAGCATCGTTCCAACCTTGTAACTCTGCTGAAGATTCATCAATCTTCATATTAAGTTTGTTAAGAACATCACTTACCTGGTCGTACCACATTGTTGGAGCCATTGGGCTTACTGTAGCGGTAACACCAAAGCCTACAAATGCTAAAACTGCAAGTTTGTGTTTGAAATTCATAAATAAGTCTCCCTAGATAATGGTTAATAATTATTTTTTACCGAGAGCCACTGGGTTGCGCAGCCCCTTGGCGTATTTCTAGCTTGCAATATTTATATTTCTATTTGCAATAGTTTTGTTTATTTTTTTTAAAAGAGTCGACAGGGTCGTGCGATTGGGGTTTTTTCAGGAAGAAAGGTTATTTTTTGAAAGTGCTTATTTTGATAAAAAAGTGCATTTTTCAAAAATGGATACTCAAAAAAGCCGCTCACCCAAAATAGGTAAGCGGCTTAAAAAAAGCAAAAATAAGAAAAAAGCTTATAAACTCTTTAGTTCTGCTGCTTTTTTATCGTGAGTAGCATCGGTTTTACCAATAAAATCATCGGTGATTTTTTGTAAAAGAGTGCTTAATCTTTTTGCAAAGTCTTCAGAAATGATTTTTTTCTTTTCTGCATCACGAATTTCGTTATGAAAGTCTTTGCGTACGTTTCTAATACCAATACGGCATTCCTCGGTCTTTTTGCCCAAAAGTTTGACCAACTCATCGCGACGAGCTGAGCTCATTTGAGGCAATTGAATGCGAATGATGCTGCCATCGTTGGCTGGTTGTACGCCAAGGTCTGAAGCTGACAGTGCTTTTTCAATAGCACTCATATTACTTGAATCCCATGGTTGGATTGTCAGCAACCTGCTGTCTGGCGCAGCAAGAGTTGCAATATCTTTGAGAGACATATATTGACCATAGCTTTCAACTTTAAGATCTTCGATCAGTTTTGTTGAAGCTCTGCCTGTACGAATACTGGTTAATTCTTTTTCAAAATGTTTTAAAGGCTTATCCATTTCTTGTTTTACAAGATTTTCTACGCTTTTAGAATCACCTTCTAAGAATGCTATTTCTTCCATCATCAATCCTTTGTAAGTGGTTAACTAATTGTACTACCAATTGTTTGGTTGTGTGCTGCTTGTAACAAAGCGTTTGGTGCAAAAACATCAAAAACACGAATAACGATTTTATGTTCTTGAGCCAAAGCAATTGCAGCACCGTCCATAACATTAAGTTGTTTGCTGATAACTTCTTGATAACTGAGGTGCTTGTAAGCTTTAGCAGTAGGATTTTTTTTAGGGTCAGCATCATAAACGGCATCTACCGTTGTTGCTTTCCATACCTGGTCTGCATTGATTTGGAGCGCGCGAATAATGGCATTGGTATCCGTTGAAACAAACGGATTTCCCGTACCACCTGCAAAAATAATGCATTGATTCTTGCGCAATGCCTGATCAATAGCTTCTTGTGAAATAATTGGCGCAACTTGTGGGGCATAAACAGCGCTTAAAAGAAGTGCATCAATACCTGCGTTGCGTAAAAAATTATGCAAAATAACGCCGTTCATCATGGTTGCCAGCATGCCAACGGTATCGGCTGTGCTACGTGGAAGCTCCAGTTGTTGACCATGTTGATGACCACGAAAAAAGTTGCCGCCGCCAATAACGATGCCACACTGCATAGTTTTTTGTAATTCTACGAGTTGAGCACAAAAGCTTTTAGCAAATTCTTTGTTGAACGATGCGCCATCGTGATCAAAAAGTTGTCCACTAATTTTGATCAAAACTTTTTTCATAATTATTTTTTTCCAACCATAAAGCGTGCAAATCGTTTAATTTTAATACTGTTTTTGATCTTGTTGCCAACTTCAGCTAATTGACGCTCAACGGTTACATCTTCATTTTTAATAAATTTTTGTTGAGTCAAACATACATCTTGGTAGTACTTGCTTAATTTGCCAGCAATCATTTTTTCAATAATATTGGCTGGTTTGTTGCTGCCTGCAACTTGTTCTTTAACAATGTCGCGTTCTTTTTCAACCAAGCTTTGGTCAAGGTTTTCAGGAGCAATACACAGTGGCTTGAATACAGCAATGTGCATACAAATATCGCGAGCAAGTTGTTTTAATTCTTCTACGTGTGCACTGCTATCGTTTTCTGTTTCAAGTTCTATTAAAGCCCCAACGGTTGAGCCAGGATGGATATACGCATTAACAACACCAAACTTTTCTACTGAAAAATTTTTGATGGCGCCGATTTTAATGTTTTCAGCAATTTTTGCTAAAATATCATTATGGTGGTTGCTTAGTTCTTGATGATTTGCGAGAAGTTGTGCAACATCTGAGCAGCTGTCTTGTGTGGCAAGTTTTGCAGCGTGAATAGCAAATTCTTTCATTTCGTTAGTATTTGCTGAAAAATCTGTCTCACATGCAACTTCAACCAAAGATCCATGCTTAAAGTCTTCGTTAACGTAAGCTTCGATACGGCCGTTGTCAGTAGCATTTTCTGCACGTTTTGCTGCAACGGAGGCACCTTTTTTGCGGAGAAATTCTATAGCTTTTTCTATATCGCCTTGTGCTTCTTCAAGGGCTTTTCTGCAATCCATTAAGCTTACTTGCGTTTTTTCGCGTAATTCTTTGACTAAATCCATGTGTGATTTTGTCATGGGTATCTCCTGAATTAGAAATTTGAAGAAATCGTGATATTCTGATGATCAATTCCTATTGTGCCAAAAATGACTGATTTTACAAGTTTGTAATTAGATTTTGACAAAAAGACGTTATAAAATTACGCTATACGGCATATAACAAGTTTTAACAGCTTCATGAATTTATTGAGCTCGAAGTTGAGCGTATGCATACCAGGAGTGAGAAATGCCAGTTCCTAAACGTAAACAGTCCCGATCAAGACGCAATAGCCGTTCAGCAAACAAAGGTTTACATCCAAGTATTCCAGCCAGCTGTGTTACCTGTCAGTTCCCCGTTGCTATGCACCAAGTGTGCAAAGAGTGTGGTTACTACAAGGGCGTAAAAGTATTGCGCACCAAAGGTGAACGTATGTTCGAACGCGGAAAAGCACGAGAAGGCCAAATGGCTTATGCTCGCGCAGAAGGCGCTTTAGCAGCAGATGCGGCACCAGAATCTAAATAAGGTTTGAAAAAAGGCTTGAAAGAGCCTTTTTTTATTGATCCCTCTCAAACATATCGGATAACGCACGTCGTTTAACAAAAAATGGCAAGGTGTGAAAAGGATCACGTTATGATAGCTATTGATGCTATGGGTGGTGATAATGCCCCTCAGGTTGTTATTGCGGGAGCGCTTAATGCAGCAAAAGATAAGGTGCCAGTCGCGCTTTTTGGCCCCCATGCACTGATAAAAAGCCAGTTGGATCAGCTTGATTCTACGTGGCCAAGCTATCCTATCACTGTTATCGATGCGCCTGAAGAAATCGGCATGGCTGAAAATCCTGTCCTTGCCGTCAGAAAAAAAACGCACTCTTCGCTTGTTCAAGCAGTGCAGAGCGTTAAAAATAAACAGTGTACTGGTGTTATTTCGGCCGGCAATTCTGGGGCTTTTATGGTTGCTGCCTCGTTGATTCTTGGTCGAAGCGAAAATGTTGAGCGTCCGGCAATTTTGGGCCTCCTTCCTGGCTTATATGGTCATGTGGTGGGGCTTGACTTAGGTGCTAACACCGAATGTCGTCCGCAGCATTTATATCAATTTGCTCACGTGGGTGCTGATTATGCCCAACAGGTTCTTGGTATTGCTAACCCGCGGGTTGGGCTTTTGGCCAATGGGGAAGAGGATGAAAAAGGCTCGGTGCTGACAAAAGAAACATTTAGCATGCTCAAGCAGTCTGACCTCAATTTCGTGGGCAACGTTGAGCCGTATCAAATTGTAAAAAACAAAACAGATGTTGTTGTCTGCGATGGTTTTTCAGGAAATGTGCTGATGAAGACCATGGAGTCGGTGCATCAGTTGCTCGCTACGTATGGAAAAAGCGAGTTGGCAAAATTAAAAAACGAACCCGGCAAGCAGGATATAGTGAGCTGGGGCGAGCATTTTTTGCATGACATTGAAAATAAATTTACCAGCAAAGTCTTTGGTGGGGCCGTATTAGCCGGCGTTAATGGCCGGGTAATTGTCTGCCATGGGGCTGCTAATGCCTACGATATCACTCAAGCGATTAAGCAGGCGGCAGCGCGGCCTGTTGAAAGAAAATGATCAAAAAATTACAAATAGCCCTGTTTTTTTGTGGTTTTTTGCCAAAATATACGAATATGTATACATTTATGGTGTATGGGTTATAGTTTTAAATATTCACAGTAGAAAATTTACTGGGCTCATTTTAAAGGTTGGAGATAGCATGGACGCAATGAATAATCCGGTTTTGCAAGGACTTGATCGTTTGATAAGTACTCTTGTTGCCCACAAAAAGCTGGTAATGGCCGGTCTTTTGGCAACCGGGTTGGGTGCGGCATCATTTTTTGGTTATCGAATGTACGATCAGCGTATACAAGTAGCGGCTCATCGCGACTTTGTTGAAGCGTTTAATGTGTACGAAGCATCGGTCAAAGGCAACACGCAAAAACAGAAAACCAGCGATCTTCAATTTGATTCCGAAAAAGAAAAATGGGAAGCTACCGAAAAAGCATTCCGTGAAGGTTACGCAAAGAACAGTCGTGCGGGCATTGCAGCAGCCTTTTTGGCATTGCAAGCTGAAGCACTTAGTAATCTTGATCGTAAAGATGAAGCACGGGTTGTCTTGCGCGATGCGCTTGATCATATGACCAATGCTGAACTAAAAAGTTATTATGAAGTAAAATTAGCGCTTATGCAGCTTGACAGTTCTACTGAAGATGAGCGTAATCGTGGTCTTGAAAAACTTAAAGCCATAACGTTTGACCAACAAAATGTTGCGCATGATCAGGCATTATATCATCTTGGTCAATACTATTGGCTTAATAAAAAATTTGATGAAGCTAAAAATTATTGGCAGCAATTTGTCGTGAAGTATGGCTCAGAAGTTGAGTTGGCTTCACAAATTTCTACGGTTAAAGCAAAACTAGATTTGATTGCGGTATAAAAAATTATGAATACAAAACAGCCGGTGCGCGTACGTTTTGCACCATCTCCAACAGGACATTTACATATTGGCGGCGTTCGTACTGCTCTTTTTAACTGGCTGTTTGCGCGGCATAACGAGGGCACTTACCTTCTGCGTATTGAAGATACAGACGTGCAACGTTCAACGAAAGAATACCTTGATTCGCAGCTCGCATCTTTGAAATGGTTAGGACTTTTGCCAGACGAAGAAATGGTCTTTCAGCGCGATCGTTCACCTGAGCACGTAAAACAGGCGTATGAGCTCATGGAGCGCGGCTTAGCGTATCCATGTTTTTGTGAGCCACGCGATATGGACGAAGTGGTTCAAGCGCACGAGCAGGGCATTGTTAATAAATACGCCGGCGTATGTCGTGATAATATATTTTCGCACAATGATTTAAAAAAGCCGCATGCAATAAGATATAAACTGCCAGATGTTGGCAAAGAAATTACGTTTGACGATATCATTAGAGGCAAGATTAGTGTTTCAACCGAAACGCTTGACGACTTTATCCTTGTCCGACGTGATGGTTTGCCGATGTATAATTTTTGTGTTGTTGTTGATGATATTTTTATGCGCATAACGCACATTATTCGTGGTGAAGATCATATTTCCAACACCATCAAGCAAGTGTTGTTATACCAAGCGCTTGGCAGCCAAACGCCGGCATTTGCTCATTTGCCGCTGATTTTAGGGAAATCTGGTGGCAAGTTAAGTAAGCGCGATGCAGCAGTTTCGGTAGAACATTATCGCGAGCAAGGATTTTTAGGTGATGCGTTATGCAATTACCTTGTACGTCTTGGTTGGTCGCATGGCGATCAGGAATTGTTTACGCGTGACGAGCTGGTTGAAAAATTTACGCTTGAAGCAGTGGGCAAAAAAGGCTCAATCTTTGACATGAAAAAACTTGAATGGTTAAACGCGATGTATATGCGCCAAGCATCATTTAGTAACATTATGCAAGCACTAGAAGATATGAATCCGGCAACGGTAACCCAGCTACAGGTTACCTGGTCGGCACAACAGCTTGAAGCATTAGTGCGTTTGTATGGACAGCGCGCGATTACCCTTGTGCAGCTTTATAATGATATCATGAGCTTTGCGCATGATCCGCAGCAACTCGATGTTGCGTTGATTGCAAAATGGCAAACACCAAACACCATATTGATGTTGCAAGAGTTTTTAGCGTCGTTGCAATCAGTAGAATGTACGCATGCAGCATTACTTGAAGTAGCACAAAAAATAGCAGATAAGTATCAAGAAAAATTAGTGGGCGTAGCGCAGGCGCTGCGCCTCGCTCTAACAGGATCAATACAAAGCCCAGGGGTTTTTGATTTGATCGAAGTTATCGGTAATCAACGCGCTGGTATAAGAATTGCAGCATTGCTAGCAGTTTTGTAAAAGCTTGTTTAGTTACGAGAGGTTATAAGCGTTAAGTAGTATTGTGGGGAGGCTTTTATTATGAAAAAAATAGGGATGCTTTTTCCCGGCCAGGGTTCGCAAGAGCTGGGCATGGGCAAAGAGTTTTATGATAAAGAACGCATTGTTCAAGAGTTGTTTGAAGAAGCGTCAAATTGTTTAGATAACAATCTGGTACGCTTATGTTTTGCATCATCTGAACGCGAATTGCGTGAGACGGTCAATGCTCAAACCGCTATTTTTTTAGTAAGTGCGGCAATTGCTGCGTTACTTAAAGAAAAATATGGTGTCCAGCCAGACATCGTTGCTGGCCATAGTTCTGGTCAGTATGCAGCACTTTTTGCGGCTGGTGGCCTATCATTTCCCGATGCTTTATATCTCTTAAAAAAACGTGCATTATTTATGGAAGAAGCGACTTTGATGGCGCGCGGAACCATGATTGCCGTGATTGGTTTATCGCATGATGCTTTGACAGAAATTTGTGCAAAGCACGATATGCCAGGCAGTCTTGAGCATGTTGCCCAAGTGGTAAATTACAACAGCAGTAACCAATTGGTCGTTTCCGGAATCGTTGAAACGCTTGAAAAAGTTATTGAAGACGTGCGCGTTGCTGGTGGCAAAATTATCGAACTTGATGTTTCCGGGGCTTTTCACTCCCGCCTTATGAATGATGCTGCCGAAAAATTTGCGCAGTACATGGTCAAAGTTGACTTTAAAGATTTACCAATTCCTTTAGTTTCAAATCTCGACGCTCGTCCTCTCGTCTCTAAAGAAGATCTTCATGAATCATTGCAAAAGCACATGCATAGTCCCGTTTTGTGGTGGCCGAGCATGCAGCATTTGCAAGATTGCGATGTTATAGTTGTAGTTGGACCCGGCACTATTTTTGCCAAAATGTTACGTCGTGAATGGCCAGACAAAGAGATTATTTCAATCAACAGTCAGGCAGATATTGAACGTTTACTCCAAGTGCTGGGCAAAGAAGTTGAAAAGCATGTGCACGGGAACGATTGTAATCCTGAGTACTGCGCGCAAGACGAGCTTGTTTTGGCAGAGCCAGTGGTAGAAGCTAATCAAGAGCAACCGGCGTTAGAATCAATAGAAGCTTCTGACACCAAATTGACCGACTAGTTCAATCAATAATTAGTTAAATTTTATCAATAAGTTGACCAACTGATCGCCAACTGAGCACATCTGCTTGTGGCCACGCTTGGTTTTCTGGGCCTCCGTAAACTAAATAACGGGGGTTTTTTTTGTTTTTTACAAACTTTTTTTGGACAAATTGAGAATCGCATTCTCAATTTGTCCAAGTATTAACAAAAAAACGTATCAATTAAGAGTCCTGAATATGTAGCAATTTGATTTGTTTCATACAAAAAATATATTTCTAATCATATTTTATGATACGATAGAGTAGGATTTTAAAATTCCAATTTTGTGTTGTACAATGTTCGGTTATAAAAAAAGAGATGGTATGAAAAATCATAAAAATGCTGCGGCATCGTTTATTACGTTTAATGTTGCATATGGCGCTTACATAATCATTTTATGTGCTCTGTTCGGGCTGACATTAGCTTATCCTGTGCAGATTAATACTGCGGCCATGTATAGCCTTCTTTTTTTTGCGTTAGTTCCCATCGCTCTTGATGCTCTCAAAGATTTATATAACAAAAAAATTACAACCGAATTGTTTCTGATTTTGGCAACCGGTGTTGCGTTGACAGCGCGTGAAGAACAGGCAATAACGGTAGTGCTGATTATTATGCATCTGGCAAAATATGCGGAAGAATTCATTGAAGAAAAAACGGGCAGGGCGATTGAAAGTCTTGTTCGACTTGTTTCAACAAAAGTAACCGCGGTGGTTAATGGCCATGAGCAGCTTCTTGAAACGCATCAAATTCAGCCAAGCATGCGCTTAATCATAAAAACCGGTGAGCAAATTCCGGTTGATGGTATTATTGTTGATGGTCAAGCCAGTATCAACGAGTCCTTTTTGACGGGCGAAAGTACGCCGCTTGAAAAAGGTATCAAAGACCCGGTATTTGCGGGGACCTTTGTACAAGGTGGTAGTGTGGTGGTACTGGTTCATAAAGTAGGTTCAGAAACTCATTTTGGAAAAATTAGTCGTTTGCTTGAGCAAGCAGAAAAAGAAAAAGCAGCGATTGTTTCGGTATCAAATCGTGCGGCATTAGTGGTGGTACAAGTTTTGATTGTTTTTATTGGTGCTGTGTGGTTGTGGACGGGCAACTTATCGTTGGTTGCTACGCTGCTTGTTTTTGGTTCTCCGATTGAGTTAACATTGATTACGCCGCTTGCCATTTTGTCAGCAACTGCAGCTGCTTTTCGTTCAGGAATTTTGATTAAAGGTGGTCTTGCACTCGAACATTTTTCTGATGTTGATACGCTGATTTTTGATAAGACCGGCACGTTGACAATCGGTCAACCTGAAGTCGTTTCGATAGAATCACTTAATCAAGCTTATTCAGAAAATGATATTTTAAAAATAGCGGCGATGATGGAAAAGCGTTCTGGGCATGTTCTAGCCAAAGCAATCTTGCAGCGAGCAGCAGAAAAGAATATGGAAATTCCAGACCCAGAACGTTATGAATCGGTAACGGGTCATGGTATTGAAGTTGAATATGACGGCAAACACTATGTACTGGGCAGTGAACATTTTATTGAAGCACCCGAGCATGCTAATATTCAGATTCCAGCATCATTGCACGAAGTTGAAAACTCTAGTTATACTTTTTTTTATTTGTGTTGCGATAATCAGTTGTGTGGTCGAATTGGTGTGGCAGATTCGATTCGCCCTGAGGCAAAAAGTACTATTGATCAACTTAAGAAATTGGGTATAAAAGAAGTGATGTTGTTGAGTGGAGATCGTCTTGAAGTGGCCCAGCACGTTGCTGCGCAGCTTGGCATACAAAAAGTATTTGCGGAAGTTGATCCTGATGAAAAATTAGGAATCATTAAAGATTTGCAAAAGCAAGGTCATAAAGTTGCTATGATTGGCGATGGTATTAACGATGCGCCAGCGCTTGTGCAAGCTGATGTTGGCATTGCGATGGGAGCCATGGGTATGGAACCTGCAATAGAAGCGGCAGATATTGTGTTGATGGCAAATAATATCCAGGGCGTTGTTTTTGTGTATGCACTTTCTCAAAAAGTTTTTCGTTTGATTATGCAAAATATTTTTATTGGTTTTGGTGCGGTCCATCTTTTTGGTATCATTCTTGCATTGTTCAACCTGGTAACGCCGATTGAAGCGGCGTTGTTTCATGCTGTTTCAGACCTGTTGGTTTTGGTTAACTCAGCACGGCTTATTAGATTTAAACTTGACTGATGATTGTTCATAGCGAGGAAATGCCTATGGTTGATGCCAAAACAAAAGCCGTTCAAACCCTTCGACAAGCTCAGGACGAACGGCAACAATGAACGAAGTTAAAAAAATAAAGATATGGATATTGCAAAAAAATAAGTTATTAAAAAATATGAAATATGTGCTTTATGAAATATGTACTTGTAAAAAAATTCTTATCCGCCGTTCGTCCTGAGCTTGTCGAAGGATTTGAACGGCTTTTGCGAAAATAAAAACAATGTATTGCCTGGTAACCGGTGGGGCGCAGGGTATTGGCCGCGCCATCGTAAAACTTTTTTTGCAGCGCGGCGATCGCGTTGTGGTACTCGATTGCCTTGATGAAAAAACAGAAACAGTGCAATCATTAAAAGCTGAAGGCGTTGAATATGTTATGTGCGATATTGCTTCCGCTGCATCTGTTCAGCAGGCTTTTGCACAGATCGATCAACAAAAAATACGCCTTGATGTTTTGGTTAATAATGCCGGCATAGCGCGCGATGCATTGGCTGTTCGCATGCGTGAGGCAGACTGGGATGCTGTGCTCGATGTTAATCTCAAAGGGGCTTTTTTATGTGCTCAGCAAGCTCTCAAGCGCATGATGGTTTCTTCTGTTTCTGATGGTGGGCAACGTCTGCCTTCGTACATTATCAACATGAGTTCAGTGGTAGCATTGACCGGAAACGCTGGCCAAGTGGCGTATGCGGCGAGTAAGGCTGGCTTGATTGCGTTGACCAAATCGTTGGCGCAGGAATATGCCAATCGTGGTATTTTAGTTAATGCGATAGCGCCTGGCTTTATTGAAACGCCAATGACGCAGCGGCTTTCTGAAGAAATAAAGCATAAAATTTTTGAACAGATTCCGCTTAAGCGGTTTGGTACGGTTGATGATGTAGCGCAGATGGTTTTATTTTTGACCTCTGGCAAGGCTGATTATGTTACTGGGCAGGTGTTAAGCGTTAATGGCGGTATGTATTAGATTTTTCATAAAATAAAAAAATGAAATATTTCACAAAAAGATAAAAACAGAACATAGAAAAATTCTCAATTTTCGCTATTCTTTAATTCTTTTAAAAGATTATAAAAATTCGTTATAAATAAGTAGATAACTCAAATTAAAGGAGCTGCCACATGGCTTTTTCACGCGAAGATACTTTACAAAAGATACAACTTATCATTGCCGACAAACTCAGCATGCCACAAGAAAATATTAAACCAGAAGCTACATTTAAAGATCTTGGCGCCGATTCATTGGACATTGTTGAAATTATCATGAGCTTTGAAGAAACCTTTGGCGTTGAAATTAAAGACGAAGATGCTGAACAAATTAAAACAATTGCACAAGCGGTTGATTTAATTCATAACGCTCGTACCAAATAACGTATGACATGCAACACGCACAGAAATATGAAGTGGTGGTTACCGGCCTCGGGCTGGTAACGCCCGTCGGCAACGATGTGGCCACATCGTGGTATGCGCTGACCAACGGCATTTCAGGAATAGAAGCTTATCAGCCGCCAGTCGATGCGCCAGCGTATCAGCACAATGTTGCTGGCATGCCAATCGGTTTAGTAAAAAATATCAATAATCAGCTTGATGCCTTGCTACCAGCCAAGCTACGGGCTCGCAGTGAGCGTTTTACGCATTTAGCATTACTTGCCAGCGGCCAGGCCATGGCCGATGCCGGCTTTGATACGCAGATTCCGCATGAACGCGAAAGCTTTGGCGTGTACGTTGGCGTGGGGATTGGTGGCTTGGGCACCGTGCAAGAAGCATCTCTTGGCTATGCCCAAAAAGGTGACAATGGCGTATCGCCGCTCGTGATTCCCAAAGCAATTAACAACATTGCCGCTTCGTGGGTAGCCATGCAGTACAACCTGCAAGGGCCTATGCTCGCCCTGACCAATGCCTGTGCTTCAGGAGCAGACGCCATTGGTTTTGCCTTTCGGGCCGTGCGAGATGGCTATGCAAACATTATGCTGGCGGGTGGGGCGGAAGGCTGTGCCAATCCGTTGGCCATGACCGCTTTTGACAATATGCGGGCGTTAACGCGTTGGTCGGGCAGCCCTCAGAGCGCCAGCCGGCCGTTTGATGCCCAGCGAGCAGGTTTTGTGATGGGCGAAGGAGCCGGGATGCTGGTTCTTGAGCGCAAAGAGCATGCCGTTGCTCGAGGCGCCAAAATATATGCCGAGATTGTCGGATATGGTTCTCAGGCAGATGCTTACCATCTGACGGCCATGCACCCAGAAGGGCGCGGTGCTGTCCAAGCAATCAGGCATGCGCTGCGCGATGCCAACCTAGCGCCAGAACAAATTGATTATATTAATGCTCATGGCACCGGAACGCTTATGAACGATATGGTGGAAACGCAAGCATTACAACAAGTTTTTGGGCCGCATGTCGACCCGGCAACGCCTGGCCACGCGCTCGTGAGCTCAACAAAGTCCATGACTGGCCACATGATTGCGGCCGCCGGTGGTGTTGAAGCAGGCATTTGCGTGCTGGCACTTGAACATCAGCTGGTGCCGCCAACCATCAACCTGGACAACCCAGACCCAGCCTGTTCGCTTGATTACGTGCCGCACGTGGCGCGTGAAAAGTGCGTGCGGTATGCGCTGTCGAATTCGTTTGGGTTTGGTGGTGGGAATGCGGTTTTGGTTTTTAAGAAATAATAAGTTTTGAGATAAAAAGGCCTACAATTTCTTGTAGGCCTTGATAATTAGTTGATATAAATTTTCTTATTACTCTTCTGTTGGTGGCTGAACAACATAATGTTTCGAGAGATCGTGTGTTACTGGAATGGCCAGAGGTACTGTTATTTTTCCTACATTAAATCCAAATGATAATGCTGACAATCCCATCATAGCCTTTCTTTCTACTCCTAATATAACCGCGACACCCGTAATAAAGGAATGAAGTGCTGTCATTCCCGCAGGACCAATCTTCTCCATACCCTGATCAACGATGGTAAGTGCTGCCCCAATTTCCCCTAGTGGCTTTGACGTCCAGTCATACGCGTCTGCACCTTTGGATACGAGATGATAATCACGCCATTCAAGGGCTTTTGCTGTTTGTTCTGGAGTGAATACGGTTACTGTTTCGTCGGCCCAGAAACTGAAAGGATTCCACTTGTGTCTGGTACGAATAGTTACGTTATAATCGCCATTGCTAGTTCTTTCTATTGTTTTTACGATGGCAATTTTATCTGAGAATTCAGGTCTTAAAGGGAATGCTTCTTTTAATAGTGCTTCGAAATTAGGATCAACCGCTTTTTCAGCTTTTTCTCTCAGCTGTTTTTCTTCTTCAACTTGTTGATTAAGTTGTGAAATTTCTTCTTTATGTTTCTCTTGTGATTCTGTTTCGCGTTGCTCAGCCTGTTTCTTTAGTAGTTTTTCTTCTTCAAGTTGTTGTTTTAATGCAGCTAGTTCTTTTCTGCTTATCTCTTCCCTGTTTTTGCTTTCTTTAAGTTCTTTTTTTAAGGTGATTGCTTCTGGGTCATCTGACGATGTTTCGTTAAGATTTGCTTCTATTTTGTTAGTATTTTTGATGTCTTGAGCAAGTAATTTTTCAAGTGTTTTTATAGCGGCTTGCGTATGTTCTTCAAAAATACTTATCAAGCTATTCCATGCTTTTTTAACAGTTGACGGGGCATTATCACGAGCTACTTTTTCAGCCAGTTCGTTGATTCGTTGTTGTTCGTACTGTTGAGCTTTTGCGGCTTCTAAGAATTGAGAGTGTGCAATCCGTGCTGTTTCTTTTTCAGCTTGTTTAGTTTCTTCAACTGCTTTGATATCAAAACCAGAATGTTGTACTGGGTCGTAGAAGCTAGAACTATAGCCAGTAAATAAATTGCGAATGCTTTGAAAAAAACTAGGTTGAGGCGTCGCTACTTGGTTTTGGGCAAATTCCGTTGGTGTTTGGTTCATTGTGCGTTGTTGCATTAAATTTATAGCGTCAATTTTTACTACGTCAGGAGTTGGTTGCTCAGCTTCGGCAACTTGAACTACTTCTTTTACCGCTGTTTCAAGATCTTGTGAGGGACTTGATGTGGTAATATCTTTGACTTGAATTTTTGCTACGTCGCCGGTTCCGTTAATGGCTTCGGTTACGTCGACAGCCTCAACTTGTTGAGGCGGGTGCATGCTTGGGTCTTGAATTTTTACTAAAAGATTGAAGCCGCCCACCGCAACAGACATCAACATGATGCCCGTCAAAAATTTAGTAGCAATTGAAGGCTTTTCTTCTACCAGTTCAGGAGCTTCAGGCATAAAAGCTTCAAGTGTTGCGGAAAGGTCTTTATAGATCTCATGATCAGTAATTTTTTGGAGTATTAAATCAGCAGGTTCAAGAAATTGTTCCTCAAAATTTTCTTCGCTCATTTCTTTTTTTACCAACGGAGTTCCGTGTTCAATTAAGAGCCTGAGCTTAGGAATCATAAGTGCCTGTTCTTCTGCCGATTGATGTGCAGTAAAAAAGTGAGAACATTCATTCAAAAGTTTAAAAAAATCCTCGCTGGTCATTTCTGTTCTTTTCTGAGCGACAGCATTTTCAAGAGTCTTTGCAAGGTCTTGGTAAGCGTTGTTGCCAATTATTTCTTCAATTTCGCCAAGAAGCTGAGCCTGAATACTGTCAGAGACCAGTTCAATGCGGCTTTGCTTACATTCTTTTATGGCTTTTTCGATAAACGACTTTGTTTGATTAAGCGCTTCTTGCTGGTCACTCTGATCCATATTTTCGTAGTTGTCCGCATACGCGTTGGCGTATTCTTGAGCCAGCTTATGCTCGCGCTCTTTGATTTTTGCTTGTGCGAGTTGGGCAAATTTGTTAATTTCTTTGCCTTTTGATAGCGGGCTGGTAACGCAAAAAGCGTTGCCGGCTAGCATGAAAGCGGCTACAAGCGCTAAGCTAAGTGTGCGATTAAACTTCATACAACATCCTTTTTTTAACATTATTAAGCTTTTTAATGGCTTATCTCATTTTCTTTAGTTTAGCACCTTGCTTAATTAAATGTCAAATAGAAAATATTACAAAAGGAGGAGCGGGTGGGAGTTGGGGAAAACAAAAAAGGGGCGTACCAGATGGTACGCCCCGGAATTATTGGTCAGATCAGTTAAATTACTTTATTTAGCAATAGGCAGCGTTGGACAATCATTGAAAAAGCTGCGAAGCCACGATACGCATTCAGGGCTTACTGCTTTTGCTTCAAGGCGTGCTAGTTCGGCAAGTCTGGCTGCTTCTGCTGCTGCTGCTTTAGCTGCTGCCTCGGCTGCAAGTCTTGCAGCTTCCGTTGCCGCTTCGGCTGCTTTTCTTCCAGCTTCTGCGCGGGCTTTGGCGGCCAGTGCGTCTGAAAGGCTGCTTGGGATTGCTCCCGCGGTCAAAAAGTTGATCACTTCTTTATAGTCAGCTATGCCGTTGCCATTTAAATCAAATGGATTAATGCCGAAATAATAATAAGCAACTGTAGCTGCTGCTGCTAGCGTACCGACCCCGGCAACAGCCGCGCCCTTGCGGGAAAAAACTGTTGAGGCCCAGCTTTTAGCAGAAACGGGGTTGGCTGGGTTGTCTGCAGTAAGATTGGCGGTAAAATGGTTGGCCAGGCTTGCTACAACATTGGCAGGTGCCGATTCAGCAAAGTGTTTACCAGCGGGCGTTTCTTGCTTTATGGTTTGTATTTCTTCTTGCTTGATTGGTGGGATTATTTGGTGGTTGGCAAAGTTTGTCTTAAGATAATTTTTGAGCGCTTTGCGAGCTGCTAGGTTTTGGGAGATGCTATTAATAAGCTGTATTTCTATGCTGTTTTTTACGTGTTCAAAGCTTGCTTGGTCGTTGCAGGCATGTAATGCCATATCAATAAAAGCTTGTGTTTGTTCAATCATCGCTGCTTGGGTTGCTGCATCAGCGTTGGCATTAGCGTTAAAAGCTTCTTGATAGCAAAGAGCTATATTGAATGCGTTATGTTGCGTGACCGGGACCGTGCTCAGTGTTTTAAAAGATTTTGGCAATGCGGCACCAAGGGCCTGGCTAGCGAACATGAGTGCGCATGCAAAAGCTATGCTTTTATGAATAAAGTTCATAATAAATACCTCCGAAAAAACTAAGAAAAATAACCTCGCACAGGATTTATAACCTTCCCAAATGGCTTTGATACCATTATGTATCCAGGCTACCCCGGGGTAGTTTTGTTGTCAAATGGTCTATAAAAAGTTGACTATTTGGGTTTATATGGGGTTTTTATGAGTGCTTGATTTTGGCTTTTTTCTCGTTTGAGAGCCTTATGAGCTCATCCCAATCCCGGGCAATTAAAGCTTCTTTTTTCCTTCTGGTCCAGCCTTTGATTTTTCGTTCCGCAGCAAGAGCTTCATCGCGCGTAACAAAGTCTTGTACAAAAACAACCTCGATTGGCAAGCGAGTGCTGGTATAACCTTTGGTTAGGCCAAAACGATGTTCGGAAATTCTTTTTTCAATATCATCTGTATGGCCGGTGTAGTAAGATCCGTCGCTACATTTGAGGATGTAAACATAAAATGGAAGCATAGTATTTTTTTTATACCAATAAGATACGAATTTATTTTTCTTATTACTAATAGTAACCGTTCGTCCTGAGCTTGTCGAAGGATTTGAACGGTTTCCTTTGTGCTTGGTGTGCGAGCATATTCGTCCTTTGTCCTTCGACAAGCTCAGGACATACGGACTCAGAGCGAATGGCGGATTATAAATTTTTATACTTGCGAGGTATGTTTTTACTTTTCCTTACCTCTGGTGCTTTTTTTATCACAGGTTCTTAATATAGCCGTCAGCCCTGCCTGCCCGGCGTAGTTTTAACGAAGACGGGAGTTTATCGAAGGGTAGGGCGTAGTAGGAAGCGAAGCGTCTCGAAGGCCCTTGCCCGGCCCCAGCCTGCACAAGCATAAAAAAAGGGCGCACCTTGCGGGACGCCCTTTTCTAAAAGTATGATCAAGTTGTTTTATTTTTGAACTGGACAGTCGTTGAACCAGCTGCGAATCCATGATACGCATCCAGCGCTATTTGCTTTTTCACGAGCTGCTTGTTCAAGAGCTGCTATTCTTGCAAGTTCTTCTTGACGAGCTGCTTCTGCTGCTTTTTCACGAGCTGCTTTTGCATGTGCGTCTGCACGACTTGTTGGAAGTGATCCTTTGCCAAGTTCATACATAACTGCTTCTTTTGCTGCCACTGCAGCGTCTTTAATTTCGGTAACATCAGCTACGCCGTTGCCGTTAAGGTCTGCGTTAGCAAGTGTGTTGTACGCGCTGTTGTATCCTGCAACCAACGTGCTGTACGCGCTGTTGTAAGCGTTATCAGCAGCTTCTTTTGCTGCTACAGCAGCATCTTTAATTTCGGTAACGTCAGCTACGCCGTTGTCGTTAAGGTCTGCGTTAGCAAGTGTGCTGTACGCGCTGTTGTATCCTGCAACTAAAGTGCTGTATGCGCTGTTGTAAGCATTATCAGCAGCTTCTTTAACATCGGTAATATCCGCTACGCCGTTGCCGTTAAGGTCTGTGTTAAAGTCTGTATTAATCAAAGCATTGTACGCTTCATCGATATCTGATACGCCGTTGCCGTTTGTATCAAGGTTAAGGATGCGAGCGCCGCCATCAAGCGCGTAAACTGTTGCGCCAACGATACCAGTGCCAAGCGCGATTGCTCCATATTTACCTAATTCTTGAGCGATTACTTGAGCTTTAACTTGAGTTGCTATGTCTTGTTTTACTGCAACTTGATCTTGAATTTGAGCTGCTACGTCTGTTGGTTTTACTACTGGATCAACAACAACAGGAGTTTCCACGTTTGTTGTTGAAGTAAAGTTGTCTACCAAAGGAATGAATTGCAACAAGTTGGTGCTTGGTGTTGCAGGAGTTACTGCAACTCCTTCTTCGTCGATTTCTACTATTTCAACATTGTTTGGTTTAATAACGTCATCAACGTTGACTGCTGCTTGCTTGTTGCGTTCGATTTCCAATGCTGCTTGTCTTTCTTCTGCAACTGTTGCAAAAGTTGGATATTGAGCATCAAGAAGTGCTTTGATTTCTTGCGCTGCCGTAGCATCATTGAAGTGAGATCTGATAGTGCCAGCAATGAAAATATCAATGGTGATATTTTTCAAGCGTGCAAAGCTATGATCGTCTGTTGCTGTCAAAAGAAGTTTACGAGAAAAATCTTGTGCATTTTCAATGATGAGTTTTTTTGTATCAGAATCAGCGCTTTTATGAGCAATTATTGCTTTCTGATACATACTTGCCGTTGCTGTGGCATTCTGGTTTGTTACATTACTTGCAGCAACTAATGAGATGTCTTCAGGCAAGGTTGCGCCAAAAACTTGGCCAGTGAACATGATGGCGAAAGCAAAAGCTGCCGCTTTAAGGGTGAGTTTCATAATAAATACCTCCAAAAAAAATGAGAATAATAACCTCACAAATGAACTATAACCTCCAAAATGGCTCCATAACCATTTCCATCAGATTACCGGGAGGGGGTTTTATTGTCAAATGGGGTATTTAATGGTGTTTTTGTTTGTTTTTGGCCTGTTTTTATTTTGGTGTGATATGTATTTTTATGTTTTGAGGCTTTTTTATGGGAGGTTATTGGGCAATATTCCTTCTTTTTTTTGTTTTAAGTTTGTTAAACTTACCAATAAATTGAGTGTGAGGGTTTAGAAAAAGGTACAGGGAGGAGGTGATTGTTTGGACAAATGAATCAGGTTTTTTCGTTGGAATTTAATTATTTAATCGAATTTTTTATGAGGCAATTTTATGAAACAAAGTATTTTTTTGGTAGCTGGCCGCCTGGCAAGTAGGATCTTTTTTAGATTTTCTTGTGCTTTCATAATAGCTTTGCTCAGCTTTGCTCAGCTTTGCTCAGCTCAACAGCCACTCATCCCTCATGACCCCAATTTTTTGTCGTTGCCTAATAATGCGCGAACTGAGATCATTTCTCGCGAGCCTTTGATCATCTTGATCAATAATTTTATTACCGATGATGAGGCCAAAGCGCTCAAACAAGCAGCTCAACCTTTGCTCAAGAAATCGCTTGTTGTTGATGGTGAAAAGATTGATATTGAACATCCTGATAGAACATCAAGCTCGGCGTTTCTTACTATTGACTCATCCTCATCGCTTGCCTTGCCTATTACCAAGCGAGCAACTGATTTTCTGCGCACTACGACAACACACGCCGAAGGGCTTCAAGTTGTCCACTACAAAAATCATCAGCGTTATGATACACATTTCGATTATTTTGATCGAACCCAGCCAAGCGGACGAGCAGCAATTGGCGCCCGTGGTCAACGGGTTGCAACCGTTTTGGTTTACCTCAACGACGTGCAACCTGATTCTGGGGGTGAAACATTTTTCCCCAAAATTGGCGAGGGGCTTAAGGTTCGGCCTCAAAAAAATATGGCTGTTTTTTGGTATAACGTTCTGCCCTCAGGGCTGGAAGATGGAAGAACGTTGCACGCTGGTCTTCCGATAACTGGCGGTGAAAAATATGCACTTAATATTTGGATTCGAGACCCTCGTCTTGTTAATCAGGTAAATGAAACCCCGACCTCGCTATTAGTGGCTGCAAACAACGAGCAAGCTGATAAATAAGCAAAAGAACTGTAGATTCTATAAATGCAGCAATGATTGTCTTGCATGCAAAGAGCCCCCGGCCCTGCCTGGTCGGCAAGATCGGGGGCTAGTTCGGATTGATAGTTTAACGTTGTGTTACTTGGCGGCGTTTGCAAGTGCATCAAATGCACCAGCGTCCATGTTTAGCTCAGCTTGTGCGGTTATTTTGAGTAGTGAGGCTATTTTAGGTGCTAATGGTACGTTTACTTTATTATTGTAATGGGCTCCAAGTATTGCTTCAACTGTTGATGCTGTGTCAGGCTGTAGTTCGTTAATTAGGTTTTGTATAGATTGGATTGATTTCAATACGCCAAGCTGTGCCCGGGCAATATCTTTTGCAGGGACGCTGGCCGCTGCTGAGATCGAATTACTAAAAACAACCGAACAAGCAATTATTACACCAACGAAGATTGCTTTGATTTTTTTCATATTTATTCCTTATTATTAAGCTGTAATTACGTTCCATGCGGTATCAAGTTTGGTATCTGCGGGATTTGTTAACTGATTATAAATTGCCTGTTCTAGCAAGAAGAGCTTTCTTATTTGTGCAGCGTCTAGCGCTTTGAAGATAGCCTTGTTATCAGATGATATTGTTCCAAAATTATCGGCAGTTCCAAATTTTATAAAATTTTTGCTGAAATCATCTGGACTAACAAACCAAGTTTTTAATGCATATTGTGCTGAAGGTTCGCCTATAATCAGGGTTGCAAGTACGCCATTGTAAGCCAGTTCTCTCTCCGCGTCTGATACGCTTGCATCAGCATAGATTTCATTCACTTTAGCCCAGAACTGGTCAGCTGTTCCCGTGCCAGCTCCGAGTACTGCGCTTGGCGTTGTTGATGGTGTTGTTGCTGGTGCTGGTGCTGGTGCTGGTGCTGGTGGGGTTGCTGGTGCTGGTGCTGGTGCTGGTGTTGCTGGTGCTGGTGCTGGTGCTGGTGCTGGTGCTGGTGCTGGTGCTGGTGCTGGTGCTGGTGCTGGTGCTGGTGCTGGTGCTGGTGCTGGTGCTGGTGCTGGTGCTGGTGCTGGTGCTGGTGGTGGTGCTGGTGCTGGTGGGGTTGCTGGTGCTGGTGCTGGTGCTGGTGCTGGTGCTGGTGGGGTTGCTTTTACTTTATTAACGTATTTTGCAAGTTTTTGTGCGTCGTTTGGATGCTGGGATTTGAGGGCTTGAGGCATTTGCTCATCATAAAATATAGCGTTTATAAGAAGTTTGAATTGAGGCTCTAGTAAAGAATTTTTCTTAACCATTTGGTGTGCCTTTTTAACGTCGTTGGCTATAGCTTTTGCAAGCGCTGCATTATTAATATGCAAAAAGGTTAAGGCTTTGGTTGCATGATGTTTGATTGTAGGATTTTTGCCGTTTGCAAAATCATCAGCATACTTTGGTGCTAATCTTTTGTACTCTGCGATATTTTTATACGGTTGAGTGGTAGCCTGGATGGCAAGGCCTGTGGTGGCTACCAGGAAGATTCCCAGCAACGACTTTATACGATTGTGTGCTTTCATTTCTTTCTCCTCAAATTCTTGGGTTAATCGGTCTTTTTCTTCTAAAACTAAACAAATTTCTATGTGTCAATTTTAATTATAAAAAGCTGACACATAGAAAGTCAATAATTTTAGAATGAAAAACCTGCTTTACCCCAAACGGCATATTGTTCGACCGAGGAATTTTTAGGCGCAAATTCATAATAACCGCCAACGCCTATCGATGTTGGATAGCAGTCATTGATCTTGCATTTGTACGCAACACCTGCCGACAATTTATGAGTAATTTGTGATGGGGTTTTGGCGGCATCAACGTCAAGGTTGTCTGCAGTAAAGAATTCATCGCCAATCACAGCAAACCGATCAACTGCGCTCTCTGAGTCTTGTCCTGGTTTAACAATACCAACTTGGCCGATCAAATCGTCAGTGTTTTTGACCCAGAGCGATTCTTGGTCTTTCCAGTACAAGTTGTAGCCAATTTCAACCACACAATGCTTGTTTTGGAATGAAAGGTTGAGTAATGCATCGATTTGGCTGTTTGGTTGGACGCGCATGTCGCGGGTCAAAACGTTGGCAAGAGGGAAAAATGGCTTATTAACTTGGCCATTGCGAGCACCAAGGTAGTAGTGGCTCAATGGTTCTGAGTTGCCATCGGTAACGTTTTTAAGCCCGATGGTACGTGTTTCGGTGCCTTCAAACAAATATGAGTAGTTTAAGCAGCCGTCAACGCGTAATTTGCCTTGTTCGCCAGACCATACTTGTGCGCCGGCATAGATGTTGGCGCCAAGGCCTACATGGTGGCCGTTGCCATAAACTGGTTCAAAAAGATAGGTACCGCGTACTTTTGAGCCGGTTGGGATGGTAACAAATACTGAAACGAAAGCATGCGCTGTATCAGATTGGAAGTATTTGTAACCAAGTGCCAGGTCAAGGTCAGCAATTCCTGTTTTGCTACGGTCGCCGTCAATTTTGCCAAAAGCAAGTGGGACTTGTTGGTTTAGCTCGCCAGTTGTTACGTTAACGTTACCAGCAAAAAAGTCTGCCAGGTCGTAGCTATCGTTGGTTTCGCTTTCAACAAGGACTTCATTGCCATCATTAATAGTCATTTCCATGTCGGTTTCAACATGAATGATGGGCATGCTTGCTTTGAAAAACAAGTTTTTGATTGGGGCATTGATATCTTGAATGTAGTCCAAACGGAAACCAAATACTTCGCGTTCTGGATTGAACGTAACATTGCCTCTAACAAATTGTGTGCTTTCGCCTCCGATGGCATGAATCAAATGGCTGCCGTCTATTTCAACACCATCTGTTGCTGGGTTGCCAACCGCAAAGCCGTTAGTGCCATTACCAAAACCAAAGTAAGCACCAAGATCGTCATCGTTGGTCGATGCTTGCCAAAAACCAGTTATTTGAACGTGGCTGTTGATGCCATGCTTTTCTTTGTGTTGTTTGAAAAAGTGTGAATGCCAAGTTGTCCATTCCATAGCGCTGTCAACGTTGGTTGGTCGTGGCATTAAAAATGTTTTACCTGAATATTGGCGGTCGTTGTCGGCATACAAGCTGCCGACGCACAATGCTAAAAGTGCGAGTATGCGAAGATGTATTTTCATTATCTTTCCTTCTCCTTTTTGAATAGAACCTTTCTCCGTGCAGCCTTGAATATTTGCGTGATAATATTCTGGTACTGCGTACTTTACTACTTCGATCTGAGGTTATACAAAGGTTTTGGGGAGTGCAATATTTTTTATAAAAAATTGCTTTTTTGTTTGTTGATACGTATTTTTTGTTTTATTCTGATGTAACATCCCGATCGTGCTGAGCTTAGCCTGCCCGTCGTAGCTCGCAGAGCGTAGTCGGGTCGAAGCATGTGAAGTCAGGGCTTCAAAGTTCAAGGTAGCTTGAAGAAGAACAAAAAAGTTAGTTATGAAAAATCAGAGGCTGTAAGAAAAATTTATGTTATAGTGGTTCGGTAGAGAGTTTTTTTAAAAAAAGATGGAAATTATGAATTATCAAGATATAGAGCCATACCGAAAAGATCTTATAAAAATTATCTTCCACTATTTCCCATCGTGCCAAATATATCTTTTTGGATCACGAGCAACGCAAACTAATAACCCACATTCAGATATTGATTTGGCGATTGATTGTGGCCGCGTGGTGCCATTGCACGATCTTTCTGCTTTGATTGAGGCCATTGACGGACTTAATATTCCGTTTTACGTTGATATTGTTGATGTACGTAATACATCGCCGGTAATGGTTGAGCAAATTAATAAATGTGGGATTTTATGGAAATAATGACAGGAATTGAAAAATTAATTATTAAACAAACAACAACCTTACAAGCGTTGGCAAGACTTAAAGAAGAATTAGAAACTTTAAGTAAGCTTGATAATAGTTCATCTGGTGATCAAAAATTAATACGTACCTATCGTAATTCTGTAACCAAACTTTTTGAAATTTCATTCGATCTCTTTTGGAAATATGTTAAAGAATACCTTTGGGGCATGCACGGCATTGATCAACAATCTCCCAAAAATGTATTTCGCGAATGTTTTAAGCTTGACTTTGTCAGTCAGGCAGAAACAACTCAGCTCTTAACGATGGTTGATGAACGCAATAAGTTGGTTCATACCTACAATGAAGAAGTGGCAATTCTTATCTCGTACAACATTCCTCAGTATTATAACTTGATGAATCAGTTGCTTGATGCTATGAAAGTTTAAGATAATAATTGAGGTCCGCATGATCAGCAGGGCAAAAAAGATATTTGGTGATCAATTGATAATTTTATGTTTTGATAAACCCACCAATTCCTTGCGCGGTAATTTTGTCTGCCAACGGAAATGTTGCATGATGCGGATGTACCACATACAAATGGTCTAGTTTAAGATCTTGTAATGCGATTGTCATGGATGGGGTGTCGGTATATTTAATTTCAAAACCAAGTCGCTTACCATCTTTTATAATTAAAAGATCAAGTTCAGCACCGCTTTGCGTTGCCCAAAAAAAACATTCTTCAGGTTGTGCATGATACGTTTTGATAATTTCTTCGAGCACAAAACCTTCCCACGAAGGGCCAAGCCGCGGGTAAACTTGCAATGCTGCATTGTCATTGATGCCCAAAAGTGCATGCAGCAGGCCGCTGTCGCGCAGATAAATTTTGGGCGATTTTACTGATACGTATTTTTTGTTTTTTCTGATTTTCTTTTTGTTCCTTTTCTAGCGAGCATTGCTCTTTTAGTACTAATTTTTTTAGCTTTTTTTACAATCTCTGCTTTTTTCATAACTAACTTTTTTTGTTTTGCCCCTTCGAGACGCCTCGCTCCTCAGGGTGAGCGGGAGCGCTTTTCTTTCTTTTAATCCGTGCGCCCTGTTTGCCCGTCGCAGCTTTAGCGAAGTCGGGAGTTTGTCGAAGGGTAGGCCGTATGTCCTGCTTGCCCGGCGTTTCGACGTGTGCTTTTTTGGCAACAACTCCGTAGGCCTTTTTATGATTTGTCCTTGTAAATTGTCATTTCAATTTAAAAATTACAAGGATGGTGGGCAGTTGGAGTTTGTTGTTGATGCAGTTAAAGCCTCTTTGGGACGTGTTTTTAAGCAGGGTTGTGTAATTATGTAAGTCGGGTTATAGTTTTACACAGGTAGCTTTAAGATGGTCTCTGGTGCTGAAAGGAAAAGTATGTTTATCGAAAGAACCTTGAAGCCGGTGTTGCTTCACTACGCCTCAAAATTTGCTGTTGTTGCCGTTGTTGGTCCGCGGCAGTCTGGAAAAACGACGTTAACCAAAGAGGTGTTTGCCAATTATCGTTACTTCTCTTTGGAAGATCCCGATACGCTAGAAGCGGTGCGTAGCGATCCGCGCGGTTTTTTGGAACGTGATTATGGCACGCCTGGCATGATTATCGACGAATTTCAAAATGAACCGACTTTGTTGTCGTACATGCAAGGCATTGTGGACAGTAACTATCGGCCTGGTTATTTTATTTTGACCGGTTCCCAAAACTTTTTGATGAACGAAGCGATTACGCAATCGTTGGCCGGTCGCGTTGCGTTACTCACGCTTTTACCCTTAACAGCTAACGAATTGCAGCAAAGTGCTTTGTTGCCAGAGCAGGTTGATGTCGCCATTTTTAATGGTGGCTATCCAAATATCTTTTCGCGTGGCATGAGTCCGAGTGAATTTTATCCGCAGTATACAAAAACGTATGTTGAGCGCGATGTTCGGCAGTTAGTGAATGTTGCAAAGCTGAGTGAGTTTCAACGCTTTATGCGGCTGTGCGCTGGCCGCATCGGGCAAATTTTTAATGCTTCGTCCTTGGCTGATGATTGCAATGTGAGTGTGCCAACAATCAATTCCTGGGTTTCAATTCTTGAAGCTAGCTATGTTTTATTTTTATTGCAGCCGCATTTTAAAAATTTTAGCAAGCGTCTCATTAAGTCGCCCAAACTTTATTTTTACGATACCGGGCTTGCATGCTGGCTGTTAAAAATTGGTTCAGTTGAGCAGTTGCATGATCATTATTTGCGTGGCGGATTAATGGAATCGTTTGTGGTGGCAGAATTGTATAAAACATTTTACAACAAAGGCCTTGAGCCAACGGTTTATTTTTGGCGTGATAGCCATGGCCATGAAGTTGATTGTTTATTAGATTATGGTGTTGATCTGGTACCGATTGAGATTAAATCTGGGGCAACGGTTAATCAACGGTTTTTTGATAATCTTACATTTTGGCACACGCTTGCCGGCACTGATCGGTCGCAGGGCTATGTTGTTTATGCTGGTACTGAAAAGCATGAGCGCAGTTTCGGGACGGTAGTGAGTTGGCAGGATGTTAGTAGTATGGTGCGATAGTTTTTCAAAAAAAAGAGCTAGGCATGAGGCCTAGCTCCGTGAGTGTTGTAAAGGTTCTTTTAGTTAGATGCTTTTCGTCCTGGAGGTAAGCCTTGGTCAGTTCTTCTGCGTGAAGGTGCGGCTGGCTGTTCAGGAGCTGCGGCTGCTGGTTGCTCGGTTGTGGTGCCTTGATCTGGTGACGATGCTTGAGCTTGTTGAGCAGCTACTGCGGCATTGTATTCTGCGAGTTGTTTATTATACTCAGCCATTTTTTGTTGATAATCAGCTTCAGCGGCGGCGGCAGCATCTGTAGCAGCTTGGTCTGTTGTTGTGGCTGCAGGTTGGGCTGCGGCTGCTGGTTGCTCGGTTGTGGTGCCTTGATCTGGTGACGATGCTTGAGCTTGTTGAGCAGCTACTGCGGCATTGTATTCTGCGAGTTGTTTATTATATTCGGCCATTTTTTGTTGATAATCAGCTTCAGCGGCGGCGGCAGCATCTGCAGCGGCTTGGTCTGTTGTTGCGGCTGCAGGTTGGGCGATTAGCGTTGCTTCGTCTAGTGCCATTTGTTGTTCGACCGCGGCTTGTTCTGCTGGTTCGGTAATGACTATTCTTTTTGTAGAGATTTTTGATGGGACAATGCCGGTATTTTTTGGTGCTGCATCGGTTGTTTCATCGATCGCTTGATCATCGGCGCTTGCTTGGTCATCTGGTACTATTTGAGCTTTTTTGGCTACCGCGTCTTGGTGCTTCTTTCTTTTTCCAGGTTTACCTTTTATTTTTTTGCCTGCTTGTTTATGAGGTTTTCTGGCTGGATATTTTTTTGAACTGATCACTTTTTGTTTGCCACCGTGTTTTGGTTTAACGCCTTGTTTTGCGCGTGCATGGTCGGCAAGTGTTTTCTTTTCTTCAGGCGTTAATTTTTTAGGGTCTTTGAGCAATAATGCCTTGATGGCTTTTTTATCAGCCTTTTTTTGTTCTAAGCGCTCAAGCATTGCCGTTTCTTGTTCCGTCAACGTGGTGCCGGCAGCTTTTTTTGCTTGAAGATCTTTAAGATATTGGTCGGCGATCATATTTTTTTCTACGCGCTCGCGCTCGCGTTCAATTTTGCTTTGTATGTTGCCGCCTTTTATTTTAGCGCGTGGCTGTTGAAGCTTAGCGCGTGGATGTTGGAGTCTTTTTTTGACGTGGTGTTTTTTTTGCTTATGCCCACCCTTGCCGCCGCCTTGGCGTCTGTTTTTGCGATTCATTATTTCTTGCATGATATGGTCGTTTGCTGCAAGTTTTTGCATTTTGTTTTTTTTGTTTTTTTTCAAAAATTTTGGACGTCTTTTTTGTTTGCTTTTACCACGAGCGATACGTTTTTTATGACGTCCGCCAACGCGTCTTTTGTGTGTTTTGCGTCCGACATTTGGTCTGCGTTGTCGGCGTTGTTCTGGTGCTTTTTGTTCTTCTTCTTTTGCTTGAGCAACGGTGCGATTAATTTCTTTGCGCAAAAGTTTAAGAAAGCGAGCAGGGATGGCGCCAGGGATTGCATGAACTTTTTGTTTTGGCTGAACAACTTGCACTGTGGCATGGGTTTTTTTAGCTTTATGTCCTTTTTTTCCAGGCGCATGTTTTTTGGAGCCTTTTTTTTGATGCGGTGCTTTTGTAGGCAACGTATCGGCGGCTGTCCACGCCGTAGCAGGATTTAACAAAAGTAAGAGGGTGAGTAGATGCAAGGCGCGTAAGGCAGAGGGTCGTTTTATGGAACGTGACATCGTGTCTCCTTCGATTAGGATTTTTTCAAAAACTACGTTAATCAAGACCCTAGCATGTGGCTAATTTGAAATGGAAGTATTTTGAAAAATGGGAAAAAAGAGCACTAAAAAAAGCCGATCAGTGAATTATGTTTTTAGTACTTTAAGGTGCCGTTCAAATTCTTCGACAAGCTCAGAACGAACGGCTGCAATGCCAAGGGCTCATAAAAGACAAGAAAAAGAGCTTTCAAAAATTTACACAGTAAAAAATCTAAAGTACTGCCGTTTAGTTTAAAAAAGATTCATATCCGCCGTTCGTTCTGAGCTTGTCGAAGAATTTGAACGGCCGTATAAATCAAATGGTGTGAATTGGCAAATAACAAAAAAAGCCGATCTGAACGACCGGCTTTTTTTCGTGAAAGGTTATGATTGGTTATCTTTTTACTTTTCGAAAAGAGGTAAGTTATTTTTCGGCAAAGCCGTAACTTTTTTTTCAACAAAATTTAAAATCTTGTTGGCCATGCTAATTGCTTGTTTAATGTCTTCTTGATCTACAAAAAAACGGTCGTCAGGATAGCGCGAATAAACGCCATACGGATTTAAAAAAAGTGCTTCGTTTTCAAGGGTTTTAAACGATGAATCTGCTTGAGCACATTCTTCTAAAATTTTTTCGAGATCATGACTTTTTAAAACAGGTTTTTTGCAAAAAACTAAATATGTTTTGAGTGCTTTTTCGGCACATTGATGTGCAAGATAAACAGTAACGTCTCCTACCTCTTCATTGCTCGATGACATTTTTGCAACTATTAAATCGTTTGAGGCTTTTCTCAGCCAGTCTTTAATTCCTGGCATAAATTACCTTCCCTTTATTTTTAACTTGGTAAGGCAGCGTTGTGTAGTCAGACGTTCGTGCATCAAATTCTTCTTGCGTGTATACCAATAAATCTTTAGATATACTTAAACCCCATAATGCCTTCATACCGGCAAACGCTCGATGTTGCGGGCGTTCATTTGAAGATTCTACAATTACCAATAAATCTAAATCGCTATCGTCGTGAGGGGTGCCCCACGCATAAGAACCAAAAAGATAAATAGTTGTAGGTTGGTAAACAGCAACCAGTCTGTTTTTTACTTCTTCAATAACTTCTGGGCTAATCATGGTTTTATCCTTTTCTGGCGCTTTAAAGACGTTTTTGTCAGTGTAAATAAAATGGTACGAATTGGCAAATAACAAAAAAGCCGATCTGGATGACCGGCTTTTTTTAAACGAGAGAGCGTGAATTTTTTTAGAATGCAAGACCAGCTTTGCCACCAATTTCCCAGTTGCTCAGTGCTGCATTGTCTGAAGCCCATTCATAATGCGTGTGGAAGCCAACCAAAAGTGGTACTTGGAACGTTTGCGATTGATATGAAACGCCGGCATAAATTTTGTTGCTCAATTGCGATGGCGTTTCTGCAGTTTGGGTGGTGATGTTGCTATCGACAAGTGGCACTTGCAGTTCACCAACAGAAATTCCTGAGCCGCTTGCGGTAGCACTTGGCGTTACAATGCCCCATTTGTTTGCGGTTGTACCAAAAATTGGTGTATTTTTTTTGCGATCAACATCTTCTTGATCGCGGTAGTACAGGTTGTAGCCAAGATCGATAGTAAAACCGCGGTTGTGGTAGGCAAAAGCAAGAATCATGTCGAGCTGGCTGCCGGGAGTGACATCGCAATCAACCGTCAATTTATTAGCGGCAGGAATCAAAATTGTGGCTGCGCCAGTAACTTGACCAACAAGTGCATAATGGCCCCAAGGAATTATGCTGCCATCGGTATTTTTTAAACCGAGCGTTCTTTGTTCAGTGCTTTGAAATAGATAGCGATAGTTTAGGGCGCCGTGAAATGAGAAGTTGTGTTGGTTGTGTTGCCACATGATGGCGCCGCCATCAAGGCCGGCACCAAAACCCCAGTGAGTGCCATTGCCAACGATTGCTTGAAAAAGTTTTTCGCTTTTTACATCATCGCCAGTTGGGATAGTAACGCCCACGTTGACGGCCAAGCGATAGTTTTCGTGGTACAAGCAGTAGTAACCAAGCATGAATTCGATGTCGGCGATGCCGCTTGAACTATCATCGTTATTCGTTTTACCAAATTTTAAAAACTGCAGAGCAGCTTGCGCATTGGTAGCGTCGTTGTTGGCGCCGGTGCCATCAAAATAATTTTTCAAAGCGTTGGTAACTGATGTTGCAACAACGGCAGCTGTGCCAATGTTGATGGTTGCCGCATTGTACACTTCGGTAAAGTTGGCATTAATATTATTTTCAACATTAACAATTGGTACGTTGAGTGAGAAATAAAGACCATTCAGCGCTTTGTCTAAATTTTGGTGATGATTGAGCGTGATGCCGTACGCACGTTGTTGTGGGTTGAGGGAAAGTTGTACAAGCTCGGTTGGTGTGCCGCTGGCAATGCCTGCGGAGTAGTGTACAAAGTGGCGGTAGTTTAAGGTTTGTGCGGTAACCGGGGCGTTGCCGCTATTTGAGCCAAAGTTGAAATTATTTTCTTTAAGTTGGTTTGTTGGTGGGTTGGTTGCTGGTGCAAAATATTCGCCCGCCTCATCTTTGTCTGTTGATGCCTGATAATAACCAATTACTTGCAAGCAACCGTTGTAACCCTTGTTTGTGCCTTCTCGATGCATTAAGTTTTGCCAGCCGTTTACATTTTCAAGCGCCAAATTAACGCCGTGTGATCGTGGATTTAAAAATGTTTTATTGTGCGCATCGTCTGCGTGCACGTGCGCTATGGCTGCCAGTGCGGCGATGATAAGACTTTTTTGTATGACGTTCTTCATAAACTACGCTCTCCATAAACTTAAAAGACCGGTGTTTTTCAAAACTACATCATCAGCAACGTTAGCATGGTGGGGGTGGCAAAGGGAAGTATTTTGTTCTTTGTTTTGAAAGAGTTGTTTGTTACCCTGTTATTATCGTTGTTGTAGGCAATAATTTTTATGATACGATTGGGCTTATGAAAGAATTAGATATAAAAACAAAAGAAAAGATAATAAATATTGTGCATGCGCTTATCGCTGATGCTGATATTTATTTGTTTGGTTCGCGAGCAACTGGGCAGCACCATGCCCACTCAGATATTGACCTTGCACTCGATGCTGGAAAAAAATTGGATCGGTTGGTAGTTGGCGAGGTTAAAGATTTACTGAGCGCTTCAAATATTCCCTATAAATTTGATGTTGTTGATGTGCATAATGTTGGCGATGATTTAAAAAGAGATATTATGAAAGAGGGTGTTTTATGGGCAAAGAGAAAGTAACTAAAAAAATAGATCATTTTGAAAAAGCTTTAAAAACATTGAACACGGTTCTGGTAAGATTTGAAGAAGTGACGCCAGATTACAAAGATTATCTTTTTATTCGCGATTCACTTATTCAGCGCTTTGAATATTGTACTGATATGTTTTGGAAAGTTCTTCGTGAGTTTATTATAGAAAAGCATGGCGTTGATGTGCTGGCAAGTCCCAAGGCTGTTCTTAAAGAAGCATTTGATGTGTATTTGATTGATGAAAAGCAATATACGCAGTTATTGACATCCGTTAATGATCGGAATTTAACGTCGCATGCGTATCAAGAAGATGTTGCATTGCAGATTGTTGAATATGTTGCTGATTCTTACCAGCTCATGAAAATAATTATCGAAAAGATAAATCAAGAAATAAATCTTTAGCGCGAGTCCGCACGATTCAGTAAAGCATTTTATTAAAAATGAGTAATAAAAAAAGCCGGTCAGTACGACCGGCTTTTTGAAAAATAGCTTATGCGTGGAGTGCGTTAGAACGCAACGCCAGCCTTCGCGCCAATACCCCAGTTGCTAATACCGGTATTGTCTGAAGCCCATTCATAATGTCCGTTAAGACCTACAAACAATGGCACATCCCAGCCGTAGGTTGCGTAAGCAACGCCAGCATAGATTTTGTGTGTGAGTTGTGATGGTGTTTCTGCATTGTCGGTGGTAACGTTCTTTGAGTCAACAAGAGTAAGTCCGTTAACAAAGGAGGAACCGTTATTTGCTATACCAACAGAAGTATTTACATCTGGATTTACAATACCCCATGAGTTAGGACCAGCTGTAAGTTCACCAAAAATGGCTGTTGAACCTTTGCGATCAACATCTTCTTCTTCACGGAAGAACATGTTGTAACCAAGGTCGAACGTGAAGCCACAGTAGTGGTACGCAAAAGCAACGATCATATCAAGTTGGCTGCCTGGTGTAACGTCGCAATCAACGGTCAACATGTTTGCAGCTGGAACCAAGGTTACAGCGCCGCCAGTAGCGTTTGATTTGCCAACAAGTGCATAATGGCCCCAAGGAATGATGTTTCCTGCAGCGTCTTTCAAGCCAAGAGTTCTCTTTTCTGTGCCTTCAAACAAATAGCGATAGTTCAATGCTGAGTGGAAGGTCAAGCTGTGATCGCCATCGTGCCACATTGTTGCGCCGCCGTCAAAGCCTGCACCAAGTGCCCAATGATCGCCGTTACCAACAAGAGCTTCGAAAAGCTTTTTGCATTCTGCATCATCGCCGGTTGGGATGGTGAAGCCCATGTTCACTGCCAAACGGTATTTGTTTTTGTACAAGAAGTAATAACCAAGAATGAAGTCGATGTCTGCAACGCCTGTTGAGCTGTCTTCATTGTTTTTAGCACCAAACTTCAAGAATTGAAGAGCTGCTTGTGAGTTGTTTGCTGCATTATTTGAGAAAGTACCGTCGAAGTAACCTTTTAATGCATCAAGAGCTGAAGGTTGTGGAGCAAGGAGTGGATTACCAACTTCACCAAGAGCTGCCACTGGAACCGCGCCAGCTGCATATTCTGGATCAATGCTGTTTTCAACGTTTACAATTGGCACATTGATCTTGAAGTAAAGACCTTTAAGTATTTTGTCTAAATCTTGATGATAGTTCAAGGTAACGCCGTAAGCACGTTGTTCTGGGTTGAGGCTGAGTTTGACTGTTTCGCCAACTGCAATATCTGTTCGTTGATGTACGAAATTACGGAAGTTCAAAGTTTGTGTCACGGCGGTGTTGCCAGCAGCTGATCCAAAGTTGAAGTCGTTGTCTTTGAGTGGGTTATCTACTGGGTTAGTTGCTGGAGCAAAATATTCGCCCAATTCTTCTTCATCAGTTGAAGCCATGTAATAACCAATCACTTGAAAGTTACCGCCAAATGTATCGTCGGCACCTTTGCGGTGAATCAGTTTTTGCCAGCCGTTCACGTTTTCAAGCGCAAGGTTTACGCCGTGTGAACGAGGGTTTAAAAATGTTTGGTTGTGTGCGTCGTCGGCTTGTACGTTTGACATGACTGCCAAAGCAGTAAGCAAAAGACTATTTCTTATTACTTTATTCATACTTATCTTCTCCACAAATTTATTAGTTTAACATGGTAACGTTTGTTTTGTTGAACAAGAACGTTTGCGTGAATGTGCTTGGTAGAAGCGATTGATGCCGTTGGCAAAAAAACGTCCATCAATAACATTTTTTTTTAGGGCTTCCTCCTTTCTTCATTGACTACCTTTTGAGATCTTTCTACCTACTCAAATCACGTAAAAACAGTAGCGTGTTGCGTGTGTTTAACGTGTGCGTATTGACTTAGAGTTGGTGATTTGCTTGACTGGTGCTGTATCTTTATGCGGCACCAATTTTACCCCTCAACAATCTCATGTTGATAGACTAACGATCCTCAACTAATATATCAAGTATTTTTTCACAGAAAGCTTGAATAGGCCTGCTGATCGATAAAATGGAGGTTAATTTTTTCTGTTTTTTTAATTTCAAACGTACACAGTTTTGAAAAAAATATCAGATGAGCCGATAAAGTATTAGAATGTTTTTGGTTATGATGTGAATATAAAATTTTTTAAAATTTTTTTATCAAAGAGGGAATGATGAGTAATTTTTTGTCTTGGGTCGTCTGTGTGCAAATTATTGGTGAGTCGTTGCCAATTAGTAGCTCTTCGCACGTGCGCTTGCTTATGATGCTTGTGTCATTGGTTGGTGGGGCAGCTTTTTTTGGACAACCAATCCCTGATTTTTTGGATCATTTTTTGCATGGCTCAATGGTCTTGATTATTATATTTTTTTTTCGACACGTGTGGGTGCCGATCTTTTGGCGACTTGTTGATGTGGTGCGTGCGTATGCGTTTCGCGTGCGTGTGCGCGATAGCCAGCGGGCGTTGGCTTGTGTGTGCCTGTGGCTGATTTTTTATGTTGGTTGTGCGAGTGTGATTACCGCACTTTTTTATAGTGTGATTAAAGTTATTTTGAAGTACAATGCGGTGCTGGCGCATGAAGCTACCATGCTTGTTGGTTTGTGTGTGACAGCAGGTTTGCTGTGGTCTTTGCGGTATGTGGACCTTTGTCCTTCAATCTTTCAGTCTTCGCTAAAGCTTCGCCGGACTTCGTCGACAAACTGCTCCTTCGATCCTTCGACAAGCTCAGGACGTACGGAGCTCAGGGCGAACGGGCTTCAGGATAAGTGTGACGGGTGTAAAAAGTCTTGTAACGTAGAGAAAAATATTCACGCTCTCTCCGTTCGCCCTGCTTGTCCGTCGAAGCTTGTAGAGCGTAGTCGGGAGCTTGCCACGCCCTTTAAAGCCACGAAGGGCGAAGAATGGGTCGAAGGGTCTTGTGTTTCTAAAAAAAATGCAGCTCAGAGCGATCTTAGTAAGTGTGAATATGCTTCTCGTTGTTCCAAGGCCTGTTCTCAAAACCTGAGGGACAAAGAACAGGACAATTTTGAGACGAGCAAAAGAACCTTATGTTTTAATGAAAAGCGCAGAATAGAATTGAATCAGCGACAAGCGCAAGGTGAACGGACTGATTGCGTATGTGATTCTTGTGATTATGTGTCTCATTGCAAAAAAAAGGTATGTCCGTGCTTGCCTGTTGAAGAGTCTGGGGTTGCTGAGAAAAATGAAGACCCTTCGACAAGCTCAGGGTGTACGGGGCTCAGGGTGTGTGGGTCTTTGAATAAGCAAGAAAAGCGTAATGGGGAGTCTTTTTGTTCTTTGGCTTTCAATAACAAATCCGTATGCCCTGAGCTTGTCGAAGGGTCTGCCTGCTCTGCGTGCCCGTCGAAGTGTCAACGAAGTCGGGATCTTGTCTATTCGACACAGTCTGTCGACTTGTCCGGCGAAGCTTTAGCGAAGTCGGAAGGGTTGAGGGGCGAAGATCAAAGAGCGAAGACGGAAGAAAAAAAACTCACAAGTTTTAAAATCTACGCCATTCTCGGTCTGGTTCAAGGCCTCGCACTGCTGCCCGGCATCTCGCGTTTTGCCAGCACGTACGTTGCTGCTCGTTGGCTTGGCTTTTCAACACGACGCGCTTTTCAGGTGTGCTTTTTGCTCGAGCTACCAATTGTGCTTGCAGCGTTTTTAGTGCTGGGTGTTGGCGGGGCGTGCAGGCAGCATGGCTGGGCAGTGGTTGGTGAACCGAGCGTCATGCTCACCATAGTTGGTGCAACGGTTGTTGGTTATGGAGCTCTTTGGGCAGCCTGGTGGTTGGCAGAGCGGCGCTTATTGTGGCTGTTTTCAGTATATCTACTGCTGCCCATCTTGACTGTGCTATACTTAATTTTTCAATAAGCGAAAGGAGCGTTTTATGATTGAAGAGCAGTACAAAGATCGGCTTGTTGCCATCATTTCAAAACACCTGCCGGGGTGTTCAATTTATATGTATGGTCCGTGGGCTCAAAGTCAGGGTTGCTTGCCGATGCCGATTGGTGTGGCGCTTGATGATCGTGCACAAGAAATTGATATCGCGGTACTTGGCACTATTTTAGACGACCTTCATGAATCAACTATTCCGTATTGTGTTGAGCTTGCCGATATGAATGATGAGTATGATGACATTGTGAAAGAAGTAAAAAAGGGTTTTGTGGTATGGAAACAATAGCATGTCGGCACCAGCAACGGTTGCATGAAAAACTTAAAGCGTTGGAAGAGGTTTTGTATGATATCAATCATGTAAGCGAATGGTGCGATGAACAGGACCAGGTAAGAGCTACCAAGCTTGCACACATGATGCACGATTCTTTAACCAAGCGCTTTGAATATTGTGTTGATGAGTTAAGTAACTATTTAGCAGCGCGCGTCCAAAAACCAGGGGCAATGAGTCGCGCAAAAAATATGCGCGATGTGGTTCGGTTGGCCGTACATGCAGGCGTTTTAACACCTCAACTTGGGGAGCAAGCGCTCGTGATGCTTTCGATAAAGAATAGTATTAGCCAGCTTGAACGTGCTGACCGAGAACCGTTTGTTCAAGATGTTAGCAACTATTGCAATTTGATGAAAACTATTGTTGAAAAACACGATCTGCAAAAATAATTTTTGTTAGAAATTTTAAAGTGTTGAAAAATTTTTAACAAAAGCGCTATGCTTAACAACAGGGGAAGTAGGGAATCGTTTTTTTGTGGAGAGGGGATACTATGTGGCGCAAGAAAAAATTTAAACGGGTTACTATGCGCGCTTTTTTGGATCGGCAAAAACAGCTTTTTAAAGCGAGTGCTGGAACCAAGTCTGCGTGGTATCACCAAGAAGTTTTGGGTGTTGGTTTAACGGGTTTATTTATTTTTTTAGCACTAGCGCTTTTTTCCTACAATCCGCAAGATCAAACGTTGTTGAGTACTGGATTGCGCATTGGTGCTGTTTCCAACTGGGCAGGAGTTATTGGTGCTCATGTAGCGGCCGTGCTTGTTTATTTTTTCGGTTCGGCTGTGTATGTTTTGTTGGCATGTGTTATGGTTCCTGCTTATCTTTTTTTAGCGCAAGGCTCTGTTTGTGCTACGCGCATCCGCTGTGTTTTTTTACCGCTGTTATTGTTAGCAAGCGCGGGTTTGTGCAATCGATATGGCTTTGATGTTACGAGTAGTTATGCCGGTGGCTTGTTGGGTTATGCGGTATGTAGTTTGCTTGAATTTCCTTTTGGTTATGGCGGGACCGCGATCATTTTGTGGTCGTTGTTGTGGATGAGTGTTTCTACGATTGGTCAAATTTCGCTGTTGAGCATGCTGAATAATGCGGTGCAGTATGGCTACTGGGCAACTAAGTATACCGTGTTGGCAGTGAGTCGCACGGTGCATTTGGTTGCGGTTAAAAGCTACTGGGTTTTTTGTACTGTGTTTGCTCGTGGCAAGCAATATCGCGAAGAGAATGAAGCGTTTGAACCGGAAGATGTTTTTGCGCAAACGTATAGCGATGGTTTTGTGGTGCCGTTAGTTAACGAAGATTCTTTTAACGCTGTCTTTGCAGAAAAAACAGAGCAGGGCGAAGGCGTTGCGCATGCGGCGCCAAAGAACGTGAATGTTTATGAATGGGATGCTTATGCGCCACCAGTAGCTGGTGTTGGGGCTCACGTGGTGGCAACAGACCTTGAGCAGCGTGAAGCTTTGATTGCCAAATTTGCTCATAAAAATATGAGAATGTTTGTGCGACATGAAGCCGCGGCGCCTTTGCGTGAGCGCTTGTTTTTGCCCAATACCGTTTTGAAAAAAAATATCTTTACTGGTCCGTTGGCCGCGTATGCGCGTGTGCTTGAAGCAATTAGTTTATATGAACATGCTCGAGTACTGCAGGCTAAAAAATTTACGCTTCCTGAGGTAAGTTTATTTGATACACATAGCGATGGGCAGATTGACCAACGAATTCAAGATGAGGCGTTAGCTCGTGGAAAAAAACTTGAAGAAAAGCTTCAGCATTTTGGCGTAAAAGGCCGCGTGACCAACATTAAGCCAGGACCTGTGATTACGTTGTTTGAGTATCAGCCAGAAATTGATAGTAAAATTAGTAAAATTACGGCGCTTGAAGATGATTTGGCGATGGCGCTTTCAGCATTGAGTATCAGAACTATTGCACCGATTCCTGGTAAGAATGCGGTTGGATTTGAAATTGCTAATCCAACGCGTGAGAGTGTTTATTTTGCAGACATTGTGCGTTCTGAAGATTTTGAAAATTTTCAAGGCGAGTTGCCGCTAATTTTAGGTGTTGACGTGGTGAAAACGCCGGTCATTGTTGATTTGGCAAAAATGCCTCACTTGCTGATTGGCGGGACGACTGGTTCTGGTAAATCGGTTGGCTTGAACGGCATGTTGGCAAGCTTGTTGTGCAAATGTACGCCAGAACAACTGCGCTTAATTTTAGTAGATCCAAAACGTCTTGAGTTTACGCCGTACGCCGACATTCCTCATTTGCTTTTCCCAATCGTTACTAACCCTGCGCGTGCTACGGGTGTTTTAAAGTGGGTGGTACAAGAAATGGAAGAGCGCTATGAACGTATGGCCGGGCTTGGGGTAAGGAATGTACTTGAGTATCAACGAGCAGTAGCGCATGGCATGCGTGATCAAGAAGGGCATGTGTTAAAGCCAATGCCGTTTATTGTGGTGATGATTGATGAGCTGGCAGATTTGATGATTGTTGCTGGCAAAGATGTTGAAACGAATATTGTGCGGATTGCGCAAATGGCACGAGCTTCTGGGATTCATATGATTGTGGCAACGCAACGGCCATCGGTTGATGTGGTAACGGGTTTAATTAAAGTGAACTTTCCTAGCCGTGTTGCGTTTCGTGTTTCATCAAAAGTTGACTCGCGCACCATTTTGGACCAACAAGGCGCTGAAAAATTATTGGGCCGCGGAGACTTGTTGTTTATGAGTTCTGCTTCAACTAATTTAAAGCGCGTGCATGCGTCGTACATTTCTGATCAAGAGATTCAACACTTGGCATCGTTTTTGCGTGAACAGCGCAAGGCGCAGTATCTTAATTTGCATGAGGTTTTGGAAGTTGCCAATGAAGATGGACGTGGTGATGCGGAAGATCAATTGTTCCCAGAAATAATTGATTTTTTAAAGACTACGAGCGAAATTTCAATATCCATGTTGCAACGTCGCTTTCGAATTGGCTTTAACCGCTCTGCACGGATTATTGAGCAGCTTGAAATGAGTGGTTTGATTGCGCCGGCACAGGGTAGTAAGCCGCGTAAAGTTATTCGTTAAAAAATAAGTTGATTAAATCAAAAAGGGCGGCTTCAGAAAATGAAGCCGCTTTTTTTTAAATCCATGGTCGAAAAAGACGGTTGCTTTTAAAGCTGTATGGTTAAAAATTACGGAAGAGGGCTGGGAATGTCAATATTTTTACAAAAAGCTGTTATTTCTTTGCGTGGGTTGATTTTATAGCGTATAATCCAAGGCTTGTTTCAGAAAATGAGCAGGAGAGGCGATCAATTTTCTTTTTTGAAAAAATTTTCAAAGGTCAAGAAGTTGTCAATTTTTTAAGCAAATCTTGACAAACATGAGAAAAAAAGTAAATTTTGCCTGTAGGTACGTGGTTATTTTGTTGCGCAGTATAGGGCCGTTCACGAAAGATTTAGGGCATGTGGGTTAGTAAAGATTTTTTACGCGAAGCGCTTGGGGATGCATCATTACACATTGGCAGACAGGCGTGTGTTGATGGTGATGTTTCTTTTTCTATCGACAGTCGTTCAACGCAAGAACAGCAATTGTTTGTTGCCTTGCCAGGTAACCGTGTTGATGGGCATGATTTTATAGATCAAGCAATTACGAATGGGGCCTGGGGGTTGTTGATCAGTAAGCGAGCTGTCTTTGATTCCCTGAGTGAACGAGTCAAAGAACGGTTGGTTGTGTTGTTGGTTCCTGACACGCAACAAGCAATGATTGCCCTTGCCAAGGCATGGCGTGCGCAGTTAACTATACCTGTTGTTGGTATTACTGGTTCGGTTGGTAAAACTTCGACCAAAGAAATGCTACGTTCTATGTTGCGCTATGCCGGTGTGCCAGCTGCCGTTTCGTATGGCAATCAAAATACCTTGCTGGGCATTGCGCTCAATATTTCACATGTTCAGCGTGAGCACAAAGTTGCGGTTTTTGAAGTGGGTATTAATGATCGAGGCGAGATTGAATCACAAATTGATTTATTGCGGCCAACAATTGGCGTAATAACATTTATTGCTCATGCACACGCGCTTGGTCTTGGTTCATTGCACGAAATTGCTTATGAAAAAAAGAAAATGTTTCGCTACTTTTCACCAACCAATATCGGTATTATTTGTGGCGATCAAGATTTGTTAACGGATAGCAGCTATGGACACCCTGTTGCAAAATTTGGTTTTAAAACAAAAAATCAAGTTCAGGCTCGCAAGGTGCGGGTGATTACCAATGTTGATGGTTCTCTTGCAACGCAATTTGTTTTAAAATGGTATGGGAAAAAAGTTACCGTAACTATGCCCGGTAACCATTTGGGCATGGTTAATAATGCGTTAGCGGCAAGTACCATTGCCTATTTTTTAAACATTCCGTTTGAGGCGGTGGTGCAAGGCATTGAGCAGTATGAAGGTTTTGCGCATCGTTTTGAAATTAAGGATATTCGTGGCAAGCGTGGCCGCGTGATTAGCGATTGCTACAACGCTAATCCTGAAAGCATGCGAGCGGCATTGATTGCTTTTGATCAAATGCCTACGGTTGGGGCAAAAATTGCCGTGATTGGTACCATGCTTGAGTTGGGAGAAAAACAAATTTATTGGCATCGTCAGATTGGTCGATTAGTCAATCGACTTCCTTCAATACAAACGGTTATTTTGGTGGGTGAGCTTGCCTGGCAGGCGGCCCTGTCGTTGGCGCCTGGGATTCAGGCAACCAAGGTGGCTGATTGGCAAGAGGCTTCTGCCATTCTTAAAACAATGCTCGGTGGGCATGATCAGTCGCTTGTTTTGGTCAAAGGTTCCCGCGGAATTAATTTGACTAAAATGGTTGAACAAATTGTTGAATAAGCTTTCTTAGTTTCTTTAATTGCCGGGTAAGGGCGATTTAAAAAGCCTTATTTTTTCGATTTAGATCGAATTTTATGTTCTCTTTGTCATTTTTTAAGCTTCTTGCTATAATGTAATATTATTATTGCAGGAGTAATTTTATTACTTTAGAGGTTGTATGGTAGTTAAAAAAATGCTGTTTTATATGGTTTTTGCGTTGCTGAGTGCTCAAGCAACTGATGCAATGGTTGGTGAGCCACCAGCAAAGCGCCGACGCATTGATCCAGAAGCAAGCTCTTTTTGCTCATCTCAAGCGATTGATTTGACCAAAGAGGGTGACATTATTGAATATCAGTGTTTACAACAAAATAAACCTAATGCTAAAAGTTTTAATAAAAATAAACGTGTTCCTCACGCGCTTTATTGTGGTTATTATGCACTATTTTTTGCGCGTGCTTTTATTGAAGAAACTGCGGAGTTATTGCCTGAGGTTGTTAATGATCTTGGACGCTTGCGTGCTACTATTAAACCGTGGGAAAAACATTTAAAATATAAAAGTAATTTAAGAACCGATGATTTTGACGGAACATGTGACGATACGGAAAGTGGTTTGCTTAATAAGTTTAAGCTTAATGAGGGCATTATTGTTATTGATTCTCTTGATGTACTTGAAGGATGGTTGCGAGGCCGTGGTCAGTATTTAACGCGTGAAATAATTGATCAGCGTAAGCGATTTGAGTCTGGCGAAAAAGTTGCGTTTGTAGTTAACACCGGCGGGCATTGGGTTGCTTTTGGCGTACGAGCCGTTGATGGTATGTTCAATATTTTTCGATTTGATTCGTTAAAAAATCTTGATTTAAATCAAGAGCGTGCAGGGCGTTGGTTGTGTCTCTTTCTTGAAAAATTTACCAGCGAACAGTTAGCAGATATGCTGCTGGTTGGCAGTCGTTTAGCATATATTGCTAATCATTCTGAAAATGTAAGAGCGGATTTGCGTACTTATTTTAATGCCATTCAATCAAAGCGGCCAATGTCTCATGAGCGTTTTATTGAGCTTGTAGAGCCTTATGGCTTTGCTCGGGATGTTCTTTCGACGTTGTTTGAATTAGAGAAAGTAGCGCCGGCAAGTTCGTTCAACTTTTGTGGAATTTTATAATTGTACAAAAAACTTATGAGTTAAGTAATTTGAACTAAATAAGTACGGTGTATTAATAAAATTTTTTTAGATTCTTAGAAAAGCGTCATCAGAACATGGTGGCGCTTTTTTTATAGTAAGTGGTATGTGTAAGATTCGATTGTTTTCCCCATTTATTTTTCCTTTCTTGTTTGAACATTTTTTATTGAGCTAGAATAGAAAGAAAAATATCAGTAGTCGTTACGCATAAAGGGAGAGAGTAATGCAAAATAATTTGCCAGATCTATGGTCAAATGAAAATCTTCGTAATGTTATGTTAAAGTTGCCGCATAAAATATTACACAATCGAGAAGTGTCTGGTCTTGCTCAAATTATTTTACATGAGCTTGGGCCCCATTTAGGTTTTAAGCGCGCAATGTATCTCATCGACAACCCAGATTTTTCCTGCCTAAAAGGAGTTGCTGGCTTTTGTCAAAATGAGTGTAAGTATCATCAACAAGATTTGTGGCAAAATCCGCATGCGTTTGGTGTTGATATGGAGCAGGCTGCTTTTCATGATCAAATTCAAAAATTTTATCACGATAATGTTGTTCGCAAAGATGGTACCTGCTGTCCTGAAGCGCTTGCTGAGTTGGGAAAAAAAGTTGGCCTTACCAATCCTCACGTTTTTACGTGGCCAATGCGGCATGATAATACGGGTATTTTATTGTATGATCCTGAGGAAGCGGGTGTTTGTAAAAATCATCCAGAAGTACTTGATCATGCAAGTGCCTTGTTAGGCTTGTGCTCGGTTTAAGATTATAAATAACGAATAATCGTTTTTTCTCGATATAGTATTGTTTTTTCTGTCGTGAGCTTGTGGCATTCACGTCGTACACCGTATTCTGGTGCAAAAAAAGCATCTGCTTTTGTTAATATCAGTGTGCTGGTGATTTCTGCCAATGGCTTTCTATTTTTCTCAAAAATCCACGTTTGAGCATCTTTTCTTTTGAGCGTTATGTCGGGATGTAGTATAAAATTCCACGATACGCGAGATGGGTTGTTTGTCTGAATCCAATCTTCAATGATCAGTTCGTTTCGTGTTGTATCAAGTTTGAGTGAGCGATTTATGATTATTTTGGTATGAATGCAGGTTTGGTATGAATCGTGCATGATGACGGTGGCATTAATTTTTTGCAATTCGGGTGCTTGTGATGTTGGATTGCGTGCAAGTTGAAAAAGATTGTCCTGATTTGCAGCACACGTCAAGCATGGTACAAACAAGGTTGAGTGGGCAGATGCCGAGCGAAACTCATTACGCCAGGTTGGATTGGCGGTATACAAATAGCTGCCTGGATCGGTAAGAATTTGAATGCCATTAAGGCTGAGTGTTAAGGCAAGTTGATCGTTATGAAAGTGCCCCGATGGTTGTTTTTTTGTAAAAGTTGGATGACGAAATGTTATATGCCATTGATTATGATTAATAATGCTTAAGCCAAAATTTGGGTAATGCGAGATATGGTTTGTTGTTGGTGGCACGCTCATGCCGGTTACCAGTTTGCCGCTGTCATCATCACCAATTTTTATTAAAGTTCCATCGGCAGTTGTGTTATGAGCAAGAAAAGTTGTGAGGACCGATGTTTTGTTTGCTGATTTTACTATGTTGGTGATGCTTGCAAAATGTAGGTACATTTCTGTGTCGAGTTGATGATAGGCGGTAGATCCTTCATAACTTGTGCCGTCTTGTTGTATTTGTTTATCAAATTCTTGCGTGATTTTTTTTGTATAAAAATCTATCTGATCTTCAAAATATGGTATTGATTTAAAAAAAACTGACAGATAAAGTGAGCCCAAAAGTTCTGCTAAATAATGATTATTTGCTTTGTCTGATGCGGTATCATTGGCTGCCAAATAAATGGCATGATCGTACAAAGAGCAGATTAATCGCTCTGCTTGTTGGGGCGTTGGTTGGCATAATAAATATCCCCATATTAAATTGATGGCGCGGATAGCAACATCCATGGCGCAGACCCAATTGATGCCGAGCAGAAAGGGATTGGCGGTGATCCATGAATCTGCTTGATCAAAAAAAGCTGTTGCGTAGCGTTGGTTGGCGGTGAGTTGATACGCGCTGCCCAAAAAAAAGGCGTGATGAAAGCGCGATAAATCCCACGGTATTTTGATATCAGCTTGATAGTGTTGTTTAGTCGTTGCGTTGCTTGGAATAGTGATATCGGTATAAAAGAGGGGGGCGCTGTGATGGTAGGTATTTGAATACGTACTGAATTCTTGTGTATTAAGATTGTTGAGTTTTATGTCATGCTGCCACGGAATGATGGTAAATGTTTGATTGCCAGAGCCCAAAAGATCAAAGGTTTGCTCAAGTGCTTGATTTGCTTTTTGAATAATAAACGCTTGATCTCGATACGTTGGTGGTAGGTACTGTTGAAAATCTTTGTTATTGATAATATTGTGTACGAGAGAATTTTTATTTAAATCGTTGGTAAATGTTGCTATGTCGTTGAGTGCGTGTCGTTTTTGCAAGTCTTGCCAGGTGTGGTTGGCCTTTCCCGCCAACGCTTTTTCTTTCCAGCTTTGAATAAATCGTTTACCTGTTAAGCGTTTTTGGTACCACGCGTGTGTGCCGCGCAGACCAAGCTCGTGCAAGCGTTTGAGATAGTGCATAAAGCGTGGCATGGCGGGACTCCTTTTTTTGATACGTTTTGAAAAGCCTAGCACAGGCAGCAAAAAAGTGTAAGAACCGCACTTGTTCTTGAATGCTTGGTATTTTTGGATACACTTAAACCTACGCTATTTTATGCATTAAAAAATTAAAAAACCAAAGAAAGAGTTTATTGTTATGAATAAAAAAATAGTTTTGACAGGTGACCGTCCAACTGGTTCGCTTCATTTGGGTCACTATGTCGGTTCATTGCGCAATCGTTTGCTATTGCAAGAAACGTGCAATCAGTTTGTAATGTTGGCAGACGTTCAAGGTTTGACTGACAATGTTGAACATCCCGAAAAGATTGCCAACAATATTCTTGAGGTGGCGCTTGATTATTTGGCGGTTGGTCTTGATCCTGCAAAAACGACTATTTTTGTTCAATCAATGATTCCTGAAATTGCTGAGTTGACGGTCTATTATCTTAATTTAGTGACTGTTGCGCGGTTGGAACGTAACCCCACCGTGAAAGATGAAATTCATCAAAAGGGCATGGGCAAAAACGTGTCGGTTGGTTTTTTGGCCTACCCGATCAGCCAGGCTGCCGACATTACTTTTTTGAATGCAGAGTTGGTACCAGTCGGGCACGATCAGCTGCCGGTTATTGAACAAACAGTAGAAATTGTGCGTCGCTTTAACCGTATTTATGGCGAAGTTTTTGTTGAGCCGCAAGCAATGGTGCCGTCGAGTGAAGAAGTGGGCCGCTTGCCGGGTATTGATGGTAAAGCAAAAATGAGCAAGTCGCTGGGCAATGCGATTCATTTGTCCGATGAACCTGATGCGTTACTTAAAAAAGTAATGGCCATGTACACCGACCCTGATCATATTCGCGTTGAAGATCCGGGCAAAATTGAAGGTAACACCGTTTTTATGTATCTCGATATTTTTGGCAAAGATAAAGAAAAAATTGCTGAACTCAAAGAACATTATCAGCGCGGCGGCCTTGGTGACGTCAAAGTTAAGCGTTATCTGAATGACGTGCTGCAAGATTTTTTAACACCGATTCGTACGCGCCGCAAAGAGTTTGCGCAAGACCCAGATTTTGTGATGGAAGTGTTAAAAAAAGGAACAGCGGCAACGCGTGAACGTGCCGCTGTGATGATGCAAAAAGTTCGTCAAGCAATGAAAATTAATTATTTTAAATGATCTGGCTGCTATATTCCTGTAACAAGTCGAGAGCGCTTGGCTCAGTTTTGTCATCGTGATTAAAACAAATGATTGTCACGGTAACGTTATCATGGTCAAGAAGATCGAGTGCTTTTTTTACTAAGAAGTTGGCGCATTGTTCAACCGAGTAGCCTTGACTGAGCTGTTGCTTTGTTAAATCGACTGCTGCTTGATTGCTCACGACGTCCCATAATCCGTCGCAAGCAATAATCAAAAATTCTTCGGTGCCGTCTATTTTTCGTGTGTGAATTGCTGGGTTTGGTATAACGAATCCTTCGTGAAAACGATCTCCCAAGGCACGACTTACAGCAAGGCCTAAGATACGGGAACTTTCAAGATAGATTTCTTTTTGTTGATTTGCAGTGATCAGGAATGGAGTTTTTATACGTGAGGGATGTGTCGAGATTTTGATAGAACTTAATTTTTCAATGCGTTCTTTTTCTGATGGTAGGCCTGGGTTGTGGTCGACTGACATTTGGAGTGCTTGGCCTCCTGCACATAATACCGCGCGAGAGTCTCCTGCGTTGGCAACATATAATGTTTTATTGCGTAACATGGCCACCGTAGCAGTTGTGCCTTCGTGTTGGTTTTCAATGCTTTCGTGCATAGCCAAAAATCCTTGTTCAAGTGCTTGCTCGGTGCTGAGTGTTGCTTCGAGTCTAAGGATATGCTCGTGAAGTTCTTGTTTTGTTTTTTCGGCAACTTCTGATCCGCCATGGCCGTCATATATGCCAAAAAATTGATTATTGGTGTCGTTGTGGTGGCGGTCTTCCATAGTTGGGCGACGATTTCCTTTTTCTGCGCATGTGGCAAAGGTAATGTTAATTTTTTGAGAGGCTGCAGAAAACAATAAAGTACTTGAGTTGGTAATGAAAAGTAAGCTTATGGCGAGTATTTTTTTCATGAAAAATCCTTCTGGAAAATTAGGTGAGGTTACTTGATTCGATGTTAGTGTTGTCCTTAAAACAAATAATGGTGACCGTAACGTTATCATGGTTCCAAATTCTGATGGCTTTTTCGACTAAACATATGGCGCATTGTTCTAGTGTTTGTCCATCACGGAGCCATTGTTTTATTAAATCAACAGCTGCTTGATTGCTCATAATCGTCCAGAGGCCGTCACTGGCAATAATTAAAAAATCTTCAGTGCCGTTAAGTTTTCGTACGTGAATGTCTGGATTTGCAATAACAGCACCTTTAAAATTATGGTCGCCCAGAGCACGGCTTACCGAAAGCCCATAATCGTTATGATGTGGAATATTTGTTCGCTGAATGCGGCTTGTTGTATAAGTTTTTCTTTTGTCTTTGTCGTTAGCTTTCTCAATAAAAGGGATTTTTGAGGGTGCTGAAGATAAGTTTTTAATTCTCCACAAACCACTTGCTTCAATCCGCTTTTTTTCTATTGAAAAGTGTGGATTGTGGTCTGTTGAAACTTGCAGAGCTTGCCCATTAATGCTCAGGACGGCGCGGGAATCGCCCACGTTGGCAACATATAACGTGTCATTGCGGACAAGTGCGATAGTGGCGGTTGTTCCTTGGTTATAAGCTTTTCCTTTTATACAATCATTAAAAGTAATAAAGCTTGCTTGTATGGCTGTTTTTGTATCGGAAAATTCTTGTTCAGCATCATGCACCGTGGTGTGGAGGCCCTCTTGGGCCCATTGAGCAATTTCAGGACCTCCGTGGCCATCGTAAACGCCAAAAAATTTATTTTCTAAATTATTGTAAAAATAATCTTGCATGGTTTTGCGTGCTCCTTGATCAGTTGCTGTTGCAACATCAAGTTTGTATTCGAGTGCGGCTCCTAGAACAAGATTTGTGTAATTAAAAAAAAGCATCGTGGTAAATAATATTTTTTTCATAAAAGGTCCAATTCTTCTTTTTAGTCTTCGAGTACTAAGTGATCAAGATCATTAAGGGGGTGTTTTTCATCACAAAGTTGCGCTAATTTTTGATTACTCACATGGGTATAAATTTCTGTGGTTGCAATGGTTTTGTGACCAAGCAATTCTTGAATGACGCGTAAATTGACTCCTTCATTAAGTAAATGGGTAGCAAATGAATGGCGTATTTTGTGCGGAGTAAGTTTGCGATCGATCTTGAGAAATTTTCTAAACATTTCAAAAATACGCTGAACCGAGCGTGAGGTGATGGGGGTTCCTTTGCAGTTAACAAACAAATAATCGTGTTTGTGGTTGTGCAGCATGCCGGGCCTCTCTTCGTCGGTATACTGCTTAACTGCTTGCTGGGCCTTGTTACCAAACAAAACCATGCGCTCGCGCCGCCCCTTACCCATAATTCTAATCGTTTGTTCGCTGTGGTTGATATCGAGCAGCTTAATGTTAATTAATTCTGAACAGCGCACGCCGGTAGCATAAATCAATTCAAAAATTGCTTTATCGCGGTAGGGATATTTAGTAGGCAGTTCTTTAATATCAACAGAATCGAGTAAATAAAAAATCTCATCAACTGAAAGGGTGGTGGGTAGTTTTTTGTCCAGCCGGGGCGATTTGAAGGTAAAAGTAACGGGCACGCCTTGTGTTTTGAGATACGAAATAAATGAACGCATGCTTGAAAGTTTACGGGCAAGCGATGTTTTGCTAATTTTTTTATAAAAAAGTGCCAGTGCGTAGCGTTGCATAATTTTGTCAAAATTATGAATGACGTTCGTTTCTTTTTTATTAATTGTTTCCCAAAAGGTGGCAAGCTGTTGCAAGTCAGATTCATAGGCGCGGAGCGTGTTTTCTGATACATTTTTTTCTACATCAAGAAACGTGACAAAGTCACTCATTTTTTCTTTGAACGTTGAAAGTTCCACCTACATACTCCTATGGTTTTTTTTGAATGGCCATGATATACAGACAAGCATGCCTCATGATAAACTAGACCAGCGCTTAGCAGGCAAGTATATAAAAAAAAAGTTTTTTCGTTAACTGTTTTCTCATGTTTCCCGTAATTAGGGCTTTAATCATGTTTGATCATGAAAAAATTGTAAAAATCATTCAGATTTTAAAATCGGCGACCGGCCCCATGGCCGTGCCGTTAATTGATACGATTATTGAAGAATATGGCAAAGATCCATTTCTGATTTTGATTGGCTGCTTGCTCAGCTTGCGTGCCAAAGATATAACAACGGTGCATGTGTGTCGGGCACTTTTTGCTGTCGCCAAAACGCCGCAAGAGCTGTGTGCGCTTGATCGTGCACAACTTGAAAAAATTGTTTTTAAGACTGGCTTTTATAAAAACAAGGCAGCAGTGTTGCAAGAAGTGAGTAAAACATTACTCGAAAATTTTGAGGGCAAGGTTCCCCAAACACAAGAAGCGTTGCGCTCAATTAAAGGAGTTGGCCCCAAAACGGCAAACTTGGTCTTGGGTCTTGCATTTGATCAACCAGCAATTTGTGTTGATACGCATGTGCATTGCATTTCAAATCGGCTTGGGTTTATTTCAACAACTACCGTTGAAGAAACGGAAGTTGCATTGCAAAAAATATTGCCGCAGCGATATTGGACGGTATGGAATAAATTATTAGTGATGTGGGGACAGAATATTTGTGTGCCGCTCAGCCCCAAGTGCAGTCAGTGTGCCATCAAGGCAGAATGTAAACGCCGCGGTGTAACGCGAAGTCGCTAAAAAATCAAAAAATAATTATAGAAAAATGAGCAACAAAAAAGGGATCAACCGCGCATGATTGATCCCTTTTTTAATTTATGCTTTGTTTATTTAAAACTAAGCAACAATTTCTACGTCTTCACCGCACAAAGCTTTTCTGATGCTTTTTGCAAGTTTTTTAAGTTTTGATTCATCACGAGTAAGGTCGTAAGTAACCAAGCCGGCAACTGCCAAGGTTGATGTAACGATTGCTGCGGTGATGTATGGATGAGCTTTTGCTGATTCATAGGTAGCGTTTGCTTTATCAACCACTTTGGTTTTAGCAGACATAAGACCATCTTTTGCTGAATCAAGTCTAGGTTTTATGCATGCTTTATTGCGATTGTAGTAAACAGTACCTGATGCTGCTACAACAAGTACGCTAGCGATAAGAGCGGTTGCTTTTTTAGGATTTGCTTTCATCCAAGCAATAACTGCATTGGAATCAGCTTGTTTGGTTGCTTGTTCTGGTGCTGCTGCATAAGTAGCATTTGCCAAACCAAGGGAAAGAACAAGAGTAAGAACTATCTTTTTCATGAGGGACCCCCTAATAAAAAAATACATTATAACAGTACATGATAATACGTTTGCTTAGTACATAACTGCGCGTTGCTATGTGTTTGTCTTTTCCTAAGCGTGATAGATCGTAGCATAATAATTTGAAAAATCAAATATATTTAGTAAGCGCTTTCTGGTGGGCCAAAATATAATTATCTCTTTATTTCTCACAGAAAATAACAAAACAATAATGCTAAAGAGTGCGCGTTAATTCCCACAATAAATCAAATGCTTGTTTTGGTGTGCATTCGTTCATATTAATTGTTTGCAGTTTTTTAACGACGTGATCAGCTTTATCTGGTTGTCGCGTTGTATGCGGACAGCTGCAATTTTTTTGTTCTTGTGTCGCATTGAATGTGGGGTGGGAATGGTTACTTAGTTCACGCTGAATAGTGCTCGCGCGTTCAATAATTGATGGTGGTAGTTGTGCAAGCCGTGCAACATCTAAACCAAAGCTGCTGTGTGCAATGCCGGGTTCCATTTTGTGGAGGAAATGTAATTGCGAACCAATTTTTTTGCACAGCATGCTGTAGTTTTTTATCATTGGAAAATGTTCGCTTAGTGCAGTGAGTTCGTGATAATGTGTTGCAAACAAACATTTGGTGCCAATATTTTTTACTAAATGTTCAATGATTGCTTGCGCGAGTGCAATCCCGTCAAACGTGCTGGTGCCGCGTCCAACTTCGTCCAAAATGACCAAACTGTTTTTTGTTGCTTGCGTGCAGATTGTTGCCGTTTCTTCCATTTCAACCAGAAATGTACTTTTGCCTTCTGCCACATTGTCGCCAGAACCGATGCGTGTAAAAATACGATCGAGTAGCGGGAGACTGGCGCTGTCTGCAGGCACTAAGCTGCCGCATTGTGCCATAATGCAAATGAGTGCCACTTGGCGCAAGTACGTTGATTTACCACCCATGTTGGGGCCGGTAATGATTAAAAGCGATTGCTCAGCGTTGAGCATAGTATTATTTTTTACAAATGCTTCTTCACGTTTAGTTTCAACAACTGGGTGCCTGCCGCCATTAATAATAATATCATGCTGATCATTAAATGTTGGAACAATGTAATGATTTTGGTAAGCGCATGATGCCAAGCCAAAAAGACAGTCCAAGTACGCAAGGGCTTGTGCTGTTTGGCGGAGTTGTGTTAAATATTTTTCAACTTCATATTTGATGCGTTGGTAAACTTCAGCTTCAACGACATCGATTTCGCTTTGGGCGCTGTTAATTGCCTGTTCTAAATTTTTAAGTTCGGGCGTGCTGAAGCGTACCCGATTTACCAACTTTTGCTGATAAATATATTCGGCAGGAACTTGCGCCAAATTCGGATTGGTAATTTCAAGGTAGTAGCCGGTTATGTTGTTGTAGCGAATTTTTAAGCTGTTAATGCCGGTGCGTGCAATTTCTTGTTGCTCAAGTTTAAGAATTTCTTGCTGCCCGTTTTCAATCAAATAACGAAAGTGGTCAAGTTGGTGATCAAAGCCTTTTTTGATCGTGTACTTGCTCGTTGGGTCGTTGTGCAGGCTTTTGGCAAGTAATTGCACCAGGTCGTCAAAATTATAAATCTTGTCAGCGATTGCGTGTGCAAGGCTGCTGTTATTCAGTTCCTTCAATAATGTTTTAATGTCTGGCGCAATGCTGAGTGAATTTTGCAGCGCAAGATAATCGTATAACGACGCTTTGCGTAACGCAATGCGTCCGATAATTCGCTCAAGGTCGGCGAGCTGACTTAAAAGGTATTCAGCTTTTTGCATGGTGCCAACGCTGCTCATCAAACTGACAACAACTTCTTGTCGTTGCACAATAGCTTCTTTTTGTACCAGCGGTCGTTGTAACCATTTTTTAAGTGTACGTGAGCCCATGGCGGTTTTTGCGTGATCCATAACGGCAAAGAGTGAATTTTTACGTCCGCCATCTTGGTTGTTTTCTATAATTTCTAAATTTTTTTGTGTTGCGCGGTCCAAAATAACATAATCGTCTGGTTCGTAAAAATTGATTGATTTGAATTGCGAGAGTGATGCAGATTGGTTTTTGTTCAAATAGCGATATAAAACATCCAACGAATGAAGAAGTTCTTTTCGTTCTGTTAATTGTTGTTGCACGCTGTGGTTAAATTGTTGTTCAAGCCAGGCAGTTCCTGCCAGGGGGGCGTAGATATCGTTGCTGATTTCTTCAATTTTGTAAGGCGCAAAACTGGCACAGTAGCCAAGTTTTTTGAAATACACATTAAAAGGTTTTGCGTGGCTGCCTTGCGCTAAAATAACTTCGTCAGGAAAAAATCTGATAAGTTCTGCTTCAATCATTTTATGAGCGCCTGCCGGTACGCTGGTAGCAAAAAGCTGGGCGGTTAAAAGCTCTGAAAATACAAGGCCCCACGCATGTTCACCAGGAAAAAATGACATCAGATACGATGCTGATTTTTCATCAAGCATGGCAGCATCAGTCAGGGTGCCGGGTGTTAAAACGTTGGTGATGCCGCGCTGCACAACCGTGCCGGGTTGTGGTTTGGTGAGTTGATCACAAATAGCAACCTTGAAGCCGCCGACAATTAATTTTTTAAGATAATGATTAAGCGCATGGACAGGAACGCCGCACAAGGGAATGTCTTTGCCATTGTTCTTGCCGCGCTTGGTCAGTGTAATGGCAAGAAACGATGAGGCTTTGATAGCGTCATCAAAAAAAAGTTCATAAAAATCACCAACTTGAAAAAACAGCAGGGCATCTTCATAGTCTTTTTTGATTGCAAAGTATTGTTGCATTAATGGGGTAATTTTATCTTGCATCATTGTTCTTAAGAAGTTAAAATTTATCAAGCGTTTTTACAATAGTGTGGTAAAGCTGGTGATGGTTAGTATAGCGGCTTTACTGATTTATGACTATGTTAAAACGTTTCGTAGTGATATAGTAATACATTTTTTATGGTTGTAGCATGGGAAGGCCTACATGAAGAGATATGTGATTGTTTTATTGATGATGGTAATTGGCATTATTGGAAGTCCTGATTTTTGTAGAGGATCGGCTGCTGAGATCGAAGAGTTTAGTGTTCCTGTTCCAGCAATGGGATCTGTGTCGGCGATGCTTGAACAATTGGGAATTGACGGTGTTGTCATTACCGAAACGATTGTGTTTGATGCATATAAACGTTGTATGAGTGATATTTGTTTTGTGCACAGTAGTCCACGTGATTTAAGCAGGGCGAAAGCAAATTTTGAAAAAGCATACAATTTTTTGTTGGATTATATTTATCGTTCTTGTGTTGAAAGTATCGATATTGACGGGAGTTATTGTCCAGCATGCAGGCAAGAAGAATACGAGAAAAAGTTTACTCCTCAAGAATTAAGAAAGAAACTTGATCAAGCACTTACTCTAAAAAGAAGAGAGTTTGCTGACTTTCCTGATCGACTTGCGTTTCTTGATCGTGCAGAATTTTTTTTAAAAAAGAATTTAATGCCAAAATATTCACCATTGCGTTGCTAGTTAAAAAGGAGATAGTTGATGATTATTACGATTGACGGGCCGGTTGCCAGCGGTAAAAGCTCGGTGGCACAGGCTTTGGCCACGCGCATGGGTTTTTATTATTTGTACACTGGTTTGTTGTACCGTGCCTTTGCGTATCTCCTTAAAAAAAAATATGATGCTGAGATTAGTCAGTTTTTAACGTGCGTCGGGCCGTGTGTGGTACAGCCGGCTGATCTGATGATGACTGCCGGCATTGATTATGCGTATGTTGATGGTAAGCCACGGATTACGATTTATGGCTCTGCGGTTGTTGATGAATTATATCATCACGACATTGATCAGCTTGCATCAATCGTGAGTGCTAATAAAGCGGTTCGAGAGGCTTTGTTACCATTGCAGCGCCACATTGGCAAGCGGTACGATATCATTGCTGATGGTCGTGATTGCGGTTCGGTGGTATTTCCTGATGCCGATTATAAATTTTATCTAACAGCGTCTGTTGATGTTCGAGCCCAACGGGTTTTAAACGATGCAAAACGCAAAAATGGCGATATTGATGCAGCAAAAATTCGACAAGAACTTGAAGCGCGCGACCAACGCGATATGAATAGAGAAGTGGCTCCGCTCAGAATTCCTGAGGGAGCCATTGTTATTGATAATTCCACGTTAACGTTTAAAGAGACGCTTGATGCTTTTTTACAAAACATCCGCGGCTAATTGAGCCAATTCACTTCGTTCGCTCTTTTCTAAAAATGCCGTACCAAACAGGCTGGAGCCTTTCAGTTTGTCAGTTGTAACGGTCAGGCCGTTGCTCGTAAAATCTAAGTATGGTGAGTCGATTTGAAAAGGATCGCCAGCCAAAATAACTTTGGTGCCTTCGCCCGCGCGGCTGACCAGCGTTTTAACTTCGTGTGGTGTTAAGTTTTGTACTTCGTCAATAAATACAAATTGATTGGGAATAGAGCGGCCACGCATGTAGGTAATTGCTTCAAGGCTTAAGATGCCTTTTTGTTGCAGTTGCTCTACAAATTTAGTGTCTTGAAATCTTTTTTGATAGTGTTTTTGTTCTTGATCACGATCGTGATTGTGGTTCTTATTTTTTTTCCAACGTGGTTTTCTTTCGCGCTCCATCTGTAAATCTTCTTCATTGCCGCGCATGAGTTGGCTTGAAATAAATTCGAGATTGTCGTGGACTGGTTGCATCCACATGTGGAGTTTTTCTTGAATGTCGCCAGGCAAATAACCAACGTCGGCGCCCAAAGCTACGATTGGTCGAGCTACCATGAGTTTGCGATATTGTTTTTCATAAGCAACTTTAAACAAGCCTGCAAGGAGCGTAAGAAATGTTTTACCGGTACCGGCAGGGCCCAAGAGACTGACAATTTTAATTGAGTCGTCCATCAATAAATCAAGCGCCATGAGCTGTTGAATGTTGCGTGCTCTAAAGCTGCTTAAAATACTAATTGGGTTGATTTCTTTGCAGTTGTTACCACCAAGAAAACGGAAGAGGCGATTATTTTCAGGATTGTTTTCGCTTTCTAAAATAATGTATTCATTGGGGCTTAAGTCTTGCGCTGAAACAATGCTCAAGACTCTGTTGGCATTCATATCTTTTAAATCTTTGGCCGGCATGATGCGCTCTACCCAGCCTTTGTAGTAACTGTCGTACGTAATTTGGCCTTTGGTATAATCTTCGGCATTCAGGCCTAAAACGTCCGCTTTAACGCGTGAATTGATATCTTTGGTAACCAGTGTTACTTCGCAGTTTTGGTTGCTGAGGTCCTGGACCGTTTGAATGATGAGATTATCTTTGAACGTTTGTTCGCTCAAGCTGGTCAGGCTTTGAGAAAAATCAACTTTGTCTGGTGTTGGAAAAACTCGTAAAATAGCGCCTTCGGTGCCGTTTTTGAGTTCAACTCCTTCAAGGAGACTGCCCTGAGAACGCAAATAATCTAATGTTCTGATGATTTCACGAGTGTTATAACCTTTTTCCCCGACTTCTTTTTTGAAGCCATCAAGCTCTTCAAGAACTACAAATGGGATGCCAACGACCACTCCTTTGAAGGCGTAAATTGCTTTGGGGTCGTGCAATAGGACGTTCGTGTCTAGCACAAAGATGCGATTTAATCGAATTGGGCATTCACCTTTTGAGTTTGATGGTTTTGAGGTGATTTTTTTCGTTTCTTCCACAAGGTCTCCTTTTCTTGCTTGTACAGTTCGCCGCGGCTAGCGTCTTTTCATTATGATAAGCTCGTGCTACACTAGAGCGCACTCATGTGCCGCCATGAAAAATAGTATAAGTATCTTGAAAGTGAGTCCGCAATACATTGGCTGATTTGCATAAAAAAGAAAGGGTCTTATGAGCGAAATGAACGAACAACTACACAATCTGCGTCATTCCGCAGCGCATTTACTGGCGCATGCCGTTAGTGAATTATTTCCGGGCACTAAAATGACTATCGGCCCGGTAACGGAGACCGGTTTTTTTTATGATTTCTTGCCTGTGCAAAACTTTAAAGAAGAAGACTTGCCGCGTATTGAAGAGAGAATGCGTGAGCTGGCAAAAAAAGATTATAAAATTATTGGCAGTCAGGTGCCCAAAAAAGATGCCCGCGAGCGTTTTAAAGATAATCAATTTAAATTAGAAATCATTGACGATGTTACCGACGAAACGGTTGGCGTATATGGTCAGGGTGATTTTTATGATTTGTGCCGCGGTGGGCATGTGAACTCAACTGGCAAAATTAAGCATTTTAAATTGACGAGCATTTCGGGTTCGTATTGGCGTGCAAACCGTGAAGGTATTGCGCTTCAACGAATTACGGGCATTGCGTTTGAAACCAAAGAAGATTTGGACGCTTATTTGCAGCGGCTTGAAGAAGTTAAAATGTACGATCATCGTCGCTTGGGCAAAGAACTGGATCTTTTCTCATTTCACGATGAAGCGCCAGGGATGCCATTTTTCCACCACAAAGGTTTGTTGGTTTACAACAAGCTTATTGAGTTTATTCGTTCGCTTTTAAAGAAAGAGAATCAGGAAATTCGTACGCCGCTGCTGATGGCAGAAGGTTTGTGGAAGACTTCTGGGCATTATGATTTTTACAAAGATAAAATGTATTTTTGTACGATTGATGAACAGACCGATTGTGTGCGTCCCATGAACTGCCCCGGCTCAATCTTGATTTACAAAGAGCGTCCACGTTCATATCGTGAGTTGCCGTTGCGCTTGACCGAGTTTGGTTATGTGCATCGCTTTGAATTGTCTGGCGTTTTGCATGGCTTGTTTCGCGTGCGTGCGTTCACGATTGATGATGGCCATATTTATTGCATGCTTGATCAAGTTGAAGATGAAGTGGTAAAGCTTCTTAATTTTGCCGCAAAAGTTTATCAAGCATTTAATTTTGCCAATATTAAAATGGCTATCTCAACACGTCCAGAAAAATATATGGGCGATGATAAAGATTGGGAAATGGCAACGCAAGCATTGAAAAGTGCGCTCGACCGCAATGGTGTAGCTTATAAAATTCAAGAAGGCGAAGGCGCTTTTTATGGTCCTAAAATAGAGATTGTGATTGAAGACAGCATGGGCCGTGAGTGGCAGTGTGGTACGGTGCAGGTAGATTTTAATTTGCCTATTAATTTTGATCTTTCGTACATCGCTTCTGATCAATCTAAAAAACGTCCGGTTATTGTGCATCGCGCTATCTTGGGTTCTGTCGAGCGCTTTTTGGGTATGGTTCTTGAGCATTGTAAAGGGCGGTTGCCATTTTGGATTGCGCCCGTCCAAGCGCGCATTTTAATGATTTCTGAGCACCAAAATGCTTATGCCAAGGATGTGTGTGAACAGTTACTGGCCCATGGGCTACGTGTTGAACTTGATACATCGGGCGATAAAATATCTGCACAAATTCGTCGAGCGCAGATTGATAAGATGCCGTGGATGTTGGTGCTTGGTAAAAAAGAACAGGAACAAAATACCGTTACGTTGCGTCTTGCCGATGGCCAGCAGCAGGGTGATTTGACCGTGCAAGATTTGTATGCGAAAGCTGATGCGTTAAATGCAGAGCAAGCCGAATAATCTTTTTTAGGATACCTAATGAGTGACTGGTCATTGCCCAATATCGTTAGAAAAAGTAAAAGTGAAGTGCTAAAAAATTTACGTGCGGTTACGTATGAAGATTTTGACGAGGCGGCAAAAGAATTTGTTCGGCAGTCTGCCTTACGGTTGAGGGCTGGCAATTGGCTTTACGATACATTGCCCACAGAAGACTTTTTGGATGGTGAGGTTGGTGATTTTAAGATCTTGGAAGAAGCAAAGGCGCATAGATTTTTTACGCCTTTTGTTGTTAAAAAGATTTTTGAACCGGGAACGCGCATTGCGGTGATTGGTGATGTGCACGGTGATCTTGAATCATTAGTTGTTATTTTAAATGATTTGCAACGCCAAGGTTTGTTAGACGAAGAATATCATGTGATTGCTGAAGATTTTGTGATCATGTTTCTTGGTGATTATAGTAATTATATGCCGCATAGTGTTGAAGTTGTGCGGCTTCTTTTTTATCTCCATCGCGTCAACTTTGGTAAAGTTTTTCTGATGCGTGGCAACCATGAATATGCGCTATGCAACAAAGCATTGTATGAGCAATATGCAACGATTGGGCAACAAGATTTGGGCGAGCGTTATTCATTAATCGAAGAATTTGCTGAAAAATTTGGGATTTATTATTATCCCGATTTGTTATATTGGTACGATTATTTGCCGCTATCGTACTATATTGGTTGTACTAACGAGAAAGATAGTGTTACTAATTTTATTAAATTTTCTCACAGCGGTATTGAGATAGGTTTCAACCCGCAGCAGCTTTTGGTAACGCGCGATGTGCGTTTTGAGTTGATTGAAGAAATTAATCGGCACAATGCATTGCAAAAAATTTTGACCGAAAAATCGTTAAGCCATTTGCATAAAAGAATTAAAGAAGTGTTTTCATATCTCAAAAAGACTCCGCTTAAAAGTTTGGCAGCAACGTATACGGACAAAGGTGTTATTTATTTAAATAGCGCTGAAAATCTCAGTGCCAAAAAGCTTGGTATGCATTGGAATAACTTTTTGACGGAAAGCGAAGATAGTGGCTTTGCTGCTTCGCTGAAATACCAAAGTCTTTATTTTGGTAAAGAAATTACTGAATATTTTTTACAAAATCTTTCAGACGGTCCTGGTATTAACATTGCGGCAATTATGCGTAGTCATCAGCATTTTAATGATAAAGATGCTGCCATTAATTTTAAAAGTTCAATGCTTGATAAACTTATCGAAAACAAGGGCTATGTGCGGCAATGGGATGGCATGGTGCATACGGTGGGCGATGTTGGTTTTACCTCTGGTTATAACAGTTACGTTATTGTCCAACTTGAGCAGGCATTGCCAGAATGGAGCGTAACGCATTTTTCTAAAAAAAATAGCGAGGCAGTTTTTAAGCAAACAACGCAAGCGATGCTTGGTTAAAGCAGCGCTTTGAGGCCAGGTAGTGATTGTTCTGCAAAATCGGTGGCAATAAACGCCAGTGTTGCCCCGCCGCCAGTTGAAAGAAAATCGATTTCAGTTTGTAGGTTGTTGGCAAAAATTGCGGCGACTGTGTCGCCCCCACCAATTACGCTCAGTGCTTGGCTGTTGGCGATTGCGTGGAGTATTTTGCTAGTGCCTTGCGCATACGCGGGATCTTCATAAATGCCCATTGTGCCGTTGGCAAAGATTGTTGTTGCTTTGGCAATATCTTGCGAAAACATTTCTATAGTGCCGGGACCAATATCAACGATAGTACCGTTACTTGGGATGGCATCAATATTGTAATAATCTGTTGGGTAACTATCGCCAAATGTTACCAGAGCATCGTGAGGTAGGTTGATGCTGATTTGTAGCTCATCGGCCTTGTGTAAAAAATTACGTGCAAATTCAACCGCACTCATATCAACAATGCTTTGGCCAATGTGGTAGCCTTGCGCCTGTAAAAAGGCGTGCGCCATGGCACCACCAATTAAAAATGATTGAGGCATGGCGTAGCGTGGTCGTTTGAGAATATTTTTTAATAGATCAATTTTATCTTTTACTTTGTTGCCGCCTAAAATCATGACGTACGGTTGTTGCGGCTTTTCTTTAATGCTGGTCAGCATTGTCAGCTCTTTTTCAACTAGAAAACCAATTGAACGATCTTCAGTATTAAATCTTTGCGGGAGCAGGGTGGTTGAGGTATCGTTGCGGTGCATGAGCGCAAACGCATCGTTGACGTAACAGTCGGCAAGGTTTTTGAGCAGGTCGGCAAAGGTGTTGGCAGATTTTGATTCTTTTTCGCCATGAAAGAAGCGTAGATTTTCTATTAAAAGAATAGCATGTCGATCGGTATGGCTTTTTGCTTCTGCTTTTAAAAGATCAATTTCGTAGATTATGTGGTAGCCACGTTTTTCAAACCATTCTACCAGGAGCGAGCTTGAAAGATTTTCATCAAAATAATTACTGCGACTTAGCGCCTCTGGGTTTCCCAGGTGGGTTGCCAAAACAACTTTTGCGTCATTTTCGAGTAAATAGTCGAGCGTTGGCAGAAGGGCGGTAAGCCTGAAGTCGTTGACAATGACTTTGTCTGACAAAGGAACATTGAGGTCTGCGCGTACAAAAACACGCTTTTGAGCTACATTAAGTTGTTTTAATGATTTACCGTTCATTCATTCCCCTTGTTAAATATAATACCTTGTTTTCTGCTTGTAATTTAGTGGTTGATCAAAGCTATTCTTTAAATTCAATCAGTACCTGATTGGGGTGATAAAGATCAATAGTTTTGAGAAGTGGCTAGTGTTAGGTGCTGGTCATATTGGTTTTTTATAATTTTTGTTAGGGGTCTGCCAGGAAAGGCTTTGTTTTTGTGGTTGTTTTTAATTGGTTTCAAATAGGAATTAATTGTTTGATGGTGGGCTGTTTTGTGGCTTATTTACACACTTTTTGGCGTTTGAAGAATCTGGCAGCTTTGGTAAGATTAATATATGATAAATACTGAATTTATCACGAGTTTAAATAACTTTTTAAGCAAGGGGGGAACCTGCTATGAAAAAGAATATGAAGTTTTTAGTAATGGTACTTTTGAGCGGTGCATACTCGCTGAATCTTGTGGCTGGTGATCAGGCAGAAGATATCAATGGCCCCGTAGTTATTGCCACTGATGATATGCGTAATGCATTAGTGAGCGAGCAAAAGGCTAATGAAATGCGTTTTCAGCAAATAGTAATGCTTCGTCAGTTGAAGGCTTTAAAAGACCAAGAAGATCTTTTGAAAAAACTTTCTAAAGATAACGATAAAGACAAAGACAAAGATAAAGATAAAGACAAAAAAAAGACTATTTCAGGAAATATTTATAAGCTTGGTGAAGATACGGTTCTCAAAGGTATTGATTTAAGCCGTCAGGTTTTAGTTTATACTGGTGGGGGGCTGATTGCTGTATTTACGCTTTCTGGGACATTGATCTTACTTGCTAAATTGAATATCATAGAAAAGGCTTGTAAGGCTGTTAATCAAGCGGTATGGGAAGTTGCGCTTGATGGTTTTGATGGGTTGCTTAGTTGGCGCTTTGGTGACAATCTTGTTACCAATTGGTTTAGTGAGAAGCCTAAAAATCCTGTAAACATACAAGATCTTGATCTTGAGCAATTACTTGAGCAGCTTAAAGAAGTTGAACACAGAAATTTTTTAGCTGAAGAAGTTGAAAAAGAGCTTGCAAAATCAAGTAGTTCTTCTTGGTTCTAAAATAATTTGATTATTAAAAAAGGCCTCATGTTGTAAAGCATGGGGTCTTTTTTTGTGAAGTGCTTTTTAAAATTTATCGAGCATGTCGAGTCGTTTTTGATAGTGCTCGCCTTTAAATGCTGAGCCTAGCCAGGCCGTGACAATCGCAACTGCTTGTTCGGGCGTGGTTAAGTCTGTTGCTAAAATCAGGATATTTGCTTTATCGTGGCAGCGAGCGGCACGTGCAATCTCTTCGTTCCAACATAGTGCGGCATAAATACCTTTAAAACGATTGGCGGCGATGGACATACCAATCCCTGAGCCACACAACAAGATGCCAAAATCGGCAGCATGCGAGAGAACTTCTTTGCACACATGTTGCGCGTAAATTGGATAGTCGGTTTGTTGGCCAGACATTGTTCCTTGGTCTGACCAGACATATTCTTGAAAGTGCTTGATCAGATGTTTTTTAAGTGCGAATCCGCGATGATCAGCACCAATAGAAATCTTTATCACTTAATAACTCCGCATGTTTTTTATAATCTTTAGGGTCCCATGTTAAAAGAAATTCTTTAGTTGGTGATGCAATAACCATCGTAACTTTTTCGTGAGAGCTAATTGTCGTTGTTTTGTCGGCGCTTTCGCGTGGGAATTTTACCAAATAAACCGTTTTGTGTGGCGTAAAGCGATACCCAAAGAACGTTTGATATTCAGGTTCGATATCAATCTCTTGGATACTTTCAGCTTCAAGTCGTTGGCCGTTTGATGCTTCAAGAGATAGTGTCCAGTATGAATTTGGGTCATTTAATGCAGGGTTGGTGTTATCTTTTATTTCTGCCAAGACATAAAATGAGATTGATTCTGCGTTTTCTTCGTATTCTTTTTCAAGTAACGATTGTATTGCTTCACGGTTCTTGCCGCGTCGTTGAGCAAATTTTTGGGTAAAGGCGGTGCGGGTTTGGTCTGACAACAACAAGACATCAAAGACTGCTTCTGTTTTAAATTCGGTATACATTTTTTGTGAGCGCACATTGTTGTGTGTTATTTCTCGGCAATCTTGCTCTTCGCTGCCTTGCGGGAATTCACTTTTTACCACTTTGTGATATTTTATGCACGAGGAAAAAAGGCACAGGCTGCTCACAATGCTGAGCATGCAACCAAGGTTTTTCATGATCATATCGGTATCTTTCTTTGCTAAGGTCCTTACTCGCTATCTTTTTTTAGTGGAAATTAATAATTCAGCATATACCAGATTTTTGTTAAGAAAAAGAATATCAATAAAATTTGCACTATTTGCAAGCCCTGCCTATTCACGTTACACTTTGTTTAATCGATTGGTTTATAACTTTTGGGGATATACGTATGAAAAATTTGGCGTCTACGCTTGCTTACAAATATTTAAGTTTTAATAACAAAGATAAAAATATTTCATTCATGATCAAAGTTTGTTTTATGGGTATTTTTATCGGTACTTTTTCGTTGATGCTCACTTTAATTATAACGAATGGTTTTGAAAAAGTTATTCATGAAAAAATGCAAGGCATTAACGCTCATATGATACTTTATGCGCCCAAGGGCCAGCTTGATTATCATGCTTTGGGCAGAGCGATAGAGACTGAGTTTGGCGAGCAGGTGTGTGGCATTAGTGGCAGCAGTGCGCGCCAAGCAATTATTGATCGCGATAAAACACAAAGTGTGATATTTCTCAAAGGAATTGATCAGGTTCATGAGCATGAAGTTTCGGTGTTGCCAGAAAAAATTACGGCGCCTCGGGAAGAAGTTTTAACGCTTGATAGGAAAGATGTACTCAGTTTGTTGCTCCAAGATAACAATATTATTATTGGGCAAAAAACCGCTGAGCATTATGGTTTGCAGGTGGGCGATACTTTGACGCTTTTAATTCCTGAACCAGGCGGACGTACGAAGATATTTTTGGATAAGAAGCAGGTGGTGGTAAGTGGCATTTTTTCGGTCGGCTTGGAAGAGTATGATAATAACGTTGCTTTTACCTCGCTTGATTATTTTAAAATGCTTTATAAAGATAAGGGAGTCGATCATATTAATTTGAAAATTAAAAAGGATTTTATTCCACGTCCAACTGATTTACGATCTTTGATTTCTTATCTTGGGCAACGCATGCACCATTTTTTTTGTGCACAAGATCCTGAAGTTTTAGTTCAACAGAAACTTAAAGAGCGATTTCCGCATTTAGTGATTAATTCATGGAAAGAACTGTATCCAGCCCTTCTTGCATCGCTCAAACTTGAAAAATATGTCATGTTCTTTATTCTAGCGCTGATTACGCTGGTGGCGTGTATGAATATGATTTCTTTGTTATTTATGCAGATTCAACAAAAACGTCGTGATATTGCTATTTTGAGAGCGATGGGGATGCCTCGTAAAATGATACAAAGTATTTTTGTTAAACTGGGTGTTTTTATAACGTTCTGGGCAACCGTGTGTGGTCTAGGTTTGGCGGCATGTGCAGGTTGGTTTTTAGAGCGTTACCCATTCATAGAGCTGCCTGATGTTTATTATGTTTCGCATTTGCCAGCACGTATGGATCTTGAGATTTTTCTTGTGGTTTTTGTTGCCACCATGTTGTTAGGTTTTCTTGCAACGTGGTTGCCAGCCCGGCGTTCACGTAATCTTAATGTTGCCCAAGTCTTGCGTCAGGAATGAGACTATTCTTCTTGTATTGCGCGAGGATATTGTTTCGAAAGCAACATTTTTAAATAAACCTTTGGTAATACCTCTTTGAGAATGCCTTTCACTTTTTCACAATCAGTCATTGATACTTTGGCAGAGGATGGTGCAAGGCTATTGCTGCCTATTTTTGATTTATGTTTTTTTGTGAGTTCTACATCTTCATTAATTGAGTAGGCGGGTAGTTTCCAGTAGTGGCCTAAAAACGTCGTATAAATTTTGTCATCGTGATACGACAGTAAAAATACCATACGCATTGTTGCGTCGTACTCTTTGCCTTGAATGGTGATTGTTTTGGATGGTACATATTCTTCAGCTAAAAAGTCGCGATTTCTATCTTGAGCCCAATAGTTATATGATTTGTCTGGGTTGGCGGCGATGGCTGATGGATTTTTCAAAATTATTTTGAGTGTTGAATCCAGGTCATTTTTATGAACAATTAAAACGCCCCAGCCATTGGCGGCACTTAAAGGTTTTAAGACAATAATATCTGTTTTTAAATCATCAATAATAGTTTGAGCCAAATTTTTGGTGTAGATTTTTTTGTACGTTTGCCAACGTGGTTTATAGTCTTTGAGACGATCGTCATTAAAGAGAAGATTGGTGGTATACTTATTATTGACGTAAGGTGCGGTAACATTGTCTAAAACAATAAAATCAGGATAATTTTTTTTGAAGTCGTTTAACAGTGCTTTTGATGTGTAGTGATGGCGTAAGACTATAACACCTTTGCAATCATCAAGCGTTTGAGGATTTTTGTTAATTGGTAGAGCGGTAAGTTTTTGAAAAAGCGGGTCTTTTTTAAGCTCGGTTATGGAACTAGCAAATTGCCCGCCAATATCAATAAATTTTTTTGCAGCAATAGTCGATTCAGCCCAGATAGACTCTGGTTTACGGCCAACATACCAAACAGGTAGGTTGAGTTTTTCAAGGAATAGCCACATTGATTCCCAAATTTTGCCTTTACCGTAGAGTGTTTCGTGCCCTTTGAAATATGAGCGGGGGCCTTCGCCAAGTTCTAATATTTTTACGTTGCCATGAGCGTCGAATTTTAAATCTGAAATGATAAATGAAATATCAACAGGTAAGTTGGACTGCATTGACTTTGTTTCGGTATCATTGAAAAGAAGTGATTGAATTTCAAGATCATTTGTTTTGAGTGCATGTTCTCGTGGTGTTTTGTTTGTATGGTCTTGAATGTTGGGGTTTGCTCCCAGAAGAAGGAGGTATTCAACAGTTTGAGCGTTTCCTTGTTTGATGGCATGGTGTAATGGTGTTTTTCCCATTGAATCTTGCATATTGATATTTTCACCGTTTACTACAAGTGTGGTGAGTGTTTGAATGTCTCCCGAGCTTGCAGCGCTACACAGTGTGTTGAGTTGTACGGGATCGTCGTTAATGCGATAGCGTTTATTATTGTGTTTATCTTGATTTGAAAAATCATTGTTGTTGCGAAGTGTTGTTTCTTCCAAAATATGTCGTTTTTGTTTTACGGTAATGTTTGCTGAAAGAGTGGTTATCAATAGCGAACACGTGAGGAGTGAACGAGTAAGCAACGTGATCATAAATACTCCCTTTTTTCTTTATGTTACTAATTACGTAGTTGTCATGATGGTACAAAACAACTTGCAATAAAGTCAATGGGGGGATCAAAAATGAAAAGAGGCTCTCGTTGGTGAGAGCCTCTGGATCTTGACTTAGTGATAACGATGTTAGTGTAGTGGAGGTGATTTTTTGAGGAAAGTGATTGGGGTAAGTGGCAGTGATTTAACCGCAGGTATATTTTTTGATTTCATCATTTTAAAATAAATTCGTGGTAATGCTTTTTGTAGAGCTGTCTTGGCAATAACAAGGTCTGCCGGAGCTATTGCTGCGCTGCTAATGCCGCTGTCCCCTATTTTAGAGATGTGTTTATCGTTCAGTGTTCCTGCGCCAATGAGAGGTTGTGTTGGTAGTTTCCAGTAGCCGTCCAAGAATGTTAAATGAATCTTACCTTCATCATAATGCAGGGTAAAGACCATGCGCATGGTTGGATCATATAAGTTGCTTTCTACTTCAATTGGCTGAGAAGCTTCGTATTCTTCTACAATAAAGTTTTGATTTTTATCTTTTAACCAATATTTTTCAGCGTCGCTAACGCTGGTTGTTGATCTTATTTTTTTACTTCTTTTTTCCATAGGCAATATATTTCTGAGATGATCGTCAAGGTTGCTAGCGTGTGTAATAATAATACCAGAGCCCTTAAATGCGTTGAGCGGTTTAATCACCAACGTTGAACAATTGAAATCATTAATGATGTTTTTTGCTAAATCAGGATGATATTTTTTAGGATAGGCTTTGCATTGTGGGCGGTATGCTGTTAGTTGCTTGGTATCAAAGAGAGTGCTTGTTAAATATTTATTATTCACGTGCCGCCCGGTGCCGCTATCAAGGACCAGAAGGTGTGGATATTGTTTTCTAAAAGCGCTGACCAACTCGTCGGCTGGGTTTTTGTGCCTAAAGACAACAATGCCTTTGTACGAGCTAATGGCGCGTTCATCAATAACTGGCGCGATGGCTGGAAATTTTGGATGCTGTACTAATTCTTTAATGCTGGTAACGTTAATGCCGCCAACGGCGTTAAATTTTCTTATTGCTATTTCATCTCGAGCGCTTTGTTCTTCAAGAGCTGGGCCAACGTACCAAATTTGTTGGTTAAATTGTGCAAGATAATGCCAGAACATTTCCCAAATTTTTCCTTCGCCAAAAATCTTGCTGTAGCCAGCAAAGCGAGATCGTGGACCTTCACCAAACTCTAAAATTTTGATTTTGTTTTTGGTGTATTTGGCGTCGAGAATCAAAAATGAGATATCTGCTCCAAGCTGCCCCGTGGCCGGTTTAATTTGAGTAGCAGGCACACTTGCAGGAGCGGGTTCTGGTGATGCTATTTGTTCTATTGGTTGATCAGTTGTTGGTTGAGGGATTGTCACTTCTTGAATAGCGTTGTTAAGAGCATGCTGTATCAATTGGTCAATTTGCTCTTGTGTGCTACTTGTGCTTGTTCGTTGATTTTCTTTTTTCTGTGCTTTTTCTGTTTGAACAATTTTAATGGCGGTATCAATAATATCTTGTGATGAAGTTGATTGGGTATCAAGAAGGGTAGGCATCTCTAAGTTAGTAAATTTTTCTTTATCGAGGATAAATTCTAACGGTAAAAAGCTTTTTTCTTGAAGATAACGCGGCAGCCAAGGAGTTGGGTTTTTTTGAAAGTCGCTAAAAAAATCGTAAAAGGAGCGAGTTCCTTCTACCAGATCGCGCTGAATATCTTGTTGTTCTTGTGAAAAATTTAAGGTTGAATTCTGATTGAGTTGAAGAATAAGAAGCCTTACGAGTGACTTTCTAATTTTCTTCATGGCGGTAATGCCTTCGTCATATTTGGCAATTTTTTCAGTTACATTGCCAAGACTTACTGCCGTTGGGCTTGTGTCGGTAGTAGCGTTGTCAGTAATCGGTGGTTGGATGGTTATTGGTTCAATAACGATTGGTATTTGAGTATTTGGTGTTGCTTGCTCAATTAATTCAATGGCTTTTTCTTGTGGTTGGCTGGAGAACGATACATTTATCTCTTCGGTAATAGGTTCTTGCATGGCTAAGGTTGTTGAGATAAGGTTGCTTAAGGCCAGATCTAATTCTTGTTCTAGGCGTTCTTTGTCGCTGCGTGGAGTTGAGTCTGGTATTGTTTGTTTTTTGTTAAGCAGGTTACTTGAAACGCTATTGTGTATAATTTTCTTTTTTCCAATATTGTTGATGTTGTTTGCGGAAAAATACACTGCCCTGGTATCAGTAGTTGCCGAGTCTTTTTCAAGGGCGAGAGAGAAGGGTTCTTCCGCCTTGATAGTGCCTATTATGAGGCTTGCCATTATTATTGCCATTAAGGCATACGTTTTTACATAATTCATTCTTAATCTCCCGGGTTGAACTTTGCCAATATTATCTAAAAATAAAATATTTGATTAAATCCTGTGTGTTATTAATTTCATAATAGTCAAAACAAAAACAAAAAATCAATACTATTATAACAAACACTTAAAATGCCAATTTCTATTAGATGCTACCCTTTGTAAGATGCGGGGTTATTTTTGGTATCGCAAACAATTGTGTCTGATAATTTCTTTATATTCTTTCAATCATTGATTGTTTTGGTTGCGGCGATGCGACTTGGTGGCAAGATTGAAGGAGTGATTGGCGCGGCGAATTTTTTAATGTGTTATAAAAAGAAGGGAGGGGCGCTTGTGGTTTCTTTGCGTTCGCGAAGATTACAGGATAGAGTGAAGATAGGGCCCCCGACGAATTTGAGGTATTGGCATGTCGTCGGAAGCCCTATCTTCACTCGTGATGGGTTTGGGCCGTGGGCCCTTTAAACCCGTACTTTCGAATCGCTTTCTGTGATAAAGCCTGCTATACTTTATACTGAAATGTCATGCAAGTAGTACCATATTGTTAGTATTATTCTGGAATTATGAGGAAATCATTATGAGTGAAGAAAACAAAAAAAACCCGTTTCAAGAAACGCTCAACCTCCCTTGTACCGAATTTTCAATTCGTGCAAGCGCTCATGAAAAAGAACCAGAAATTATTAACCGCTGGAAAAATGACGATATTTATAGCAAGACCATGAAATTGCATGACAATAATAAGAAATTCATTTTTCATGATGGGCCTCCCTATTCAAACGGCAACATTCATTTAGGTACTGCTTTTAACAAAATTCTCAAAGACATCGTATGCAAATCTAAACGCATGGCCGGCTTTCATGTTCCCATAACGCCCGGTTGGGATTGCCATGGCCTGCCTATTGAGCTCAAAGTTACAACTGAACTTGGCTTGGAAGACAAAAAAGAAACTATTGATCGCAAGACTTTTAAAAAACTATGTCGCGATTACGCAAGTAAATGGATTAATATTCAGCGGGAGGAATTTAAAAATCTTGGTGTTATGTTTGATTGGGATAATCCTTATACCACCATGCAAACGCCTTACGAAGCATCAATTCTTGAATCACTGGCAACGTTTGTTGAAAAAGGATTTATTGAGCGCAAAGGAAAAACAGTACCTTGGTGCGCTTCTTGCCAGACCGTATTGGCCACCGCGGAAATTGAATACAAAGATCGTAAAGATCCCTCATGCTACGTTCTGTTCCCGCTCAATGATAATCTAGCACGCAAGACCTTTCCTTTCGCATACGAACAAAACCCTACCTTGAAAACCGTTGGGTTTCTTGCCTGGACAACCACGCCATGGACAATTCCATTGAACCGTGCCCTTGTACTTCATCCAACAGCTCCTTACGTTCTCTTGGAAGGTCCTGATGGGATCGGCTTCATGGTTGCCAAAGAACTTGCTGATAAAGTATGCAAAGAATTGAACCTTGAGAAAAAAGAACTTGCGGAATTTGATCCGGTTATTTTTAAAGGAAAAATGGCTAACAGCCCGCTCATTGACCAGCAAGAATCCAAGATCGTGCTTGACGATTCAGTATTGCTGGGCGACGGTACCGCCTGCGTCCACTCAGCTCCCGGTTGCGGACCTGAAGACTATGTGGTTGGTATTAAGAACGGACTTGAAATCTTCTCGCCACTTTCGGCCAAGGGAACGTATACCGATGGTATTTTACCAACGTCCTTGGAAGGCGTGAGCATAACCGACGGTCAATGGGCAGTGTTAAAAATGCTCAAAGAACGCGGCACCTTGCTTCACAAAGGATCCATTAACCACTCGTTTCCGCATTGTTGGCGCTGCCGCAACCCATTGATGTTCCGTGCCACGGACCAATGGTTCTGCAACTTGCAACAAAACGACCTTGTCAAAAAAACGGTCGAAGAAATCAATGAGCGCATTGCCTTTGTTCCAGCGTGGGGCAAGGAGCGTTTGTTCAACTTCGTACAAAATAGAACCGAATGGTGTATCTCCCGCCAACGACAATGGGGCGTTCCGATCACCGCGCTCTTGTGTACTGATTGCGATACGGCATTTATTGATGGCGTCTTCATCAGAAAAATTGCCCAAAAAGTCGCCGAGCATGGCATTGAGTATTGGGATAACGTTACTATTCATGACCTTCAAAAGGAAGGAATGCTGCCCGCCAATTTTGCCTGCACAGGCTGTGGGGCAACCGACCTGGCCCAGTTCAAACAAGAACGAGATATTTTGGACGTTTGGTTCGACTCCGGGGTCAGTCACTATGCCGTTTTAGAAAAAAATAAGAAGCTTGGTTTTCCGGCAGATTTATACCTTGAAGGCTCAGACCAGCATCGCGGGTGGTTTCAAAGCTCGCTGCTCTCGTCGATGGTAATGGGCGGCAAAACTTGTACCAAGACTTTCTTGACGCATGGTTACGTTGTTGACCAGAACCGTCATAAAATGTCCAAGTCAGTGGGTAATGTGGTTGCTCCCAACGATGTTATAAAACAATACAGCCGCGACATCTTACGTCTTTGGGTTGGCGCGACCGACTTTTCGGGTGATATCGTGATGTCTGATACCTTACTCAAAAACGTTGCTGAAGTGTACCGCAAGCTTCGCAACACCTGCCGGTTTATGATTTCAAACCTGTATGATTTTGATGTTACTAGCGATGCGATTGCGTTAAATAAGTTACATAAAATAGATCAATACATGCTTGTGCGTTTATATGAATTAGAAAAAAATATTCGCGCCTGCTATGAAAGTTATGACTTGACCGGCGTGGTCCGTGCGCTAACCAATTTCTGTACCAGCGATCTGAGTGCGATGTACTTAGATATTGTGAAGGATCGGTTATATGTTGAAAAGGCAGATGGCGCTCTACGTCGCTCATGCCAAACAACAATACATTATATTCTTGATACTATAACTCGCCTCATGGCACCGATTATGTCTTTCTTGGCTGAAGAGGTTTCTGATCACTACCAAAAAGACAAAAAAGAATCGATTCATCTTGGTACCTTTGCTTCGCTTAAAGATATCGAAAAAATCCATACCGATGGAAATGTATGGAAGCTTTTAGAAGATGTGCGTGATGTTGTGCTTAAGGCCCTGGAAGAAAAGAGGCAGGCAGCAACCATCAAACATTCGCTTGAGGCTCGCTTGACGTTGTATTTTGACGCTGATTTTGATCAGGTGCATGAACTTAAACAATTTATTGAAGAACTTGGGCGCACTGAAAATGCAACACGCTTCTTGAAAGACTGGTTTATTGTTTCGCAAGTTGTGGTTGTTAAGACCTCTGCCGGACTTGAACAGTCTACGTTACCGTGGATTCATGTCACCGTTGAGCATGCGCATGGCGTCAAGTGCCCTCGTTGCTGGCAGTGGGACGATAGCCATAGTGCTACTATGTCAGACAATCAGGCACAACCGCATGATCTTCTGTGCCAACGATGCAAAGATATTTTAAAGAAATAAAAAAAGAGAGGCGTCGTAAAAAGCGACGCCTCTCTTTTTTTTACCAATTTTTATTCACCAATCAATTTGGAAACCTTTTTCGTCTTCTATTACGTTGCGACTTATTACACCTTCTTGACCAGGATCTGGTTCATTATCGGTTTCCTCTCCATTTTCTGTTTCCCAATGATCCTCTGGTGTTAAGCCATTGCAGTCCTGTATTGTTTGGTTAGCACCGGCTTGAATCAGTAAATCTATAATATTTTCATATTCAAAAATGAATGCAAAATGTAATGCTGTCCAATCACAAGAATAATCCTGCAGATCAATAAAACTCATTAACTCATCGTAATAATGAGATAAAATTACTTGGACAAGGTCTTGGTTATTCTCACATGTTGCCACATGTAATGCAGTATGGCCAAATGCATCCACGGTAGTAATAGTGGCGCCTTCTGCAAGAAGATGCTCAATCTTTTCACAATCATGTAGTTTCAATGCTTTTTTTAAGTCATCATTTATGGCGGAAAAAGCACTTGAAACTAATGTTAGACTGATAGCAACTGAGAAAATAAACATTTTTTTCATAAAAATACTCCTGTGCGATTTGATAAAGATCATGTAATTTTTATAACAATGTCTATTAATAGTCAATTTTGTTTTAAAAATGAAGAGAGGCGCTATCTTAAATAGCGCCTCTCTTCATTGAATTTGTGAGTAACTCAAAAATATCTTGTTTTATTCCCAGCCAACAAAAAAATCTGCTTCGCTGTCTGATTCGTTATCTGAAGAATAACCTTCAACAAGATCTTGTTCTTCAAAAGGGGTTTTACCATTGCTGTCGCGTATCTCTTGATGAGCACCCGCGGCAATGAGCAAATCTCTAATTTCATTATGGCCTAAAATGCATGCAATGTGCAAAGCTGTCCAGCCACTGTTAAAATCTTGTTCGTCAATAAAAGTACTCAAATGATCTTTATAATAATCCAAAATATACTTAACAAGCTCATCGTCGTCGCCATGTGTTGCCACATGCAACGCACTATTGCCGTGATCATCTTTTGTTGTTATATCGGCACCATTTTCAAGAGCTCGCCAAATGTTCGCATAATTATAGTTTGTTAATGCCATTTTTAGTTGATCATTGGGATTTGAAAAAGCATTCGAAATTAATGTTGCATTCATAATAACTAAAAAGATAAATGTCTTTTTCACGAACAATCCCTTTGTTTATATTTGTATTAATGTTGCTGTATTTATCAATAATGGGTGTTGTTTCATTTTTATAAATATGACAAAGATTGTCAATCATTTGTTTCAAAAGTATAGTTTGTAGTAGATTTTGATACCATTTCATTAAACTCTAAAAGTTTTTGCCAGGTACATAATCATAGTGACAAATCCACCCAACAAAGCTATTTTGAGAAGCAAAATACTAATAAATGCTTTCTTAATAAATTTCATACTACGTTCCTTATCTTTTTAAATTTAGCGCGGCATAAGTTTATCGCATACTGCGGTAGCTTCTAAAATTAAGTCAGCGGTTTTTTTAAGAAAATTTTCAGCCTCTTGTTGCGCTGGTTGATTGGCGGGCGACTTGAAGTTAATATGTCCAAAGCGCTTGCGATATATTTGAGTAATTTCATTATCAATGAGTTGTTGATAAGTTGATTTGCCCAGTGTTTCTTTAATATCATGAGCAAGTATGTTAAATCTTTCGCGATTCTTTTTCTTTACCAGCTCGGTATTTTTCAATAAATGCTTTAAAAATTCGGTATAAAGAGTTTTTTTCTCATGTCGCAACGAACTTGCTAGTTCTTCTTTTTCTTTAGATCCCAATTTTTGTAATTCTTTATCGATATCTTTAATCATGTGCGCAATGTTTGGGAGCTCGTTCATCAATTGTTTGCCGGTAAGCGCGTTCTTGCTATTATTAAGTTCTTTGTTCAGTTCGGTAAGTTTTTCAATCAGATCACGGTGTTTGTTTTTAATAGCAGAAGTATTATTTTTTGGTTCTTTCCAGCCTCCGCTACTTTTAGTCGTATCCTTTTTTTTATCTCCAGAATCAGATTCATAGTCATCAGAACGATAAGAACCAGATGATTTAGAGCCTTTGTCGCTGCCACTTGAACCCCCGCCAAAGAATGATGATTGCGGTTGCGATGAAGGAAAGTATGACGACGATGAGCTCGAAGGTCTATTCCAATTGCTCGCGCTTGAACCCCAGGAAGGGTACGAGTATGGATTTTTCCATCCGTGGCTGCCGCCATAAGATCGTGGAGAAAAGGATTGTGGAAATCCATAGCGAGGGACATTGTACGAACGGGGTCGACTACGTTCGTACATGGCACGGCGTTGCTGGACATCTTTTACTTTTTGTTCTCGTTTCTTTTTTTTCTTGTTTAGTTCTTCCTCTGTTTCTTTGCTGCCGCGCATTTTTTTTAGTTCTTCGGCGATAGGAACAATTGTTGTAGTAAAAACATTTGTTACATCATCTTCAAGAATTTGCTGCGGCGATTTTATGTTTTGAGATGCAGATGAAGTTGGTGCAAAAAAAGAAGGTGATAATGCAGAAAGCGAGACAACACAATGTGTCGTCAAAATTATTATGCTGCATACAAAAATTTTTATCTTCATACTACTCTCCAGAAATAAAAGCAGTGTTGCGTGGATCTGTTACTTTTTCATCATCAGCTAATGGTTTTTTCATAATATGCTCAATGATGCCGCGTCGTTTACCGGCGCTTGTTTCTTCTCGTTCAAGATTAATTTGAGGAAGAGGTTCAAGTGTCACATTGGCAAGACCTCGTAATGCGGCTTCAGTTTTTTGAGTAGCTTCTTCTTGTGCCAAATCAATAACAATTCGCTTATTTAAGAGCTCAAGACGTTCACAGGCATCAACAATTTTTTTTCGTAACGCTGCAAATTGTGGCAAAAAGAAAACGCGTTGATACATTTTATGGTTATTGATAATGCCATGAGCAACAACTATTTCATCGGTGTTTGTTTTAAAATCAGCAAAGACAACTTTGAATTCTGGAGAAAAAAGTTCAGAAGCATCTATTTTGCGTTCTATTTCTTTGAGTAAATCAATAAAATGATTCATGTAAAAATGATAGGCTTGGCGTTTTGCTCTTGAAAAAAAATACGTACCAATTTTGCCATCATTGGTACTCGATTCTTTTTTCTGATCTTTGGTATCGTTACTAATAATTAATGATTCAATAAACAGCGTTTTATTGTCTTTCTCTTCTTCTTGATCTGTCTGATTGATAGTCGATGTTGGCTTGGATGCTTTTTGGGTGCTGCCAAATGGATTTCCCCATGGCCGTCTCACAGGTCGTTGCCCTGGACCGGTCTTTTTTTCACTCAAAGCGCGCTCCATATCTTGAGCAAGTTTGTCAAAATCAACACCTTTAAAGAGTTCATCAAAGTTAAAGGCGCCAAGATAGACAATGCCTAAAATAAACGTAAAAATTAATGAAAATATAATTTTTTTGATCATTTTCATCCTTTGTGCCTACAGTTAAAAAATGGAAATAACAAGATCCCCCCTTGCTATGTAATCCTATTATTAAGGTAGATGGTTGGGTATGAGAAAGTCAAACAAGGAGTTTTTTTGATAATTTATTTCTTTCAGACAATAAAAAGGCCGTGTTTGCCAATTTCAAAAGATGGATTTGTGATGATTGAACTTATCATGGCGCTTGTTATTCTCATGATGAGTTTTAAAGCGATCTGTTGCTTGGAACAGACATTAACGCGCAGTCAGCATAAAATTATAATGTTGTTGAAAAAAAATAAGCCGACATTGCAAGCCAACCAGCGGCAGGTGGAAGCAGTGCCGATAAAGTCATATATAAAAATTATTAGTGCTCACCAGATACCGGCTTGGTGCTCTCGAGGGGTAGTGGTTGATGAAGAGACTGTTATGGCGCAGGCAGCTTAGCGCACTATCAAAATCGTTTACACTGGTTGAAGTTACTATTTATCTCGCGTTATCAAGCGTTCTGACTTGCCTTGCGTTAAGCCTTTTAAACCAAACAAGCCTTTCCTTTACTCAGCGATCAACCAAATATGAAGAGGTTGTTCGAACGGTCATTTTTATAGATTTGTTAAAGCGCGATCTAGCACAAGCCAGCATGCTAGCTACAGATTGGGTTTCACCACAAACAACGTTTAAACAAGAGTTTCTTGATCAGCGTGGTCAACGCATGAGCCAATGGGTGCACTGGTCAGTCGGTACTGACGGGCTTATTCGTTCGTACGGTCTTTATGAACCAGTAAAAAAAGAGTGGTTAGGCTACCAGACAGATTTTTTTGGCTGTGGTGTTACCGCCATTAGTTTTAAGCCTACTATCAATCATGATACCGGTTGTGTTGAATCAGTAACCGTGATTTATGAGCAGCATGCCAAAACATATCAGGCAACCGTGCGGCCTTATAACAAGATAATCATATGAAAAAAAACAGCGGATCTGCGTTATTGGTAGTTCTTGTTATAACATCGCTAATTTCTGTTATGATGCTGTCATATTGGCAGCAGACTTCACTTTTATTTGATTTGGTTCATGAACGAGATGTATATCATGTTCGGCATCAAGCATTGCTCAATTTTTTTAATGCTGCCGCCAATTTTGTCAAAAAACATTATGAACAAATTTTTGCTAATGTTCTTCCTAAAAAACCATTAAATTTTGATCTTGAGCAGCAGGCGTCGTTAGTTGAAAATAAGCTTTTCAAAGGATTGCTAACGATTTATAGAGACGATGTTACCCAATCATTACGGCTGAAAGTCCAGCTTATTGAAGATAGCCATGCAACTTTGGCAGTTCAAAGTCTGATAATAAAACAACCAACGGTCTATGGAGAAAAACTTGTCATCAGTCATTTTTCGTATGGAGCATAAAATTGATATTGGTGATGATGCTTTCTGCTGCGTTACTACATACTGCCTTGCGGTGGCCAGCGTGCGCGCTAGGAGGCTTATTGGCGGGGTTACTTTTGTGGTACACAGCTTTTTCTTATAAAACTTTACAACAAGCTTGCTTGTATGGTTTGTGGTGGGGGTTGTGTTTTTATGGCTCGCATTTGGATTGGCTGTTGAGTTTATTGCTTAACAAGTCATCATATGCCAGTAGACCGATAAGCTATGCGTTTTATGGCTGCATGGTATTTTATTTTAGTTTGTTTGCAAGTCTGTGGTGGGGGCTGAGTTTTTTATTACGCGTAAACAAAAAATTTTTTTTAAGGCTACTAAGCTCGTTAGCGGGAGTAGTGGGCTATTTTGTTTTTCTCGAGTACTGGGGGCTTTTGCTTTTTAATGGCGGGGGGTATCCTTTTGCCAATCCATTAATACCGCTTTCTCGCTTTCCATGGTTTTTATCCCTTGTTGCTAGTTTGAGTAATTGCTTGTATGGTCCAACGTATCAGCATGCTTCTGAATGGCCTGAAACTATTGAGCTGGTTTATATTGCGCCTAAAAAAACAAAAGATATTCAGCAACGGCTTTATGCCGTCTACCAAATTATTGGTCGACATAAGTCAGAGCAGCTTGGCAGGCAACTTTTATTTATAGCTCCCGAAAGTACAATACCATTTCACATCAACCAAGAGTCTTGGATGCTTACCATGTTACAAAGTGGCTTGCCGCCCAATGCACATCTTTTACTGGGTGCTCAATTTGAAAATGAACATCAAAACTTGTTTCAAGCCGTTTATTGTCAAAATCTACGTCGCATAAAAAATATTTATAAAAAAAAACATTCAGTACCCTTTTCAGAAAAGATGCCGCCATTTTTAAAAAAATGGAGTATACTAAAAAATATATTTTTAAAAGACTTGCGCGAAACTATAGAAGATAATAGTACCGAAGAGGACGATATCGTTTTTGAAATAAATGATGACTTTATCATTATTCCACGTATGTGCTCTGAGCTTTTTTTTATGTGTTGCGCCAAAGACTTTATAAAGTATCGAATGATGAAGAAAAAAGTTGTACTTTTTTTCTTTGTCAATGACAGTTGGTTTGTTGATTATTTTACAAAAATCATGGAAAATGTAACCTGCATCAAAGCAGCCTGGTTTGGGTTGCCGATTGTATACATTGGACATGAACGTTATCAAAAAATAAAATTATGAAGGGAAATAACCATGCGTATTTTTTTGCTCCAAGATGTTGAAAAGCTTGGCATGGCAGGACAAGTTGTTGATGTAACAGATGGTTACGCACAAAACTTTATTCTTCCAAGAAAGCTTGGTATTAAAGTTACCGAAGCTGATATGAATTTTTATAAGAAACGTACCGTTAAAGAAAAAGTAACCGCAGAAGTTTTGAGCAGCAAAGTTGCTATGTTGGCAGAACGCATCAAGGGTATGCATATCACGATTAAAGAACGTGTACATGATGATGGTAAACTTTATGGTGCTGTAGGTGCTGATGAAGTGGTAGAATTGCTTAAAGCTAAAGAAGTAAGTATCAACCGTAAACAAGTTGAATTTGTTAAAGCGGTTAAGGCTATTGGTGAACATAAAGTTGTAATTAAGCTTTCTTCAAAGCTTAAGCCTGAGTTGACTTTAAAGGTTGTTGCAAAAGACGAATAAAAAAGGGTGACTAAATGGCCTTTCAACGCCATGCACTATCACCTGATACACGACGTAAGCAAGATACGACAGAAAGCATTTTGGGTAAGACATTGCCAGCAAGTATCGAAGCAGAGAAATCGGTACTTGCTGCTATTTTGCTTAACGATGAAAACTTAACGTTAGTTTCTGATAGCTTAAGAGCTGAGGACTTCTACCATAAACCTCATCAAATTATTTATCAGGCACTTCTTGAACTTGGACAAGCATCAAAAAAAACTGATCTCGTCGTAATTCAAGATCATCTTGAAACAAAAAAGCTTCTGGAAGCAGCTGGCGGCATCGTTTATTTGATGGAGTTGCAAGAAGATATCCCCGCGATGGGTTTAATATCGCAACATGCAAAAATAGTAAAAGATAAGGCTATTTTGCGTGAACTTATTTATTCGGCAACCGATATCATCTCAACATGTTATGATCAAAAAGTTTCCGAAATAGATGCCGTTTTGGATAATGCTGAAAAAAAAGTTTATCAAATTTCCAATAAGCTTACCGCGCCAACGTTTGTTCAGCTTGATATCTTACTCAAACAAACCTTTAAACAATTGGCTGATGTCAAAAGTCATCGCGAAGGGGTTACCGGTATTCCTTCAGGTTTTAAGCATTTTGATAAAATGACGTCTGGTATGCAGCGTGGCGACTTGCTGATTTTAGCCGCCCGTCCTTCAATGGGTAAAACGGCACTTGCGCTTAACTTTGTTACTAATGCTTGGCGTGCCGGCGCCAAGGTGGGCGTATTTTCTTTAGAAATGTCTTCTGAACAATTAGTACTGCGGCTTCTTTCTGCCGAGTCAGGTATCCCGCATCAGAAGATTCGGAATGCTATGGTTTCTTCAGAAGAATGGATGTCGCTGACTAACCATGCTGCCGAGTTGGCTGAAGCAAAAATATTTATTGATGATACCGCTTCAATTAACATTATGGAGCTGCGTGCTAAAGCACGAAAGCTCAAAGCAAAAGAAGATATCGATTTTATTGTAATCGATTATTTGCAACTTATTTCTTCGCATGGCAAACATGAAAATAGAAACCAAGAAATATCCGCTATTTCACGCGCACTCAAAGGCCTTGCTAAAGAACTCAATCTGCCAATTTTAGCGCTTTCACAACTTTCTCGATCATTAGAAAGCCGGGTCGACAAACGTCCAATGCTTTCAGACTTGCGGGAATCTGGTGCTATTGAGCAAGACGGGGATGTTATTTTCTTTGTTTATCGCGATGTTATTTACAATCCTGATACCGATAACCCAGAGCTAACTGAGATCATTATTGGTAAGCAACGTAACGGACCCGTTGGTTCATTTCATGTTGAATTTAAAGGCGAAATTACGCGCTTTATTGATATTGAGGGTTATAGCAATAATCATCATCATCAATAAAATGATAGGAGTGTTTAATGAAGTCACTCACAATTTTGGGCATCGATCCTGGTTTTACGGTAACCGGGTATGGGGTTCTGCGTAAGCAAGATGGCAAAACGTATTTGTTAGATTATGGCTATCTTAAGCTGAATCCCAAAGAACATTTGTCGCAGCGCATTGGTACTTTTTATAGTTTTTTTAAAGAAAAAATAGAAGGCCATGCGGTTACCCAGTTGGCGCTGGAAACGCCTTTTTTAGGCAAAAATGTTCAAACATTTTTAAAGCTTGGTTATTTGCGTGGGGCTTTATATTTATTAGCCAATCAAAACGAATTGGTGCTGCATGAGTTTTCACCGCGCGAAGTTAAGCAGGCGGTTACCGGGTTTGGTGGGGCACAAAAAGATCAAGTGGCACATATGATTATGCGGCTATTTCCTAATCTTGCTAAAGTTGGGAATGTAGAAAAACAAGACGTAACTGATGCTTTAGCGGTCTGTCTTTCTGGTTTGTGGCATAATAATCGACAACAACTTTTGAAACGTTAAATAGACTGTTGCCCTGTTGCTGGCTCAGCTATTTTTTTTAGCACGAAACGCATTATGCTTTCAGCGTTTTTTATGGCCTGTTTTGAGTCAGATAAATCTGGAATGTCAAATTCAGTTGGATATCTAAATCTTGTTGCATATGGGTTTAGATAATCAGCTGAGTCATAGAGTTTATCAAATTCTAGATCAATCTTTTTACACAGCTCGACAAGTTTTGATAAGTCATGCGATTTCAAGATTTCATACTTTTTAAAAGATAAGTACCCCTTGAGCGCTTTCTCTGCTGATTGCTGACAGTGATAGGTAACGGCAGAAAAAAGTTCGACTTTAATCAGAACTTGAGCTGCACTGAGATCTTCTCTGGCAATTCTGCACCACTCTTCATGCTCGTGCATAAAGCACCTTCCCATCCTTTTTAATTTTATACCCCAGTGTGGACACGTCACTTGTCTTGCTATCAAACTCTTTCTTGGTGTATATAATTATATCTTTAGAAATATTCAAGCCACGCAGAGCCTTGTATCCAGCAATTGGGCGCTTATATGATTTTTCTTCGGATTGATCAACAACAATCAGTAAGTCTAGATCGCTGTCTTCTGTTGGATTACCCCAAGCATACGATCCAAAAAGATAGATTGCTATTGGATTATAGGTAGCTATCAAGCGATTTTTTACTTCGGCTAAAACTTCTTCACTGATCATTAGTTCCTCTTTAAAAGTTAGCTTTCTTTAATTGATAAAATTTTAGATAAAATGGTAAAAATTTGCAAATAACAAAAGAATAACTAATTTTATCTACCTTTGTTACTCTTTTTCTTTCTCATTTTATCGCTCGTGACTTCTATTGTTTCCTAATCTTGCTAAAGTTGGCAATGTAGAAAAACAGGATGTGACGGATGCTTTAGCGGTCTGCCTTTCTGGCTTGTGGCACAATAATCGTCAGCAACTTTTGAAACGATAAAAACAGAGTGGGCGACTTGTACTACAAGTCGCCCACTCTGTTTAATTTTAGTTATCTTAATCTTCTCTTCTGCTTTTTCTGCTGGCTTCTTCTGTTTCTTCTCTACGTCTTTTTTTTTCTTGTTTTTTAGCATAATCATCGTGTTTTCTTTTTAAATCTAATGATGATGATGATGAACTTGAGCTTGAAGAAGATGATTCATGCAATTCTGTTGAATATAACTCATCAGAGACTCTTAAGGTATCTTCTAAGGCATCTTCTTCAGAAAAATTTTGAGACGAATATTCCTCTTTATCGTAATCAAGCCTTCTAAATATCCCTGTATTTTTTATTCCTTGATTTCTTTTTTTTTGCCTATTTTTTTTCAATGTTGCGGGACTTTTGATTATTAATGGATCAATCATCGATTTAGAAGTATTTAATTTTTTATTTAATCGGGTTAGGTCTTTTTTCCCACAGATTATTGTATCATTAAAATCATAATAATATTCACGATCTATCTTGAAGCCTTTATGTAAAAAAGTTATTTTTCTTTTTGAGTTTTTTTCTTGGAAATCAATACCTTTATTAACATTAATAGCGATAAGATGATGAGGGTAGTCTTCTAGATTTTTATTGTCCCATAAATCATGGGAAAGGTAATTGCAAATTTTTTCTTCATCAAAATTTTCAGAAAACTGTGGTATAAACGTAAATGGCCCTCTTATGGTTTCGACTTTAATTTTATTATCTACAAGTTTAGGATCCATTCCGGCACAAAGCAAGGCAGTGTAGATAATTGCACTGATGTATTTTGTATTAAGAGCAGACTTTAAAGGCCATGGAATTGAATGTATAATGCATTCAATATTTTTCATAATTAATGGAACGCGATTATCAACATCTATTTTAACAAAGCCACTATGGATGTTTTCTAAGTTTTTATGATAGTTCGTAGGTTTTGGTAAAGAGTCAAATGATTTTTCTGATGGAGTTACTTTAAAAAGTTCCCAACACTCGTCCAATACTCTCTTAATTTTCTTATCATCACCATGATCTGCAATCGGTTTTTTTGGTTGTAAAAATGGGTACACTCTCCATGTTGTAGGATCCTGTTTTATTGAAAGAGCACCGCAAGTGAAATTTGTATAATCTATTGACTTACTACTTTCTCGTGGTCCATGAAATGCTATTCCTGCAAAGGTCATAGGAATACCATCTTGATGATGTTCTTTGTAGTAATCGCGATCAAAAATTTGTCTCAGAGCTTCTTGCGCAATCGTTGCGGTTTCTTTTGGAGAATGCTCTATTTTTTCAGATTTGGTATCACCAATTTTTGGACTAATCTTTTTTATATATTTGAACTCGCGCTTGAACTCAAAAATATAAAGATATTTATGATCTTTAGTCTCAATACATGTATCAAGCTCACCGGCACCGGTAGGAAGTTCTGATAAAACTCGATGACCAGTTAATCTAAAAACAGTGTGGGCAAGAGCATGGTAGAAAAATTCTTTATCATTTTCTGCTGACAATAATTCTGATGGAAGTGCGCTGAAAAAATCATCCAAGCCATCAGTTATTAATTCTATTTTATTTTCGGTCAACCCATAATTAATCTTTTGAAGAAATTCTGGGATAGGAAATTGTTCAGAAAATAAAGTGGTAGCTACTTCTTGAGGGGCTGAGGACGATGACGAGGAAGAAGAGGATGATGATGACGCAGCATTAATACTCAAGCCAAGCGACATAATCCCCATAAGTAAGAATTGCAATAGTTTATTTTGAAATTTCATTATGACCTCTTTATTTATTAAATATCTAAACTAAGCGCAATCAATCGTACGCATGCAAAAGAAGATAACCAAATGTTGCAATAAAATGCTATGAAATCATACAACCTGAGCTATCTTCTATCTCCTCAGATTCTTCGTTGTCGCTTGTTACTTCTCGTTTTTCTTCTCTGCGTCTTTTTCTTTCTTGTTCTTCATCATCTTGATCGTCGCGTTTTCTTTTGCGATCTAACGATGATGAACTTGAACTTGACGATGTACTTGAGCTTGAACTTGATGGTGCTACTATTGCCGCTGATTTAATAGTGACATTGCGGCGTTTGATTCGATCACCAATAATGGTACTTCTACAGACTGGACAGGTATTGTACCCATTATTACGGCTTTCAGAAAAGCACAATCCACAGAAATCATGTCCACAGTCAAGAGTTATACAATGACTTCCTTCTTGATATCCTTCAAAACAAATAGGACATATATCATTTTCAGCGTCTTTTGTAATAACATTGAACGCTTCATTTCCGGTATCAGTAATTTGTTGGAGAAAAGCTTTGGTTGCAAAATCAAGATCGATGTCGATAGGCTTTTTACCTTCATTATCTGAAATATTAATAGAAGCCCCTCTTTTTAGTAGTATTTCTATTGCAGCAAGATTACCTCGCCAAGCAGCAACGTAAAGCGGTGTGCGGCCGTTATTATCTTGAGCATCAACAGAAGCGCCAGCAGTCAGCAATATCGTTATGCTTTCTACCAGATTCAAATGAGCAGCTTTATGAAGAGCTGTTTGGCCATCCCTATTTTTGAGGTCAACAAGAGCTCCAGCGTCAAGAAGAAGGTTAAGACATTGATGTAATTTTTCTATGTAAAAAGGATTGCTGCCATGAATAAACAATAAAGAAAAGCACGTGACGAGAGGAGTTTTTCCTTTGTAGCAAAGATTTACATCTTTTTTATTATGCGAAAGCTCAGTTGCTAAGTTTGCCGGTAATAGCTCACTACAATACTCAAAAGTCTTGGTCCAGGTATTTTCTTGCGATGCAAGCATGGCCTTGGATTGTTCAGGGTCGATATTTTGCTTTTCGTTTGATGACGACGATGAACTTGATGAGCTTGGGCTTGGAATTGAGCGTCGTTGTGATTCTAGAAATTCATTGGTAATACCAAATAGACTAGATGCACTTCGGCCAGATCCACTTTGTTGAGTGGCAACCCCAAATGGGCCATAGATGGTATTAAATGGACTAGATGCACTTCGACCAGGGTGGAAAATATCATCAAAAGAAAAAGTAGGCCCAAAGTAATTTCCTTGCCTTCGATTCGATACCGATGGGCTCGAACTTGAGCTTGGCGACGAACCAGAAGATGAACTCGAGCCGGAATTTGATGAGCTTGATGAGCTCGAGCTAGAGCTCGATGAACCTGATGATGCTGACGATTCTAGTGATGCAAAAAGAGCTACAATATCTTGATGGCTGTTTAATGCCGCCAGTATTGCCGGGGTGTTGTTCTGTCTATTTTGAAGCGTTCTATCAGCACCCGCTTTAATCAATTCTTGTACACATTCGAAATGACCATTGATAGCAGCCCAATGAAGGGGCGTTTGTTCAAAGCGGCCAATGATATTAACGCTTGCGCCAGCTTCGAGCAATTCTCTGACATTATTGATGCGACCACTTTCAGCAGCAATGTGCAATGGTGTGTCGCCGTTAGCATTTGTAGCGTTAACACCAGCCCCACTTGCTATCAAATCCCGAATGCCTTGAGCGTTAGATTTGCTTGCCATTTCATGAAGAGCTGTGTTGCCAACCACTGATTGTGCTGCTGACAGTGCATTAGTGGTAAAAGCCAACGTGATTAATAATGATCCTATAAATTTCTTATTCATGATAAACTCCAAATTCTTGATTTAATGATGACGAGCTTGAGCTGCTCGTAGGGGTAGATTCATTTTTTATTTTTGCTCTTTTTGTTTTACGATTGTCACTATCACTATCATCTTCACGATCTCTTTTTCTCGTTTCTTCTTCTTTGCCTTCTGACTTCGATACTGCATTTTCCACCTTATTTTCTACCTTTTGAAAAGCAGTTCGTGAGAATCCTCTACGATCTATAACAGTTCGGCAGAGTGGGCATTCGGCATTTTTAGCCGCAATTAAGCCTTCTAAACATTCTTCATGCAAATCGTGACCGCATGGAAGGGTTACACAATCTGTGTTTTCTGAAAAATCAAGTAAACAAATATAACAAGTATCGTCTTCAGTCTTTTCAACCGTCGTTAATGCTTCACGACCTCGCTTTTCAAATTCTTGTAAAAATCTGAAAACAGCTGGTTGATCACGTTTGGTTGCGCATTGTTTGCCATCAATAAATAGTGCCGAGTCGCCATTTTCAGCTTCAAAAATCATAAGTTGAACGTTGTCAAGAGCACCACGGTCAATCAATATCATTAATGAAGCAATCTCGTTTCTTGTGATAGCTTCCTGAAGAGCTGTGTTGCCATTATTATTGACGATGGTAAGATTGGGATAAAAACCACATAATGCAATTAAAAAATCTATCTGGCCATTTTGTATTGCCACATGAAGAGGCGTGTCGCCGGCATTATTTTGAGCATTCAAGTTGGTATTGTTTTCTATCAAAGATACAATGTGAGTACTATTCCCAAAGTATGCAGCTGTGTGAAGCGGTGTATAGCCATTAAAATCACGAGCATTAAGTCTATTTTTTATTTTGCTAACTAACAACGTGATATATGATGCGCTTTGGCCATTAAAGGCATGGCAAAAGCGCGCAATCCAGTGAAGTGGTGTTTCTTGATAATTGTTAGCACTCGCACAAAAATGTGGATGTTCTATAATTTTTTTTAAACAATTAAATTGGCCTTGTGAACATGCATAGTGAGCTGATGTATTGCCATTGATATCTCTTGTATTAATATCAGCGCCAAGTTCGATCAAAAGGCTCAGCGTCTGAATGTTTCCATGATAAGCTGCCTGATGAAGAAGGACTATTCCATTTTCTGGATTTTTATAATTTATATCCATAGAACTAATAAGTTGTTTGCATCGATCATAACCACACCAGTTTATAAATGTTTCTAACGAACAAGTGCTAAAGTTTTGTACAGCACATTCTATAGAATTTAAACCGGCAGCATTTTTAAACATGAAATTGGCGTTAAGATCAAGTAACATATTAAGACAACGAGTATGCTCATTCTGCACGACAATGTGCATAAGGGTGTTGCCTTGATAACCAGGAAGATTTAAGTCAATTGTTGCAAGTTCTTGTCGGCATTGTTCGGGGTTAAAAATTATTAATTCTTCAAGGCTAGCCGTCTGGTTGCAGGTTGCTGCAATAGTAATGGCCGATTCGTTGTCATTGTTTCTTATCGTAGCATTGGCACCATGTTCTACAAGAATTTTTACACACTCAGCATAGCCTTTGTAGGCCGCAAAATAGAGCGGTGTATTGTTATTATCATTCAAAACATCAATTACTATGCCATTAAGATTTATAAGTTTCTTTAAGCATTGCAAACTACCATGCTTTGCTGTAGTGTGAAGAGGAGTTTCTTCCTTGGCATCTTTTGCATTAATACCAAGATTGGTATCATGTTCAAGCAAGGCTTGCAAACATAAAAATTTATCATTGCGTGCTGCTAAATGCAATGCAGTTTTTCCTTGATTGTTGCGCGCATTCGCATCAGCACCATGAGAGAGAAGCTCTTTAAGAACATCAACTTGACCGTTGCAAGCTGCTATATGAAGTGGCGTGTTGTTATCATTATCTACTGCATGAATATTGGCACCAAGTTCCAAAAGAACTGATGTTCTTGTTGATAGATAATCAAATGAAGCAGCGTTGTGCAATGCTGTAGCTCCATCAAAGTCTTCAGTTGTATTTACATCAACTCCTGCGCCAATAAGCTCGCGCATACATTCTGTTTTCCCTTGTTCAACTGCTATGGAAAATGGTGTGTGCCAAGTGGCTGATAGCTGATTGAGGTTAATATTTGGGACACTAGCAAGTGCCTTTACGCATTCAATATTATTGGAATTTACTGCCATATGAAGAGGTGTTATATGATCATTATCTAGTGCATTAACATTTGCACCTTTTTCAATAAGTTTTTTTACACATTCAACATGTCCATATGAGCTAGCCAAATGCAATGGTGTTTGGTTGGTCTGATTAAGAGAATCAATTGTTGCCCCGCCTTCAAGAAGTGCTTCTACGCATTCGGTATGGCCACTATAGCTTGCCCAATGAAGCGGCGTAAGATTCATTCCATCAAAAGAGTTAGCATTTGCTCCTGCGTTAAGAAGTATTCTTATGCATTCAGGGTTACTACAAAAACTTGCCCAATGAAGCGATGTTTTCCCAAAGTGATCGGTAGCATTAATATTAGCCTCATCAGCAATGAGTGCTCTTAATCGTACACTATCACCATCTCCAATCGCCTCAAAAAGTTGGGCTTCTTTGCTCCTAGAAATATTTGTATGCGTTGATTCTGGCAGATTTGCAGCGGGTGCAGCATAAGTACTAAAACTAAGCGCAATAAGCAATAGTTTTATAAATTTTTTCATAAGTAACCTCCATAAAAATCATACCCCGTGTTGCAAAATAATAAATGCGTATTTATACTAACAATACACATTTATATTCAAATAGTCAAAAAACTGGCAAAAAACAGTCAAAAATACCTAAAAATAACACTTTTGAGCTTTCATTTACCGGCAAAAAATATTCTATGCTAATTTTGGTAAACTAAGACTCAAAAATTTTCGGGATAGATTCAGTTTAAGCATGAGAATAAATTAGAGCGAAGCTTGTGTTTTACTACGAAGAAATTCGCATTCATGTTTTAAAAGTATTGTCAGACACTCTTTGCTGATCTTACCAGCTTCATACCGTTCGTGCGCTACTCTAAGCAATGAATAGCCGTCTGTATCGTATTCGTGAGCAATTGCCCCATGAAATAAGAGCTCTTTAAGGCTTTCAGCTTGGCCATGGCCAACAGCAGAAAAAATAGGTGTCCAGCTGTCGTCCGCTTTTGCATTAATGTCTGCACCATTCATTAAAAGCATTCTCATGCATTTAACGTGCCCATTGGCAGCTGCGCAATGAAGAGGCGTTGCGCCTTGCTTGGTTACGGCATGAACATCTGCGTCAAGTGCAAGGAGCATTTCAACGCATTCATAGTTTCCCGTAGCAGCTGCATGATGAAGTGGGGTTGCGTTATCAGCATCATCACAACCGTTATGTTGTACATTTACATCGTAAGCACCCGATTCTACCAAATGAGCGATTTCATTACAATCGCCATTTCGTGCAGCTTGGTGAAGCGGAGTTATGGTTGCTTGCAGGTTAACATAAGTAAAGGTTAGTAGTAACAAAGCAACGGTCATTATTTTTTTATTCATTTGAAAATCCTTTAATAATTATTTAACACAATTGTTTCAAAGCGTTGACCAATCAACAAAATTGGCTTATTAGTATTCCATATCTTTAAGAAATAACAAGGTCTACAAATGGTTATTTTTTACTTGCTTTTATTTATGCTCGGCTGGTTGAGCCTGAACTTGACGATGAGTTGGGAGTGTCATCTAATTTGATTCTTTTGCTTTCACTATCTTGATTATCGTCGTCGTCGCGCTTTCTTTTTTTACTGTCAGCTTCTTCAAAAACGTCTGCGCTTTTGATATCAGGAAAATCAGCATAAGATTCAAGTATTTCTACAATATTTTGATACCCTCTTGATTTTGCTTTATGAGCAGGTGTTTGCCCACACTTATTCAGCTCATTAACATTGGCTCCATTTTCTATGAGCATGACTACGTAATCGGCACATCCTGTTTCGCTTGCCTCATGAAGAGCTGTTCCGCCATCCCATGTCATTTTTTCATTAATATTGGCGCCGTTTTCCAAAAGGGTTGTGAGGCAGTTCAAACTCAGATGTCTTCTTAAAATTGCAAGATGAAGAGGCGTATTACCACGCGCACCAACCTTTTCGTTGGGATTAGCACCACTTACTAAAAGTTCTCTCATACACCCAACATGTCCATAGCTACTTGCGATATGAAGTGGGGCATAGCCAACCTGATTTTTCTCATTAATATTGGCACTGTTTTCTATAAGTATTTTTACGCACTCAACATGTCCACCAAGGCATGCATAATGCAGAGGTGTTTGACCACGAGCGTCTTTTTCATTAACATTTACATCGTTGACTAAAAAGATACGCAATTGTTGGGCATTTCCTGTACGAGCAGCTTCAAAAAGTTCGTTGTTTTGAGCCATTGCAAAAACACTGCTGGTTGCTGCGTGACAAACTAAAAATAATGAACTTATAAATTTCTTATTCATGATAATTCCCAATAATTCCTATTTAAACAACATGTAACAATAGCCGATACTTTGGCTTATAAAGAAAGCTTTGCGGTACTTTCGACAAGGTCATCGATATTTGTTTTTTCTCTTTTTTTGTCTGCTCGACGAAAATGTTTTTTAGATTTGGATTTGCTTTTTTTAGCTGTTGATTTTGATGATCCGACTTCATAAAACGGTGCTAAATACTCGGCAATGTCATGACGGCTATTAATAAGCGCCGTGTCGTAAGGTGTTTGGCCATTTTCATTCATTATCCAAACAAAGGCATTACCTTGTTCTACAAGATATTTTACTATTGGAAGGGAATTTCGGTAAACCGCATAATGAAGTGGGGTATTGCCGATCAAATTAGTAACATTCGCATCGGCACCATTTTTTACCAGTACTTCTACACAATCAATAGATTGAGCAAAATGAAGCGGGGTGTTTCCTGCGCCATCTCGTGTATTAACATCTTCGTCATTGCTAATAACTCGCTCTAAGAACGTCAAATCGTCATTGTCAATGGCAAAAAATATTTCTTTAGCAGGAAGAATTTTTGAAACATAATTGGTACTAAAGTCCACATACTCTTTCAAGGAATGAAAAACAACGCCTTCAAAATCTACACTTTCGTCTGCTGCACTTGTTTGATCGGCCGCTTTAAAGCTAATGTCCCCCGGTATTATACGATAAACAGCTGGAAGCAATGCCTTAACCTTCGAAGAGCTTTCTCCGCGAACAACAGTAATTCCTACATTTCCCTGATTAGCGGCTGAATTTGCACTCGTTGTAATCATAAAAGTAACTAAAAAAAATCCCATAAATTTTTTCATAATAACCTCAATTTAAAACTATTTTTGTATTAATAAACCAAAAAGCCCACATATTTAATTAATACCCAGAATATATTAATATTTTCCACCTGTCAATCATTTGCTAATTGGCCGCAAAAAACAACAAAACAACTCAAAAGTTAAGTTTTAACAATGGTTAAGGGAGAAGTTTGATAAAAAAGATAGAATTTTGAGAAAAAAGTGTTTTTATAGCAAAGTGAATAAAACCTGGAAAGAGTTTAAAAAAGCCCTTTCCAGGTTTTATTATAAACTTTTTAGCAGATCGATCGTAATCATTTCTGATCTACGCCTGCTTTTTTCGGGAATATCTTAGCTAATTCTTCTTTTAGTTCTGAGCCCGCAGCAGCTCCTCTTCTTATTGTTAGGACTCTTTTAGGTTGGGGATTAACAAGCTCTTGCGATTTCATGGTACTTTTCAAATATTCGGCAATTTCATCCTGATTACGTTCTAATGCCACATCATAAGGCGCTTGTCCCTTATTATTTTTAGACCAAACAGAAGCATTTCCCCGTTCAATCAGATACTGAACACAAGGAAGAGAGTTTCGAATAACGGCATAATGAAGTGGAGTATTGCCGGTTTTATTGGTAACATTAGCATCGGCGCCATGTTCTACAAGTTCTTTTGCGCAATCAATACTTGTTGCGAAATGAAGTGGCGTGTTTCCTGCTGCATCACGCATATTAATATCCTCTCTACGAGCTTTAATACACGCTCTTAATTCTTCTACATTGTCTTCTTCTGTGGCCAAAATAATGTTGAATACAGGCATATTCGATGCAGAAAATTCTGAGTCAAGTGATAATTTCTTTCTTCTGGGACCTCTTTGGTTTCTTTTCAAATACTTGGCAACTTTATTGTAATTGTACTCTAATGCCAGATCATAAGGCGTTTGTCCTTTGTCATTCATTGCCAAGACAAAAGCTTTTCCCTCTTCAACAAGATACTTTACACAAAGAAGAGAGTTTCGAAGAGCGGCATAATGAAGCGGGGTGTTGCCGTCTTTATTTGCAACATTAGCATCAGCGCCATTTTCTACAAGTTCTTTTGCGCAATCAACACTTGTTGCGAAATGAAGAGGTGTGTTTCCTGCTGCATCACGCATATTAATATCCTCTCTACGAGCTTTAATACACCATCTTAAGTTAATTATATCATCATCTTCGACGGCAGAAATTATTGATTTGCCGACAAAACTTTTTGAAACATAGTCGGTACTGAAATCTACACGACTCTGTACGTCTTTAATAGCCTTCACTTCTCTTAAGCTTATGTCTTCTCTTCGATCAACAGGCGGACTTACATAAACCTTAGCCAAAGCCTCTTCGAGGCCAACGTATTCTGTCATGTCCTCCGTACTGTTTGTATCTACTGGCGTTTTAGAGCCCATTATGTAATTAGCCGTCTGAGTCAATGGAGTATATCCGCCGCCAGGCTGTTGATCTTCGCGCATAACATTCATGGTTATGCCGCCTTCTCCTTCCTTCTGAGCAGCCGGGTTCATATGAGCCATAAGAGCAAAAGTAACTAAAAAAAGTCCTATAAACTTCTTCATAACATCTTCCTTTATTAAAATTATCTTTGTGTTAATAGACCAAGAAAGCCCACTAGGCCTTACAATGCTAATTATACATCAATATTTTCTATCTGTCAATAAATATCGAATTGCGTTCAAAATGAACCAGAATTATGAAGCTAGATAAAAATAATAGTATATGACGCGCCTTGAAAAAACTAAAAATTCTTTGTCCAGAGAAATCCCTCAAAAAAATTAGGGCTTGCTTATCCATGCCAAGTCATGGTACCTTAAAAAAAATAATCTTTGACGTTTTCACGTTGCAACCTTTTCCGGGCCTAAAACAAGAAGAATTAATTATCCGTCCGATAATGATTATTATGTTAAAAAATATACTATCTAGGAAAAGTCTCTCTGGATCGCACGATACATCATTTTTGACGAAGGATTTTAGTTGCGGCAATAATTATCATTAAAAAATACTGTCGATAATATTTCACCCTGAAACTATTGCTTTTTAGACATTTGAAAAACTTTTTGGCTGATTGTCAATTGTTGATTTTGGGGTAGTCGACCTTGTCAAGGCGACTTAGACACTTCTCTTCCCCCCCCCTCTTGGCCCCTCACCCCTACCGAGAAATCTGGGTTCTGATTGGTATCGGTATCTGCCAAATATTAAAATCTGTCCGAACATAATAAAAAGTGAGCATAAAAAAACATCCCGCAGGAGCAAGCTCTTACGGGATGAAAAAGGAGAAAGGAGAGTAGTAATGAAGATCTTTTAGTGTCTATATCTAAGACTCAATTTTCAACTTAATTTTGATGTTCGTATTTAATTACCTTATGAAGGATACCATATTATATTAGAAAATCAAGTCGTTTGTTTCTTGTGGCCCAAATAAAGCGTTTTATTTTATAAATTTCAAACTGATACAAAATTTTCAACAGGCACTGTTTATTTGAAAAACCACCACGCAGGGAAAACCCCGCATGATGGAAAAAGGAGAGTAGTAATGAAGTCTTTTTAATTTTATATTTCATGTGTTCGAATTTGATAGACTTTTGATAGACTATAGAAAGAACCAGTAAAGTCAATTTTTTATTGCATAAATAGAATAAATTCTTAAAAAAGTCTGCAAGTCGGGCATTTTTTACTTAAATAAAATTATTTTAAAATTGAGGTAACAGGCTCTTGTTTCAAATTAATGTGACAAATTTTGTCACGCGAGATACCCCGCAATGCTTCATCAAACAGAACTGGACTGGTAAGAAAAACTTGGAAATTAAAATTTTGTAACGCAATAAAACAACGCTTAACCCGCTCTTGGTCAAAATCAGTTAAGAAATCGTCCAGCAACAAAACCCCTGGCTCCCCTTCCTGAGCAGTCTGGCAAAGCTGGGCAATTTTGATTAAAAAAACGATAAGCTTCTGCTGCCCGCGTGATGCAAATATTCTGGCAGCTTTATTTTGAAAAATTATGGTAAAGTCATCCAAATGTGAACCAAAAAGCGTTCTACGCCAAGAATGCTCCTGTCTGGAATATTTACCTTGGAACCATTGCCAAAATTCATCAAATCGCAAATTTGTTTGCATATTTTTTGGCAAGTACGAAAATTTTACCTTAAGCTCCTCTTGTGGGGTGACAAAATAGTCAGACAAGAGTTGGTTTATCATACGCTCCAACAAAGCAAGGTATTCTATGCGTTCTTGCTGGATCTTAACAGTTTCTTCCCATAATTTTTCAGACCAAACCAGCAATTCCTGTTGTAAATCCTGGCTTGACCCGATTCGATCATTGCACAAAATACTGGTTCGTTGTTCAGTGATTTGTTTTGCTCGCTTGAGATTTTGGAGAAAGGCAGGTTTTTGCAACATGAGCGAATAATTCAAAAAATCGCGCCGCTGCTCGGGCGACCCACTTACCAAAGAAATATCTTCGGCGGTAAGACTCACAATCCGATAAGCACTGATTAATTCTTTGTATGACTGGATAGGTTTTTGATTGAGTTTAACTAGCTTTCCCTCTTTTTCAGAAAAACCAACTTGAACGCGTTCATCAACCTCTTCTTGTCCCAATGAAAAATCAACTTGAATAAAAAAATGTTTTTTTTCAAGTTCAACCAAATCGCGATTCAGATGGGTGCGAAAAGACCTGAGATAACAACTATAATGAAGTGCTTCCAAAATACTTGTCTTACCAGATCCATTACACCCCTGAATTATCACGAATTGTCGATCAACATCAAACTGCTGCTGATCGAAACAACGAAAGTTTTGTAACTTGATGCTTTTTATATGCACAATAGTTTTTTAGTTTTGTGCCAATGAAACCGGCATTACCAAGTACGTTAAGTGATAATCTTTTTCGCGTGATTCAAAGATTATTGGCTTAACCGAATTTTTGATATAAAACGTTACATCTTTTTCAGAAAAAACTTGTAAACCGTTCAATAAGTATGGCGAGTAAAATCTGCTCTCAACAAGAGCACCCTGAAAATCTTGCAGAGCAACTGATTCTTCAAGTTTGCCGACATCTTTATTATGCAAATTAACACGCACTGAATCTGGCTGAAAACAAAAATTCGTTGACACAAATTGACCAGATAGTAAGCAACTTGTTCTTTTGAGCGTTTTTATAAAACTATCTTTTGCTAAGCGGGCTGGCGTAAAACCTTCTTTTTCAAGAACTGGTTTGTACTGAGGAAATGGTTCGGCAATTAAACGTGTGAAAAAATTAAAATTTTTTCCTGAAAAAACAAGCTGCTGGCCGCATGTTCCTAAAAACACATTCCCCTGACTACCTTCTAGAAGTTTTTTTAATTCAAGAACCGCTCGTTTTGGCAAAAGCCACTTTTTATCGGTTCCAAGCGTATATTTCTCAGTACTGATTTGTGCCAAGCAATGGCCATCAGTCGTGACTAATGACATATTTTTTTCATTAAAATCTAATAACATCCCATTTAATGCAGGGTTTGCGTTGTTTTGTGGAACCAAGAAAGCAACTTTATTTAGCAAATCAAGTAAAAAGACACCCTCAATTTCCATAAGATTTTCGATACGTTCTGGAAATGGTGGAAATTCATCGGCATCTTTAATATTCAAAGCAAGATCAACATGTCCCGCTTTTAAATGCAACTGGGTATCTTTTATATTGAATTCTATAGCACCTTCGATCTCTTTAACCAATTCAAAAATACGCTTGCCGGATATTAAAAAGCTACCGCTATCTTCGGCATCACTATCTATCGACATATTCGACTGCAAGCTTATTTCCATATCAGTAGCTTTAAGCGTTAATTCACGCGGTGCAACATGAAATAAAATAGACTCAGTTACATTCAGCGTTGTACGCTTATTACAAATCGGCTGCATCGAAGAAAGGAGTGATAACAACTCCTTTTGATCTACCGTAAATTTACTTTCCATGTTTTTATCCTTAATTTTCTGCCATGAATGTATCAGCAATTTTAAATAATTGCTTTAGTATACAACAGGGAAATTTATGCGCAAAGAGGTTTTATGCGCGGGGGTGTTTTTTATTATAAATTTTACGCAGTTCATTGTCGCCAAGATGCGTATATATCTGTACCGTTGAAATACTCTCATGGCCAAGAATCATTTGCAACGAACGCAAGTCAGCACCATTTTTGAGCAAATGAGTTGCCAAAGAATGACGTAAGCTATGTGGCGAAATATTTTTTTTGATATTCGCTTTCGCTAAAAGATGTTTTAAGATAATCCAGAAAGATTGCCGCGAAATGGGCTTGATATCTTTTTTATAGCGCGTTGAAAAAAGATAATTATTTTGCTCATACTCGCCATCTTTAAGAAGCTTTTTATAAATATTATCAAGATAAAAATTGAGAAGCTCAAGAATGTTTTTTGGCAAAGGAATAATACGTTCTTTATTGCCTTTACCAGCTATTCTGACAAAGCCGGTATCAAATTGAATTTGATCAACCGTCAAACTCACGAGCTCAGAAACTCGCATACCAGAAGCGTACATTAAATACAACATTACTTTGTTGCGAATGCCTTTATACCCTCGTTCACTATTAGCAACATTAAGTAACTTATGAACTTCAGATTCGGTAAGATAGGAAGGCAAGCTTTTTTCAACTTTGGGAAATATTAATGCTTGAGCGCTATTAACCAATTGATACCGCTGATTTAAAAAGTTAAATAACAATTTGAGGGTAGATATTTTACGCGAAATCGTCTTTGCCGAAAGGCCCTCTTCTTTGAGGTATTTCAGAAATTGCGTTAAATGATTTTTTTTACAATCACTTAACGCTACACGATTTTTCTTTAAGTATCCTTCGAGCTGCTCAATGTCCCGCTTATAGGCATGAAAAGTATTGTCAGAAACGCGTTTTTCAGTTAACAAATACGTATGAAAAGTGGCAAGATAATCTATGTTTTGTACCGCCATAGCAAAACTATTCTCCTCTAAAATAATACCTAAGTCTAATAAGCTTTGGCTACCAGAATATCGTTCTTGCTTGGCTTGGCACAAGAAAAACATTTTTCATGCTTGGATTGTTCCAAAATACAGCGAATAGTTCCACTAAATTCTTTTAACGTTTGTTCACATTCAGACGATTCGCACCAGCCAACCTGATACATACCGTTGGAATCTTTCATTTTTTGTGCAAAGTCATTCAAGGTTTCAGCCTGATGCCATTGACTGTCGCGTTTTTTAGTTGCTCGATCAAAGAGATCGTGTTGTATTTTTACCAATAAATCACTTACTGAGCTTTGCAACAAATCGAGTGAAACAAAAGATTTCTTCTTTGTCCTGTCTTGTTCAAGTCGGTTGACCAACACCACTTGATTGTTTTCGACATCTTTTGGTCCAACTTCAAGCCGAACAGGCACACCACGAATTTCCCAATGAAAAAATTTAGCACCAGGTGTTTGTTGTTCATCACCATCAAGCTTGACGCGAATACCATGCTTCTTTAAGTCAGCGGCAATTTTTTGCGCACGCTCAAGAACTAAAACTTTCTGATCGTCAGATTTAAAAATTGGCACAATGACCACTTGGATAGGCGCAATTTTGGGTGGCATAATAAGCCCGTTTTCATCGCCATGTGTCATAATAAGCGCACCAATCAAACGAGTTGTTGAACCCCAACTAGTACAAAACGGTACTTGTTGCTGGCCTTCAGTATCTTGAAAGTAAACATCAAACGCTTGAACAAAACTTCTGGAGAGCATGTGGCTCGTACCCATTTGAAGTGCTTTGCCATCTTGCATAAGCCCTTCAAACGTATACGTTGCATCTGCTCCAGCAAAACGTTCACTTTCTGATTTTTGACCAGTAACGACAGGAATTGCCAAATAATCTTGCGCAAGTTCTTTGTAAACACCCAGCATATGCAATGCCATTTCACGCGCTTCATTTTCAGTTGCGTGAGCGGTATGTCCTTCTTGCCATAAAAACTCACAGGTTCGCAAAAAAGGACGAGTCCTCATTTCCCAGCGAACAACGTTGGCCCACTGGTTAATTTTTAACGGCAAATCGCGCCAAGACTTAATCCAGCGGGAAAACATGAAATAAACGATAGTTTCCGAGGTAGGTCTAATTACCAAGGGTTCTTCAAGTTTTTTGCCACCGGCATGCGTAACCACCGCCACTTCAGGTGCAAACCCCTCAACATGTTTTGCTTCGCGTTGCAAAAATGATTCTGGCAACAAAAGTGGCATATAAATATTTTGAGTGCCACTCTCTTTTATTTTTTCATTTAAGACCGAAACAATATTCTCCCACAAAGCATACCCGTAGGGTCTGATAACAAACGAACCACGAGTTGGGCTGACTGGGTCAACCAGCTCAGCTTCTGAAATAACTTCATGATACCATTCGGCAAAGTTTTCGGTAATATTTGGTAATTTTTTCATTATCTAACTATATCTTTTTGTAACAACACTGTTCAGACTTACCTGATTTTCAGTATACCATTATTTTTTATTTGTTAAAAGCTCTGCCATACGCGTAATTGCAGGGTCCGCGGTAAAATTAGTATTTAATGAATCAGCAACTCTGATGCGTATACCTTCCTTAGCTGGAACAAACGAAGCTGCAATCCAATGCCCAATCATTTTTTTGCCCCCATCTTTTGATGCAAAAGCTCGATCATTACTTGCTGTATTCAACAAAATATGAACTGGTTGGCCATGATCCCTGAATGCTTGATACTTTTCACATAAACCATCCGTTTGAGCAAGATTTTCCAAAGCGGTTGCTTGTTGCAATGTCGCCAAATGTTCACGACTGTTTGGTTGCATTAAAAATGCTACCCTATTGTGGCCAGCAAGATCTACCAACTGTTGCCATTGCTCAGAATTTTGATAATGATCAAGGTTTTCAGCCGATCTCAAAAAAGCAAGTACATTACTTGCACCTTGACCATGCAACTGGGTAAACAATTCATGCCATTGACTTAAAAATTCTAAATCACAGGTATTACGTAATGCCTCGTAGCCAGGAATAACGATAAGACCATTTTGATTGAGATTAAAATGATCAATTAATTCCTCCACTGATTGCGCATCAAGAGCCTCTGATTTAATACCTTGATCTTTAATCCATTGCATCCATGGTATACGATTCTTTCCCCAACGATCTTCATCTTGGAGATTATCTCCCATTTCTTCTTCGGTAACGTCTTGTGCCAAAATAAGATAATTATGCAAAGCATGAAGCGAGCAGGTCATGCCTGATTGCGGAATAACTTTAAATTGCTTAACCTCGAAAAACTTATTTAAATTTTCAAGTCTTTTTTGCTCTTCCCATATTGGCAAAATATAGAAATAGGTAATCAAGCCAGCTACTAGGACCAATGAAGCCCCAACCAATAACTTATGCTCACAAACAAACTCCCATGGTTGATACACCGTATAATCAACTACACTGTCCATAAGGTCTATTTCAAATAGTTCTTCGGCTTGCAAGCACATTAAAAGCTGTTGATTGAAACGCGTAATGTGATCAAAAAGATTCAAATCATCGATACTCAAACCATGTTTGCGTTTTAGGCAATAAGCAGTTATTGCTCTATCGAATTTTTTTATTTGACCTTCAAAGGCGCGTAAGTGCCGCGGTTTAATACGCTCGATACCATTAAAATAATTACACAAATTAACGAATTTATACTTTATTTCAGGATTTTTTGATAAATGGCCTTCATTAAAACCGGTAACAATAATGCTAAATAACTTTTTTGCTTCTTCCAAAAAGAACACAACATTCTGATGAATTTGATTGTCAACTTCGCTAACCTCTTCTGCATTAACATCGACTAACGTCTCAATTTTTTGCAAAATTTTATAAAGATCAAGATCTTCAACAATAATCGCATGTGCCGTACGCGGATACATCCCAGCATAAGAGGCTGCCTGTGCATTATCAGCAACCAATGGATGACTCATTGCTATAATAAAACCAAGAAGAAGTACTATAGTTTTTTTTGTTTTCATGTAAATCCTTTTCAAATTTATTATGCCTTGTTTTCCCATTAGATTAGCTTATAATGAGTGCAATAATCTAATAAATAATCTAGCAAAAAACAAATTGTTTATAAAATAAGGTAAAATAGTCTACTTAACCCATTCTTATCATTTTGTAATTTAAAATAAATACAACCAAGGCATACGCAATGGCTAACAAAAATCAACGCGGAATTCTTTTCGTCATTTCTGCTCCTTCTGGAGGAGGTAAGACATCTCTTGCCAATGCAGTTATCAAAAAACTTAATCCACAAATTTCTTTAGAAAAAGTAGCTACTTACACGACGCGTCCATCTCGCATTAATGAACAAAACGGCAAAGATTATTATTTTGTTTCACGCCCACAATTTTTGAAAAAAATAGAAGATGGATTTTTTTTAGAAACAACCGAATACAACGGCGAGCTGTACGGCTCTCCTGCATCAATTACTACCGACCTACGCAACGGCAAATCGCTCATTTTGGTTACCGACTGGGACGGGGCAAAAAAAATACGCAACTTCATAGATCAACCAGTTTTGCTCTGGATCATGCCACCAAGTATTGAAATACTCAAAGAGCGTATTCAAAAACGCGGAACCGAAACGCGAGAACAAATAGAATCACGACTTAAACTTGCCAACATTGAACTGGAGCATGAGCTCATCAATAAGATTTTTACGCATCATATTTTGAATGACAATTTTGAACAAGCGGTTGATGAAATTGCTTTTATTATTCGACAAAAATTAAATCACTAAAGATTTTTATAAGTCTTCTTTAAACGCAATTCGTCTTGATAAAATACATACAAACCAAATGTTATAAGGCCAAGCGAAGCAAACGTATGCCATGCAAGTTTACCGCCCATAAACAGCCAATCATATAATGTACCAAAACATGGGCATAAAAAACCAGAAAATGTTAGAAACGTTATTGAATAACGTTGAAGTAACCATGAGTACATATTATAAAAAACAATATTAGCAGTAATAATCAGTAAAAATACCCACATCATAAATGGCCAAAAATCTTTAACGGGTGAAGAAAAACCTTCGACAACGGCTGACGTTGCCATACTCATAACACCACCCCAAAACATAGCAATCCCGTTAATCAAGCCAAAGCTATAGCCCTTTTTCATAAGCTTGCTCACCAGAAACCATGCGTAAGTCGCAGAAATAACAGCAAGCATGAGCACGCCTTCGGGCAAGGACAGCTGCCATAAATTCATAGACATTTCGCTGCCAGATGCTTGAGCCAACAATGTTGGAATCAGCCCACTAATCCCAATCATAACGCCCAAAATCTTCTTTTGGCTTAATCGTTCTTTAAGTAAAAAATACGACAGAATAGCCGCAATAAACGGCGTTGTGGAATAAATAATCGTTGTTTTTAAAGCGGAAACATATTGCAATGACCAAAATTCAAGAACAAACGCAAAATAAATATGAAACAATGTCGTTTTGAAAAAGAGAAACCAATCTTCTCGCTTTGGAATAACACTTTTATTTTTTACAAAAAGCTGACTACCCCACAATAAACTACCCGCAATAATCATACGAAAACCAATTAAGAAACATGGCTTGGCGTAAGCAACAGCCTCTTTTGCAAGAATAAAAGTACTCGCAAGAATAGCGTATAAAATTACTACTAAAATCATCTCTTTTCCTTTTCTTAGATGTTATTTACATTCTGGTACGATACAAGGAATAACAGCCTAACAAAAATATGAGGGGGACTCCATAGAAACATGCAAGCGAAAGTAACGGCATGGTAATAAAAATGCCGCCAAGCGCGGTACAACAATACATACTTAAAAATAACCCGGCACTTAATAATAATGCACTTACAATTTCATATTTTTTTCTGCGCATAAAAAATAATAAAAACAACGTTAATAACGGCATAATAAAAAGCCATAAACTCTGAGAAAAACGTTTGTGTAGCTCGATAAATGCCTGTTTATTTTTTATACGCTCTTCCCACAATCGTTTATAATCCCATAATTTAAGATGATAATCTTGCGTATGCGCTTTTTCTTTATGCCAGAGCGTAGCAATATTGATTAACGATTTTTCAAAAAAAGCATGATTTATACGCGCATTCGTTTGGATATGTAAAGAACCATGCACAAGCTCAAGTTTATGCTGACTCATTGTCCCATGCTGCGCACAAAAAAAGTAGCGTTCATTATTTTTATTAGTAAACACTAAAAACAGTTCTTCAAAACGATATATACCCAACGTAACTTCTTTCTTTTCTTTGCAATAAAATGCTATACCAGGAACCGGACTTTGCAAAATATTGCACGGCATATCATGCAAATGCATCCGTGCCACTTGCTCAATCAATTCTTTGCCTTTGATATAACTTTGTGGCGCCCACTCCAGAATAAGCGGCAGATAACACAAAGAAATAAGGCATGAAAAAGCAATCGTCGCAGCCACAAAAGCGCGCCGACCTTGAGCAAAAAAATAGAAAAACAATAATTCATCGTAACGCGCCAAGGCATTAAATACCAAACTTACTGCTAATACGGCAGAAAATGGCATAGCATACAAAGCTACCAACGGAACCATTGTTCCAAAAATTAAGGGAATTACAGAAAATGATTGCAGCATAGAAAATCGTAAAAAAACATTAGTCGCTGCAAATAAAAAAGTGAACGAGGCAAAAAGAAATAAAAAATTACGTAAAAATCGAGAAAAAAAATAGAAAAATAGCATCAACTACTTCTTGTTGTTCTCAGGCTCTGGCGGGGCAACTTCTAGGTCTTGATCGATAAGGCGAATACGCTCAAACCGAACGGCATGTCCAGTATCGGCATCCACTTCAACAAAAATACCGCTCAACACCAACGGGCTGCTATGTTCAACATGAACCTTACCAAAGCGATGTTGAATAACGAAACGGTTTAAAATACCTTGATATTGGAAACCAAGAACCGAGTTAAGTGACCCAGAAAAACCCAAGTCTGTGATATAGCTGGTGCCACGAGGTAATATACGATCGTCAGCCGTTTGAATATGAGTATGCGTTCCATAAACACCAGATACCTTACCATCAAGATAGTAGCCCATAGCCATCTTTTCAGATGTAGCTTCAGCGTGCACGTCGACAAAAATAACCTTTGTTTTGTGCTGTAAAAATTGAATGAGGGAATCAACGGCCCTGAACGGACACTCTAAAAGCTCGTTGACAAAAACGCGGCCATGAATGTTAATAACCGCAACGGTCATTCCATTAACATTGGCCAACGCATATCCCTTTCCCGGACAGGTTGAGGGATAGTTAGCGGGACGAATGACATCGTCCCGCTCATTAAATGCATTATAAACATCTTTGCTATCAAAGGCATGATTACCCGTGGTGATAATTGTCGCGCCACCGTCTTTAAGGGCCTGAATAGTTTTGAGCGTTATCCCGTTACCATTCTTGGCTGAATTTTCACCATTTACAAAAACAGCATCAAGGTTGTACTGCTCCTTAAGCCGTGGCACCCATTTCTGGAAAACACTCACGCCCGGAGTTCCTACAACATCGCCAATAAATATAAATCTGAGTAAATGCGCCATGAAGCATAATCCTTTTATCGTGCTGCTTGTATAAATCGTTTTTCACGAATAACGTTAACTTTGATTTCGCCAGGAAACGCCATTTCTTCTTCAATGCGCTTGACCAAATCACGTGCCAACATGGCGGCTTTTTCGTCATCAAGCGTATCTTCATTAACGATAACACGAATTTCGCGGCCAGCTTGCAATGCGTACGCTTTTTTAACACCATCAAAGCTGCCAGCAATTTCTTCCAATTGTTCAAGGCGCTTAATGTACGTAGAAAGAGTTTCTTTACGCGCACCAGGACGGGATGCAGAAATAGCATCAGCAATATGAACAATAAATCCATAAACTGATTTAGGCGGTACTTCTTCATGGTGGCAAGCAATACAGTTAACAACCAATGGATCTTCACCATATTCTTTTGCCAAATCAGCACCAATCAAAGCGTGTGGACCTTCTACTTCAGCAGAAACGGCCTTACCAATGTCATGCAAAAGACCACCGCGGGCGGCAATGTTGGGATTAAGACCAAGTTCTGAAGCAATCATTTTCGCAAAATAAGCAACTTCCTTACTATGTGTAAGCTGATTTTGTGTATAGCTGGTTCTGAAATGCAAGCGACCCAATAACTTAATGATTTCTGGATGTACGCCACTCAGCCCAAACTCAAGAACCGTTTGTTGGCCTATTTCTTCAATAGTTGCTTCTAATTCTTCTTCGCATTTAGCAACGGTTTCTTCAATTCGCGTTGGATTGATTCTGCCGTCGTTAACTAATTTATCAAGAGCTCGCTTGGCAACCTCACGCCTGATTGGATTAAATCCAGAAATTGTAATAATTTCAGGCGTATCACCAATAACAAACTCCATGCCGGTAGCCATTTCAAGCGCTTTAATATTACGGCCTTCTTTACCAATAATGCGTCCTTTCATTTCTTCATTGGGCAAATGAATAATACTGGACGAATGGAGAGTAACTTGTTCAGTCAAGTAGCGCTGCATGGCAGAAGCCATGATACTAATTGAGCGTTGCTTAGCTTCTTCGCGCGCTTCTTCTTCAACTTTAGCAACCCATTTTTGGTTAGCAAGCGTTACTTCTTTTTGCAAAGAATCAAGCAAAATCCGCATAGCTTCTTCTTGCTTAATGCCACTTAATTTTTCAAGTTTAGTTACCAGCTCATCATAAAGCTTCTTAATTTTCATTTCGTTCTGATTAAGCATATCGAGACGACGAGATATATCACGTTCTTTTTGTTGTAATTCCTTGCGTAATTCATCAAGAAGACTTTCGCGCTGATCGAGCGTGTCTTCTTTCTTTTGATGCTTATTTTGTAACTGTTGAATTTCTATTTTGGTCTTTTTAATTTCAAGTTCAAATTCGCTACGCTTTTTATAAAGCTCATTCTTTAAGTCAAGAGTGGCATTACGACGCTCGCGTTCAATGTCATCTTGAACATTTTTAAGCATGCGCTGCGACGCTTCTTTTGTTTGCAACAACTGCTTTTTCTTGAAAACAAAGTATAGCATCACAACAAAAGTACCCAAGAGGGCTCCTGTTGCAAAAACTAATACCTCAAACAAATTAAGCATAGTTTATTTCCTTTTTATTAATTCAATTAGATAAATATATAATTTAATCTGTGAGAATAGAACCATCACAAGAAATAAAAATAGGAATTAATAAATAAGGAAGAATATCCAGCAACCTGGATAAATGAAAGCATGAATAAAAACAGTTACTACAAAAGCAATATCTAACAGAAACACACTTGTTTTGACTACATCAATTTAATTACAGAACATCATCAATCGAGGATGCTAATTGAAGAGTCTTGTTTTCATAAACATCAAGTTTTTGCTGTTTTTTTATCAAGTCTGTAGCAAGTTGAAGCGCTACGGTGACGGCAATTTTTTCTTCGCTGGCACCGTTAGCTTTTTCAACTTTTGTTTTCATCAAATTATCAACTAAGTTTGCTGCTTTAACAATATCGGCAGAATCTTCATGCGTTGCCATAACCGAGTAGCTTTTCCCTAAAATAGATACCTTTAAAGCTTTTTGTATATCCATCATAAGTACATCAATCCGCTAATTCTTCAAGCGTTTTAATACTACTCAAAAGCAACTCTATAGAGTTTTTCATGGTTGCTTTTTCTGTCCTTAGCTCTTCAGCTGCACAACTTTCTCGCAACAGAGAATTTTCCATGTGTTGGCTTTTTTCACGCAAGAGAACATTTTCTGCCTCAAGTGCACTAATACGACCAATTAACTCTCTATTTTTATTGATAATTTGAGTCACCTTCTTTTCAAGCTCTTCCAAATATATCATCCTTTTCCTTTTTCTCACAAAAAAAATACATCGCTCAGCTTACCCCTCATTAACAACCATCCTAGCGAGATGAGAAATAAACTTTCAAGGATTTTATTTTTTTGTAAGTTTTACAAGGTTTTCAAATGCATTTGGTTCAAAAACAGCCAATTGAGACAAAAATTTTCTGTTCAATTTAACATTGTTTTCATTCAATGCATGGATGAATCTGTTGTAAGCGGTATTATGTAAGCGACATGCCGCATTAATACGAGTAATGAAAAGGGAACGGAAATCACGCTTACGGCATTTACGACCAGCAAAAGCAAACGACAATGCACGCATGAGGGTTTCTCTGGCACGTCTGAAAATATTACTTCTTTGGCCCCAATAGCCTTTAGTTTGTTTTAATAAACGTTTATGTCTTTTTTTAGTGGCCATGCCACGTTTAACTCTGCTCATCGAATATCTCTCAATTTATAAAAATCATTTTTTGACGTAACTTATACAATACTAACGGACTACTAATAAGGTATCAATTTTGAAATGTTACCTTGATCTGAAGGACTCATGTAAGCACTACCACGCAAATTTCTACCTTGCTTAGCTGTTTTAGCCCATGCATGGTGTCTTTTATATGCTTTGGATCTTTTAATTTTGCCACTACCGATACGTTTAAAACGTTTTTTAGACGCTGAATGTGATTTAACTTTAGGCATACAATTCCTTTGTAGATTATGACTTAGCTTTTATAAAATAAATTTTTGACCAAAAAGACCCACCACGCTGATCCTTTTCTTCAACTAACGTACCAACGTTACGAGCACCAAGATCAGTCGTAATTCTTTCAAAAATCTTCGGGCCAAGGTTTCCCATCATGGTAATTTCACGCCCTCTAAATTGCAGCGTAAATTTAACTTTTTTACCATCAAGGAAAAACTCTTCCGCACGCTTAAGCTTGGTATGGTAATCTTGATCACCAATATTGGGCCTCAGCTTAATTTCTTTCAATTGCATAGTTTTTTGATTCTTTTTCGAATCATTAACCTGCTTCTTTTTTTCATAAGAGAATTTGCCAAAATCCATAACCTTGGTTACAGCAATTTCTTCTTTTTGGCCAACCTGTACCAAGTCAAGCCCAGCATCTTCAGCTATTCTTAAGGCTTTACTTTTTGGCTGTAAGCCCAAGTTGTTTCCTTCATGGTCAATAACGTAAACGCTATCTCCCTTGATTTTGCTGTTGATGCAATATTTATCGCTCAACTGATTCTGTACTCTTCCCTTTGGGGATTTATCGTTCACTAAAACCTCTATTCAACAACAACCTGCTGGCTCATTTTGTCATGAACCAAAGCAAAGATTTCTTCAAACAATTTTTTATCTTCTACTAACTTTTTAAAACAATTATCGCGACCCTGAGCTATCTTAGCATCCTTATAAGTAAACCATGCACCAGTTTGCTTAATAACGCCTTGCTCAATAGCAACGTCAATAATTTCAAGCTCTGAGCTAATTCCTTGCCCAAAAATAAGATCAACCTCAACCCGCTTAAATGGCGGCGCCATCTTATTTTTTACAACTTTGACCGCAACACGATTACCAAAGGCACCATCTGGACGCTTCAACGTCGCAATGCGACGTATATCAAGCCTGATAGACGCATAAAACTTCAAAGCATTGCCGCCTGTAGTTGTTTCATTATTGCCAAACGGCATAACGTTGCCAATTTTGCTTCTGATCTGATTAATAAAAATCAGGACAGTCTTTGATTTATGGACTACGGGTGTCAATTTTCTCAAAGCCTGAGACATCAACCGCGCTTGAAGCCCAACATGATGGTCGCCCATATCGCCTTCCAATTCGGCCTTAGGGACCAATGCGGCAACCGAGTCAATAACCAACATATCTACCGCACCTGAGCGAATAAGCATTTCGGCGATATCTAAAGCTTGCTCGCCAAAATCTGGCTGCGAAATAATGAGATCATTAATATTAATCCCAATACTTGCTGCATAGTCAGGATCCATAGCATGTTCAGCATCGATAAAAGCACACGTACCACCCGCTTTTTGCGTTTGCGCAATAGCATGCAGAGTCAATGTCGTTTTACCAGAAGCTTCTGGCCCAAAAATTTCAATGATTCTACCGCGCGGCAACCCGCCTATACCCAATGCATGATCAATTAAAATCGAACCAGTCGATATAACATCAACCTTGAGATCAGGTTTTTGGCCTAAAAGCATAACCGAGCCTTTGCCAAATTGCTTATCAATCTGCGCAATCGCAACTTCTAAAGCCCTTGCTTTATCTTGCCTGTTTGTATTATTTCCACTTGCTGTTGTCATACTTTTTTCCAATGTGTATTCTTATGAGCCTTGATGGCCTTTTAAGACGGTTTTATCAATATCTATTGTAGCATTTCTTTGCAAAGATGCAATAAACGCTCGCATTTGTTGCGCATTATTTATAACTTTATGCTCAGCCCCCGACTTGGCTTGCATTTTTGCAGAGTCTTCTTTGTCGGCCGATTTTGCTTCTTGCATTTGTACAAGATAGTACATATCGCCATGACGATACTGAAACAGCTGTTCTGGACTTGTTAAAGCAAACATTTCCTTATTCAGATTGCCAGCGTTTTTCAACGAACTTACCACATCATCTTTTTTAACAAAACCAGTATAAATAAGCTTTATATTGTGCTTTTTAACGCCTTCTTCGAAGGTCATTTTTTTATTAAATACCGTAAATTTAATTTCTTTAATAACGGCCTTGAGATTGTTTTTGGCAGTATTTTTATAATAATGCTCAAGTACTTTACTCTTGATATCTTCAAGTTTAGGTACAAAACTTTTCTGAGCATCAACAAGATGGTAAATGACATAAACACCAGAATTAAAAAAATAGCCAATCTTTGATTGCTTTTCGCTGCGAGAAAAAAGATGCTTTGCCAGCACACCAGTTACATTTTTAACTTCGGCATCATCTTTTGTCAGCCAATCGCTTTCTTTTTTATCAAGTTTAAAATCTTTGATAAATTGATCAACCACGCTGTTATCTGACTTTGCCTTTTGCATCATTACTTCCAAATCACTCTTTAATTTAGTTAATGAGCGCTTAGCTTTAAGTGTGTTAACAATCTCTTCTTGAACATCTTCGAGCGGCTTTTCGCTAGCTTTAAGACGTTCAACCAACTGAACGATTTCATAGCCCGATGCGGTACGAACTATGTCAGAGATTTGATTTGGATCCGTCAAACGGAAGGCAGCGCGCTCAAAATCGCGATCATAAGAACCGCTTGAGAAGAAATCAAGCAAGCCACCATTTCTAGCAGACTCTTTATCTTCAGAATGTTCTTTTGCCAAATCAGCAAATCCTTGTGGTTTTTGCTTGACTTGCTCATAAAAAGACTGCGCCTTTTTCAATGCCTCTGGCGCCATACTGTCTGAACTCACCTTTACTAAAAAACGACGGACTTTAATTTTAGGCCGCAATTCGAAAGAGTGCAGTTTTGTTTTTTTCATAAAAACTTTGAATTGCATCTTCCGTAATTTCCATATTTTGGGCGTAATCATTAGCAGAAACTGAACAATACCACGCCTTTTTTTTGTCTGGCTCTTGATAACGATTTTTACGTTTTTCAAAAAAATCTGCTAATTGCTGGTCTGTTGGCGCCGTCTTCTTTGCTTCACGCACAAAAGAATCAAGTTTAAATTCAGCCACATTAAAGCTTTTACGCGCATGAGTTTCTTCAAAATCTTCTCGCAATACATACAAAGGAGTATAATTTGAAGCACCAATAATACGTTCGACAACCGAACGCTGTATTTCATTTTCTTTGCTTTTTTCATACTCAGCTGGTGTTGTGGACAAACGACTCAAGATAAGCCCGGTGAGCCTCCATATTTAATGAACCATTTTGATCAATAAATTTGTTTGGCAACAATTTCAAAAACTCTTCTTTAAAATAATCTGCATCAACTTTAACTGATAAAGAATCTTTAACCTGATCAATAAGCTCATCCTTGATACAGCGATCAAGTGCCATTTGATATGGGTCGCTAGCTCCAAACAAGCTCTTGAGCAGCATTTCATCAGAAATACCAATCATGCGAGCATACTCTTGTAAAGAATTGATGCGCTCTTGAACATCATGCATTGCACGTCGATAGCGGGCATATGAGACTTTTTTACCATTGATAGTGGCTACTTTAAAATTATCGAGCCCTGGACCGGATTTGAAAATCAGGGTAACCCCACTGCCGAGTGCCATTGCTACGAAGACAACCCACAATATGGAACTCCATTTTTTCATCTCCTTCCTAAAAATATGAATCATGCTACTCCTTTTAGTTTAAGCAAAAACTGTTACCTACCTACTTACTGACCAGAAGCTTATCGCAGATCCACATTTTTTCCAAGTCGTTTTGTCAGCGCTGCTATTCGTTCAATTTCTTGACGTGTTACTTGTTTTATGGTTTCTGTAATAATCACGTATTCTTCTTGTTTATATTGCTCTTGATATTTGTTTATTAATTGTATGAACCCCTTAAGAAATGTCAATTGACGCTTGGCATAATGAATGGTTTCTAGCTGAATTGTATTGATTAATGCGTCAAGATCAGAAACTATCGCACCATTTTTAAGCCATGCAAAAATTTCTGAATAACCAATGAGTCCCTTTGCCTCTAAAAACGTTTCCCACTCGGTTCCTATAAGCTTTTTTGCTTCCTTAATCCAACCGTCATGTGTAATCATTTCGATGGTACGTTTCTTTATTTGATCGCGCAAAAATTCTTTTTCCGGCACCAGAGATATAAGGATAGTGTTAAAGGGAACATGGACCTTTGGCAAAAATGATGATGGTTTTTGTCCAGTTTTTTGCCAAATATGCAAGGCGCGTTGCAAGCGATACGTATCATTTTTATGAATTTTTGCCGCTCTATCGGGGTCTATAACATATAAAGAATCCCACAAATCATCTGGCTTAATATCGCTTGTCCGTGTCTCATCAAACTGATCAATGGTATTAAACTCATGAGGTGGGAAAAAAATAGATTTAATGTAAAAAAGAGAACCGCCCACCAAAATAGGGATACGTCCTCGATCCTGAATTTCTTTAATTTTGTCAATCACTAACGTTCGGTAATGAACAACAGTCAAATCTTTCGGTTCGCTGATAATATCAAATAAATGGCACGGATAAGTAAAATTTTTCCAGTCGGGCTTTGCCGTTCCAACAGACAACGGTGTATAAAATTGGCCAACATCAACATTAATAACTTCGCAATCTAACAGATGTGCAAGTTGATCGGCACATGCCGTTTTTCCTGAAGCGGTTGGCCCAGTAATTATAAAAATAAATTTCTTATCGTTTTTCATGCACAATCACAGTTGATTTAAAATACTACAAAACGGGAGAAGCAGCCTCATGATTATAATTTTTTTCATGAAATACAAACTGCTTAAACGGCGATCTTACTTCTTGTATAACATCTTCTTTTGGTGTCTTTCGAATAACTTGTAACTCTTGCACCAGCAATTCTTCAGTGATTTGTAATAATGAACGCTCACCAAAGGAAAGATCTTTTTGTAATGAAACATACATAAGATCTCGATAAATTTCCGCTATTTCAACCAGCTTGCCACCCTGAATTTTTAGCTGATAATATTTATTTCTTCGATTCCAACCACTTGGCGTAAAATCTACTCCTGCCAGTTTTCTAAGTGGCTTCTGACGCAACAAACTAAGTGCTTGTTGAACCGTTTCCTTATCGCTTGGAAGACGAATACCAACAGCATCAATATTATATGTTGGCACCAAGATTGTCATATCTTTAAATAAAAAGACAAGCTTTATAAATGGTACGCTCTTGCCCACCACCAACTTTTCAATGATATCCTCTACTACGGCAACGCCATGTCCTGGACAAACTACCTTGTCACTAATCTTAAACACCATAGAGATTCCTTTAGGGATCTAAAGACGGATTTTATACTACCCGTTCCTCGCCACAGTTTGACCTTGATAACAAGAGAATATGTTTATTACCGTAACACCCCCTTTTTTTACTTCGTTTACTACTACTATACTATCTCACCTCAATTTTGTATAAACAAAACGCCAGGTGTTGTACATGATAACAGAAAAGAGAACGCAAAATCAAAAAATGAAAAAAATATTATGTTTTGATCTTTTTTTACCGGTTATTTTTACAATTTAAAAATGTATCATGATCATATTTTAGTTTTTATGATTACCAGAACTATTTGGCTGCTTTCAACACAAACAATAAACTCATCAAGAAATTATTTTTTTGAACAAAAAAAGTGAATATGATTTAAAACAAGTTAATACGGGCATTACGGAAGTTGCAGCGTAAGATGCCTGATGTATCATGCAACCACCGTAAAATATTGTCGCCCCCCAAACCCTTAAATCTAAGGTTACTCAAACTTAATAAATTTTTGTAAGTAATTTATGTTTTGGTAAAAAAAACCTTTTTTTATAATGCTTTTAGCTTTTCATTATTCGTTAAATTTTTGCCTTTTTTAAGACGAGCACGTATACTTTTTTTCAAAACTAAGCCATTTTACGGTAAGGATTACATGCAAACTCAACAAAACGATTTTTGCAAAGTTATAGAAAAGAAATTTCATCGTGGCTTTAGATGGAATTTCTTTGGAAGCATAACTTATGAAGCAGTAAAAATAGTACACCATTTCTTTTTGCTCAAGTTTATTAATGTTGCTGATTACGGGCTGATTGGCAGTATGTTTGCGGTAATTTACATGACGACAAAGATTGCTGATTTTGGCATGAGTCATGCCTTGGCACCTTTTTTTTGCGACATAACTAAAAATAAAAAAAGCTTCAAAAAAATACTTTTTTCTTATTACCTTGGGCCACAGCTACCTATAATTATGGCTGCCGGCATGATAGCTATGGTTTTTTTTCAGAAGCAATTTTTATCCGACCAACCAACCCCCTGTCTCTTCATCATCCCAACTATTGTATTTTTAGAAACAATACGTTCATTTTTGCGTTATCTTTTACACATGACTTTTCAAAGTAAGAAAGTAGTACTGTTCGAACTAGCAACATTTTTATGTTATTTATCTTCAATTTGGGTTGCAATTTTACACTTTCATTTTCAACTATCTTTAAATGTTATCTTTGTTCCGCATATCGTTGATTCAGCATTTGTCACCACAGTATTTATAATCATGATGCGGCGCTACTACGAAAAATTGCCCCAAGAAAATGTCGATAGTTGGTCAAAGAACCTTGGGCAACGCATTGTTAAAGCACGCCTCTTCAATTATTTCATTCGCATAAGCCGCGAGTTTTTTACCAGCCATTTCTTAACACCTTTTTTTGCCATTAAATTTGGTTTCAAACAAGCAGGTCTTTTTTATTTTGCAAGTATTATTGCAACTGCCATCCAATCGATCATCAAAGTTTCAATTGGCTATTCTGGTAACGCCTTATTTGCAAGTTTAAAAGAAAACAGTCAGGCAGCAAAAAAACAGGCCTTTCGCATTATTAATGAAAAAGTCATGCGCGTCATAGCACCACTCATGATCATGTTGATCATAAGTTATAAAAGTATTATGGAGCTTTGGCTTACCAACAATAATACCGCCGTCACACTTGCTTTGTTGTTACTCTTGCTCATTATTATTTTCACGGAATTTTTTTTTATGGCCTATGAACAGTTCTATATTATCGAAGAGGCTTCACGAAAACTTTTTCTCTTTAAAATTTTAGAGTTCTTCCTTTTTTATGTCGTTATTATTGCTAGCGAACAACAAACCATGCTCACCACCTTGATAAGCATTATCATTATTAGATTGATCAGCTTTGTTATCATAACGATCAATGCCTATTCATTATGGCAAATTACGCCCAGCATTAGGACCTCAAAACACTACCTTGCGCTCTGTTTTGCCTGCGGCCTAATACTACTTTTGGCGCTCAAATTTTTTCAGGCTGAAATAATAGCCAGTCTTTTGAGCTCATAGTACGGTATTTACACGGCCAATTGGGCCCGTTTTTTTATCTTTTTGAAAATATCTTGTATACTAGCCTTGTACCACAATCGCGATTTGATAAAGGTCTCGCACGGCTAGTTTAAAAAGAAATATGAATAAAAATTTAAGCACACAAAAATTGTCGCCAATTGATCAATTTCATCATGGATTCAGGTGGAATCTATGGGGAAGTCTATTATTTGAATCGCTCAAAATTACACACAATCTTTTGCTGATCAGATTACTTGATGGCTCAGTGTACGGCCTCGTTGGGATGATTTTTGCAACAATCTACCTAGCTTCACGATTAGCAGATTTTGGCAGTGCTTATACTTTGGCGCCATTTTTTTATTTTTTCGTCAAAAGTAAGCAAACATTTAAAACAATATTTTTGCGTCAGTATCTGGCTCCTGTAATACCACTTACGCTGCTGATAGCTGGAGCCGCAACGTACTGGTTATATCTCCATTGCGCAGAAATTACCGGCATGCCAAGTCTTTTGATTGTGCCGTTTTTAGTTTTTACCGAAACAATTCGCTGCGTCTTTAGACAATTTTTACACATCGCCTTTAAGAGCAAACCAACCATTTTGATCGAGTTATTTATTTTTATTGGTTATTTGGCGGTGGTGTGGGGGACTTATTTTTACACAGATGGCATGCTGTCATCAAATATTATTTTTATACCGTACTGTGCTGACTCGCTCATCGCACTTGTTTTTTTTATAATCAGTATCTGGCAATTGTATAAAAAATTGCCCAACGCGTATTTTCCAATTCCGCATAATCTTTTCAAGCGCATGATTAAAATACGGCTCTTCAATTATTTGCTACACTTAAACCGCCAGCTGTTTACCAGCAATATTGTAACACCGTTATTTGCTATAAAATTTGGCCTTAAGCAGGCGGGGCTGTTTTATTTTGCCAGCACCATTTCTCGAGCACTCCACGACACCATCAAATCAACTGTTGGCCATCCGGGAAATGCCTTACTAGCCACCTTAAAAGAACACGGTAGCAAGGAAGAAAAAAAATCGGCATTTGAAACATTAAGCACCAAGCTTGTTTTGATTATTGTACCGATTATTATTTTTCTGTTTCTGAATTACAGCAAATTATTGGCAATCAGTTTTATTAACCAGCCAACTGGCATGATCGTTACTTTCTCAATAATGTATTTACTGATAACCTTTTCAGAGCTGTTCTTCATTTTATATGAACAGTTTTACATTTTAGAAGAAGCGGCAAGCTCTCTTTTTATTTTTAAGTTTCTCGAAATCATCTTTTTTTATATTTTTGTGGTAGCACAGGAAATACAAAGCCCAACGATCACTTTGTTAACAATTCTTACTATCCGCTGCATAAGTTTTTTGATTGTATCGCTTAATGCCTACTACCGCTGGGGCATTCAACCAAGCTTCAAAATAACGCTAAAATACCTGAGCAGATCAATTGGCATCTCATTACTTGTTTCATTTCTTGTGGGCCAATTGTTATGCAACCTGACAATCATTCAGCATCTCATACAACTTAAATAAGATCGCTATTCGGAGACTGCACACGTGCCTTGTTTCTCGAACGATGCAAACAACCGCTCAAGCGCATCTGAACTTTCGCTTTTTTCACTATCAGATGATGCACACATTTCTTCAGAAGAATAACTTTTTAGCATAAATGACTCATCATCAGAAAGATAACTCGCCGAATCAATGCCCCCAAGAATCGGCTGTTTTTTTATTTCTGACGATGTAAACAAGTGCTTATTCTCAAAAACAGCACTCGTCGGTTCACTATTTTTGCTACCCTCATCCTTCACAAGGGGCATCTCTTCGTCAACATGCAAAGAGGTGCTCTGCAGTTTTATGTCAAACGATGCAAACAGATCCTCCAACACCGATTCTGCATATTCATTATCTTCGCTATCAGATTCAGACTGATCAGTCGATTGTTGAGAAAAACAACCCTGTAAAATGTCAGCAACATCTTGGCGATCATATATTCTGGCATAACTCAATGGCGTTTTAGCATGACTATTAACTACATCAACATCAGCACCAAGACGAATTAAAGCTCTCACCACATCTGCATGACCAGATTTTGCAGCAAGATGAAGCGGAGTATTGCCCACATGGTCTCTCGCATCAATAACAGCGTCATACCTGGACAATGTATACACATTAGCCAACATGCCTGCTGCTGCTGCACAGTGCAGCGGCGTCATACCACTACTACTGGCAAAATTGAACGACTCGGCGGGAAGAATGTTTCTTTTTTGTAATTCACTAACAATAAAAACTAAAGATTGCCCACCTCGATTAAGCTGAGCTACCCGATGAACCAAACTAAAACCTTGATAGCTGATATCAAATGAACCCATAAAACACCGAATAGCCAACATTTCAGCAATGCTTTCTCTAAACCATGGAGCAAGGGCGGTAATAAAACAAGGAATAGGATTAGCTCCGTTTTCAAGTAAAAGCATCACTTTTAATATATCACCAGACATAATCGCATAATCAAGAGCACTATAACCAGATTCATCGCGTCGATTCAAATGCAAAGCCAAGTCATTTTTTGAAAGATTAAGCTTGTCAATATAATTACCAACAACAGAAACATCTTTGTTATTATAACACATCTGATGAATTTTAAACCATTCACTATAATCTGAAGCTGCCTTTAGATCAGTATCGATAGGCTCAGGAGCCGCAGCACTAGCACGAAGAAAGCTTGAAAAAGCAAGACAGGCAAACAAAATAAAAGTGCTACACGCGACGCTTTTCAAAAATACCGGCATTATTATTAATTTTTTCATTACACTCATCTCCTGGCAAAATAAAGAACTCTTCTCGTATAATTCTATATTAGAAAATTTAAGGCAAGAAAGTCAATAAAGAAACCACGCGGAGCTTTTATAGTAATTTAACAACAGAATACATCTTTACATTTATTTTGCAAAAATAAACATCTTTTAAAAAATAAGCTCTATTGTTCATAATTGTTCATACAATTTTCCCGTATAAAAGAGGGTCTCGCAGTTGGCAGGGCGGGCCACTTTATCCCCTTTTTGGGGGAAAATTAAGCTTTTTCTAAAAATTTAGCTAGAGGTTTAAGAAGAAATTTTTCAATTTTTAAAACCCATTTAATCCAACCGATTGCAAAAGATACAAAAGATTGTCTTAAAAATTAGAAAATTATCAACGCGCTTGCAATCTCGCTATTTTACTTTTTAAAACGTACTTTGGTAAATTTAGTAGTATTTTTATTTTTTCGTCCAAATGGTTCTTTTTTCACGTCTTATTATTATTCTTTAATACGCCCTTTTTTCTAAACTTTCTAAATTTTATTCTTAACTTTTTACTCTTTTTTTAAATTCTTAATCTCTTTATTTAAATATAAATCTTAAATCCTGAATAAGTCCTAAGCCTCTTATTAAGTACTTACCGAATCATGATTTATCTGGACACGACCTCCCTAATAAATCTCGGAGCCTTTCCCGGGTTCTGTATAAGCATAGGCCCGGGAGAGCTAACGAGCTAAATCTTTTTCCTCATCTTCCTCCTATCCCCCTTCCCCTCCCCCATAACCAACGCCGCTGCTAATTCACGTAGTCCAAAGCCCCCAGCCCTTTTCCCACTTAGAATTAAAAGGCTGGGGGCGACAGGACGGAGTGCCGGGGAGCGCGCGTCAAGGCCACCCTACTCCGCCAAAAACAAGAATAATATTGAATGGCCAAAAGATTGAGAAATCCAAGGAAAACGCCCAATTGTGTCAAAATGTCTAAAATTATGCGACATAAAGATAGTTTGTGGCCCAGATAAACTTGAGTGAGTAAGACTAAGAAATTTTAAAAAATAATTGACACATCTTCATAGATTGACTAAGATAATCTCAGGAATGGATGTTAGCATAAAAAGTAGAAAAATGCAGCAGGCAGTTAACATTTTTTAAAAAGCAAAGGAATTATTATGGGAAAAATTATCGGCATAGATCTGGGTACTACAAACTCAGTCGTATCATTCATGGAAGGCGGCAGCCCTAAAGTTATTCCTAACCAAGAAGGCGCCAATACTACCCCATCCATCGTGGCTATTACCAAAGACGGCCAACGCTTGGTAGGCGCTGTTGCAAAACGACAAGCAGTAACCAATCCCGAGAACACTGTTTTTTCGGCAAAGCGATTCATTGGTAAAAAGTTTAATGTATTAACCGATCGCGATAAAAAACTGGTTCCTTACCACATCGTCAGCACAGGCAATGGCGATATCGCTATCGAAGTTCAAGGCAAAAAACTTGCACCAGAAGAAATTTCAGCAGCTGTGTTACAAAAGTTAAAACAAGCGGCTGAAGATTATTTGGGCGAAAAAGTAACTGAAGCGGTTATTACCGTTCCTGCTTATTTTAACGATGCTCAACGACAAGCAACCAAAACAGCTGGTCAAATTGCAGGGCTAGACGTTAAACGTATTATCAATGAACCTACAGCAGCAGCGCTTGCTTATGGTCTTGACAAAAAGAATAACGAAACAATTGCGGTATTCGACTTTGGTGGCGGTACTTTTGATATCTCCATTTTGGAAGTAGGCGATGGCGTTGTTGAAGTTAAATCAACCAATGGTGACACCATGCTTGGTGGTGATAACGTTGACGAATTGTTAATTGAGTATCTCATCGAAGAATTTAAGAAATCAAATGGCGTCGATCTTAAAAACGACAAAGTTGCAATTCAACGCCTCAAAGAAGCTGCTGAAAAAGCTAAGATTGAACTTTCAGCTGCAACTGAAACAGAAGTCAATTTGCCTTACATCACCGCCGATGCAACGGGACCAAAGCACTTAGTAACAAAAATCTCCCGCGCCAAACTTGATAACTTGTGTGCAGACATTTTCAAACGCCTCTTTGAGCCATGCAAACAAGCTATCAAAGATGCTGATATCAGCGTAAGCAAAATCGACGAAGTCATTTTGGTTGGCGGCTCAACCCGTATTCCAAAGATTCAAGAAATGGTAAAAGAATTCTTTGGTAAAGAACCAAACCGTTCAGTAAACCCTGACGAAGTTGTTTCTTTGGGTGCTGCAATTCAAGGCGGCGTACTGGCTGGTGACGTTACCGACGTATTGCTCTTGGACGTAACACCACTTTCCTTGGGTATTGAAACCTTGGGGGGCGTTGCAACAAAGCTTATCGAACGTAACACCACCATCCCTGCTAAAAAGTCACAAGTGTTCTCAACCGCTGAAGACAACCAAACAGCAGTAGAAATTCATGTAGTTCAAGGTGAACGCGAATTTGCACGCGACAACAAAACGCTTGGCCGCTTCAAACTTGACGGTATCCCAGCTGCACCGCGCGGAATGCCACAAGTTGAAGTTTCCTTTAATTTGGACGCTAACGGCATTGTGCATGTTTCTGCAAAAGACTTGGGAACCGGTAAAGAACAAAGTATCACGATTACCAACTCTTCAGGCTTGAGCAAAGCTGATATCGAAAGACTTGTTCAAGAAGCACAACAACACGAAGCTGAAGACAAGAAACTTAAAGAAGTCATCGAAAAGCGTAATGCACTCGACAACATGATTATGCAAATCGAAAAGACGTTGAAAGACAACAAAGAAAAGCTTCCAATCGCAGAAGTTAACATTGTTGAAAAAGCATTAGAAGATGCTAAAAAAGTCTTGTCAGAAAAAGAAAACGACGGCGAAGCTTTACAAGCAGCAACCGACGATCTTATGAAGGCATCCCATAAAGTTGCTGAAATAATCTACAAAGATAAAAACGCTCAACAATCACCTCAAAACGATGCACAACAACAAACTGGCGCTGAACAAGGTCCTATTGACGCTGATTTTGAACAAAAATAAAAGCTGACTTTGTAAAAAGAACTTGCTCTTAAATGATGCCCACCATGACTACTGGCCCACAAGGTCAATGGCCGTGGTGGGCCTTTTTCTTATACCCACCACTCAAAATTGCCCATTTATGCCACTTTTTCACCCAAACTTTCCAGATTGAAATAAAAATGACATATTATAACTATCAATAGAATTTATTCATTTTTTACTAAATTACGATTGGGAAAATTATGAAAAATATGAAAAAGATACCCGTAGCATTATTTCTTGGTTTTATGGGGTTAGGACCAATGGTACACCCAGCCTGCCTAGAAAGCCCTGCCAGCCCCATCCTCTCAACCTACATCAACCCATTAGCACCAGCAACATGCGAATGCGCCTTTTGTATTGATGACGATGCAAAAACAAACCGACACGGCATACAACATATTCATTTTGCTGCCTGGGAAGGTGAACTTAAAACGGTAAAAGATCTGATTTCTCAGGAACCTGCACTCGTTAATGCCCGCGATTATCGAGGCATGACGCCACTTTTATTTGCCGCCCGCTCTGGCAATTATGATATGGTAGAATTTTTATTAGAATCTGGCGCAGACTATCTGGCGTATGATAACAATCAAAGCACACAGACACCAGGCGGCAACGCACTGCACCATCTTTTTTATGGTCTTGAACCAAGTGATAAATTAGAATATACAACCAACATTGACGACATTTACGATCTTTTGATCGAAGCAGGAACCAGTCCCTACCTTGAAGACGGGAACGGAAAAACCCCCGCCGATGTTTATAATGATTTCATAAATAAAGATGGGCACAACAACACATGCACACAGGAATGTAACTCAAATTGCACCTGTTGCGAAGAGAACTACGTTCTTGATGCGGTATCGGCATGCTCAGTATACCAAGAATCAACTTTCATCGAAAGTACAACAACATCGAAAGATAAATCATCAGAAGAATGCTCTCCAACAGAAATCATGATCAACGCACCGGCAAAAGTCCATACAACAGCACCAGCTAATCAATCAGCCACCGAATGCTCTCCTACAGAAATTATGAGCCAAAAAAAAGAACTCGCTCAACCATACAAGCCACATCTCATCTTTGAAGGCTTCTCGCTTGATGACTGCGACAGTGATTTTTAATTAAATTTTTTTCACATTCCTTGCATTCAAAAAAATAAAAACTTTACCCTAGAACTAATGAATGGTTCTAGGGTTTTTTTATGAAGATTTTTATGGAAGGAAGATATCATGACACAATCATCCAAAGCTGGTTGTAATTGTTCCTGCAAAAAAGCATGCTCAAGTAGATGCAAGTGTGATAAAAAATGCAAATGCCCATGCAATGGTCCCGTTAAAAAAGCATGTACGTGCAAAACCAAGTGCTCATGCAAATAACTCACTATTCATAAATTACTGGGGGCTTAATCGTCAAAAAAAAATTTGGCAAAGCCCCCGGCAAAATTCAAACACTACTTATTAATCTCAGCATCTTTTGATCAATTTAATTTATTCTTCCCTAAGCCAACTCAATATACTAAACTAATTTTGCGAAAAGAGACCACCTCACGCCAGGGGAGATTCATGAAGTATAAAAAATTATGTACCTACTTGGTAATTCTAGGAATTATTACAGGAAGCGGATACCTTCTTTATCAGCGCTACGTAAAAAAACCGGCACCACAATTTTATAAAACAGAAAAGCCACAATGCCGGTCTATCAGCCAAATCATTCTTGCCTCGGGAATTTTAGAAATAAAAGATCTCGTAAAAATTGGCAGTGTTGTTTCTGGTACCATAAAAGAACTCTACGTTAAAGAAGATCAGCAAGTTCAAAAGGGCGAGCTGCTAGCAGAAATTGACCCAGGAACGGGCGAAACAGATTTCCAAGATGCGTATCTACGCGTCATGAGACTTCAAGCAGAACTTGAATACCAAGAAAAAAATTATGTACGCAAAAAAGAACTTTTTGAAACGGGACAGTTGGCAAAAGATACATTTGAAATGCTTGACCGCGATTATGAAACAAAAAAAATTGATTTAAAATCAGCAAAAACAAAATTAGAAAAAGAACGCCTCTCGCTCCAAAACCGTAAAATATTGGCGGCAGGCAACGGCTTTGTCACTGCCGTTAACGTCTATAAAGGCAGCGGTGTTACCGGTACCGATTTCTCATCAGCACCGTTGTTTGAAATAGCACCTGACATTACCGAAATGGAAGCGAAACTTGATATTGACGAAAGCGATATTGGCTCGGTAAAACCAGGACAAATAGTTACCATGGCTGTTAACACCTACCCAGACCTTGAAATTAAAACCACCATAAAAACGGTCGGCTTTTCACCCAAAACAAATAAAGACAGTCTCTTTTACAAAGCAACTATTGATATCAGCAACCACAACCGCCTCTTTAGGCCAGGCATGACGCTGAATGCAAAAATCAAAGCATCAAAGATAAAAAAAGCTCTCTGCATAAAAGGTATCAGCTTTCAAACAAATCCTAAAGTACTCAAAACTATAGCCAAGCAATTGAACTACGAATTCAAACCTCTCGACAAAAAAAGCCGCAAAGAATTTAAAAAAACCTATCCCAACAAACGCGTTAAATTTATATGGACGGTTGCCAATAAAACATTTATCGAAAAAGGTATTTTGCTGGGCATCACTGATGATAACTATTTTGAAATTAAAGAAGGCTTGAGCGAGCACGAAGAAGTTATAACCGATATCGCTGAAAAAGATGACATGGAAAAACTCTATAAAAAGTGGTTCAAAGGTACCTTATAAACTATGAACTCACGCATTTTAATAAAAAGTTCTTTGCGCGCTCTCAACCACCACAAAGGACGCTCTTTCCTGACTATCTTGGGCATTATTGTTGGTATTGCTTCAATCATTGCAACACTAGCAATCGGCTACGGCGCTGAAGAAAAAATGCGTAAATCAATTTTAGCAATTGGCAACAACTATATTGAACTTTGGCGAGGCAACTTTACGCTTGAAGGAGCAACCAAATCAATCAAGCAAAAAGAAACAAAAAAACTGACAACGGCGGATGTTACCAGCCTCAACAACCAATGCCCGGGCATAAAGAAAATATCGCCCGTCATTTTTGATCGCGGCATTATTGAATATCATGGCTCTGCCGTTATGTGCGATATCAAAGGCGGTAACGATGAACTGCTCAGTGTCATGGGCCGCTCGCTCAGTAAAGGTGCCAATATGACGCAGCATCACATTCAAAAAGGAACGCGCGTTGCTCTGCTGGGAGACCAAACCGCTAAAGACCTTTTTAAAACCGTTGACCCAATTGGCCGCACGATAAAAGTAAAAAATATTTTGTTTACCGTTATTGGCGTTATTAAAAAAATAGACAATGCTCCCGGCCACCGCGATCCAAATCTTGACGTTATTATTCCTTTTACTTCAGCAAAAAAATATCTCAAAAATCACAACAGTAGCACCATTCACGGCATTGTCATTGCTGGCAAAAGTCTTGACAAAATGCCAACCATTGTACGACAAATTAAAAAAATTATGCGTGCTCGACACAATTTAGGCATTGATGAACCAAATGATTTTTCAATTATAGACCAAGCATCTATGCTTAAAGCCGCAAAAGCTTCTTCTACCATTTTTAACATCTTTCTCTTAATTGTCGCCTCAATTTCTTTGCTCGTTGGCGGCATTGGTGTTATGAATATCATGCTTGTTTCTGTTACCGAACGAACACAAGAGATCGGCATTCGCATGGCTCTCGGCGCTTCTCATGCACTCATTTTGCAACAATTTTTAATTGAATCAGTTGTTTTGTGTTTTATTGGCGGCATCATTGGTATCGTGCTTGGCTTAGTCACCCCTTTCATAGCACAATACACTTTTCAGTTACCTGCCGTCATACGCATCGAACCGATTATCGTTGCTTTCTGTACCATATTTTTAATTGGATTAATTTTTGGCTTTTATCCGGCACAAAAAGCAGCCCGGCTCAACCCGGTAGAAGCTCTTCTCAAACAATAAAGAATTATGATGAATAAAAAAAAAGCTATTATTACGCTCTTTCTTGTCTGCACAACGTGTACAACTGGATATTTTTTTTTAAGTAAAAAAAAAGAAACACTCAATATTGTAACGGAAAAACCACAACGCCGACACCTCGCACAATTCGTTACCGCATCGGGCACACTGAAGGCTAAAGATCAATTTACCGTTGGTAGCTTGGTTACCGGCAAGGTCGTAAACATTTTGGTCGACAATAATGATCACGTAAAAAAAGATCAAGTACTTGCTATTCTTGATAACGGAATTGGCGATACTGACATCAAAAAATTGATTGCTCAATGCGCTGAAGCGCAAGCAACATATGATTTTCAGAAAAAGTTTTTCGAACGCCAAAAAGAACTTTATGCAAGCGGGCAACTTGCCCAAAACAAATTCGAGCAAGAAGAACGAGATTTTTTGATTACACAAGCACGCGTTGAACAACTCAAGGCGTCGCTGGAGCGCGAACAAAAAATGTATGCTAACCTTTTCATTAAATCTCCCGACACGGGCACCATCATTGCTAAAAAAATTGATATCGGCCAACAAATAACTTCACAACTCGATGCAACAGTTTTATTTATTATCGCCAAAGATCTAACCGATATGGAAGCTTATGTTGATGTCGATGAAGCAGATATTGGACTTATTAAAGAAAACCAGGAAGCAGTTTTTACCGTTGATACCTTTTCAAAACGGCCTTTTGTTTCATCGGTCAAGCAAGTACAATTTCAATCAAAAATTGTTGAAAATGTTATAACGTACGCCACCGTTCTCAAAGTCAGCAACCCAACCATAGAGCTGCGTCCAGGCATGACAACCAACGTTGAAATCAAAGTCAACGAAGACAAAAATGCCCTCTCGGTACCTAATAAAGCGTTGCGCTTAAGCACATTTCGTCTTGAAGAATTTGCTAAAAAAGCCGGCTATACAATTGAAAAGCTTGAATTAAAACCTGGCTCAATTAAACAGCAACAACGTGATACCTTGTGGATTCTCGAAGAAAAAACTATCAAACAAGTTGATGTTAAACTTGGTGTTATCGATGTTCGCTTTACACACGTAATCGATGGACTTAGCGAACAAAGTAACGTTATCGTAGAATTCACTGAACAACCACACGAAAATATACTGTTGCGATCGGTATATGGTGCTCGACCAGGAACGATAGGTACCAAATGAAACTGTTAGAAGCAAAAAATCTTGTTAAAATTTACCGCATGGGCGACACCGATTTAGCTGCGCTCAAAGGCATTAATTTGACTATTGATCAGGGCGAATTTTTAGCCATCATTGGCACTTCAGGATCAGGCAAATCTACTCTCATGCATTTGTTAGGATGCCTAGATATTCCAACTGAAGGCGAATACTTTATTGAAGGAAAAAATGTCGCCAAAGCAACACGCGATGAACTTGCCAAAATTAGAAATGAAAAGATTGGTTTTGTCTTTCAAAAATTTCATTTACTTAGTGATTTAACAGCGCTTGAAAATGTCGCCCTACCCCGCCTTTATGCTGGCCAAACTGAAGAACAGGCAACTCGGGAAGCAACCGCACTTTTACAATCAGTTGAACTTGGCAATCGCTTGGATCACTATCCTTACCAACTTTCTGGCGGGCAGCAACAACGCGTAGCCATCGCCCGCTCGCTCATCAATAAACCACGCATCATCTTGGCCGACGAACCAACCGGAAATTTAGATTCTGCCACCGGCGAAACAATTATCAATATGTTCAAAAAACTCAATGCCGAACAAAATGTTACGGTAATTTTAGTAACGCATGAACCACGCATAGCAAACTATACCAAACGTACCGTTGAATTAATTGACGGGCTTATTGTTTCAGATAAAAAGAACAATTCATGAAAATAGCAATTATATTTAGAACCGCCCTTAAATCTTTGGCAAGCCACAAAATACGCTCACTACTCACAACGCTTGGTATTATTATCGGCGTTGTTGCCATTGTATGCGTCATGTCAATTGGCGAAGGAGCAAAAAATCGCGTTAACCAAGAAATTGAAAAACTAGGCAGCAATTTTATTATCGTTCTTTCTTCATCACAAAAAAAATTAACAAGCCGCAGCGCCCCACTAAAACCATTGCTCACACCAAAAGATTTGCTCACCATAAAAAATGAATGCGAGAATATTGCCATGATCTCACCAGGCATTCAACAACCAGCAAAAATTATGTTTGGTAATAAATCATGGGAAACTACTTTGGGCGGCGTTGGACAAAATTATACTGAGATTAGAAATTGGCGCTTAACTGATGGCGATTTTTTTACCCATCACGATATGCTTGCTGGCAGCAAGGTTGCCGTTATTGGCTTAACAGTACGACGTGAAATTTTTGGCAACGAAAACCCAATCGGCAAAACATTACGTATTAAACGTATTCCTTTTTTAATCATTGGCTCCTTAAGCGAAATGGGTAAACGTGCCGACGGCATGGACCAAGACGATACCGTCCTCATTCCTGCTACCACTATGCGCAAAAGAATTATGGGCGGGGTAGATCGCTACTTTGCGTTAATAATGTCGGCAAAAAATAAAGAGCGCATGCAACAAACGTCAAAAGAAATACGCTCCATTTTACGCCAAACACATAAAATTCCTGAATGCGATGATGATGATTTTACCATGTTTACACAAGAAGATATTGCACAAGCTTCAAGTGCGGCAACCAAAATTATGAATCTTTTACTTTTATTTGTCGCCCTTATTTCCCTGGTTGTTGGCGGTATTGGCATTATGAATATCATGCTTGTTTCAGTAACTGAACGCACGCGAGAAATTGGTGTTCGCATGGCCCTTGGGGCTACAACACGCAGCATTCTGAATCAATTTATTTTTGAAGCAATTACCATCTGCTTGATTGGTGGACTACTTGGTTTGCTCATTGGTATTGGTGGCGCCGTTGCCATTGGTCTCGGGCTTGGTTGGCCAATTTTCATATCCAAAATATCACTCGCAATATCGCTTGCCACATCAGCATCAATTGGGCTCTTCTTTGGCTATTACCCTGCGTACAAAGCCTCAAGACTTAACCCAGTTGATGCATTAGCAGAACGCTGAAATTTTATAAACCAAAAAAAATCAATTTTCTATTTCTTTGACCCATTTTGTATTCTTCACTTCGTTTGACCAGGTGAGCAACAAATTTATTGCATTCCCACTGCTCAGCTGCCCAATAAACCAATGTCGCATTTTTATGTGCACATGATGGCTTAAACATCCGACACAGCTCAGCTTCTTCAATGGCAGCACGTGTCACAAAAAGATCAATTTTCTCTTCTGTTTTACGTAAAAAAGTACGCCAATCAAGATCACAGATTTCAACATTTTCAAGTTCAAGAATAGCAATCAAATCTGCCAAATATGCTTGTTTTTTTTTGTTAACTTCAATCAACACAACTTTTAAATGTGGGAAAAGAATTTTAAGAGGAATAGCGGGAAAACCAGCGCCGGTACCAACATCAGCAATAGTGGTAAGAGCATTAAGATCTACAAACTTTCTCAAAATTAAAGAATCTTGAAAATGCTGCCGCACAATCCCCAATAAATCTTTAATCGCGGTAAGATTGGTTTCTTTGTTGCGCTCACTCAACAACGCTTCATAACGTTGAAATTGAGAGAGCTGAAGCTCTGAAAGTTGCTCGGTTTTTGCAAACTCTGCCCAAATAGTTTCTGGTGAACGTGATGCTTTACTCATAAACATTTCTCCAATAAAAACGATGTTTTTAATCAAATTTTTCAAATCTAGAACTTAATGAATTCTTTTTTGGTATCCTAAAACTGTTAATAAACTCTTGTTATCAAAAAAGGAAGTGTATGATGAACCTATCACAAAAATGGGTAAAAATCATCTTTACCCTGCTATTGTGCCTAAAAACCCACTATTTGTACGCAGATAATCGCATTGTTATACAACTCAGGCATGCCCCAGACGATGTTATAAACAGCGCGCAGCAAGACGTACACGAGGACAAAACAATAAAAAAAATCAATTCTCTTGACGAAAAGACTCCTGGCGAGGTAAGTAAAAAGCTAGTGAAGAATGGTATCAAAGCGTACGTGCGACCAACATTGAGCGGATTTATGGCAATTTATGGCGGTTACTTAGACATTTCAGATCAGGATGGACTCATCACGTTTCCCTTGCGCCACGCAAGCGAAAAGATATATCTTGCCGTAACGCCTGACATTAAGCTGGTCAACGTCAAAGATAAAACATTTTCCCATCATGAATTTTTAGGTAAAAACAATCCAACAGAACTTTATCTGCTTGAAAAAAAAGAAGACGATAAAGAGCAACCATTCTGGAACACAAAAAAAATTAAGCTACCAAAAAACAACCGCATAGCACCCATTAGCGTTGTACTTTTAACTAAGCCAAAAAACGTCGCAATCGTTGAAGGCGACAGCTTAGCAACAAAAAACCCACAGCTTGTATTGCCACCAATTTATGTTATTAGCACGCTGAATCATACAAAAATTCTTTTAAAAATGCTTGATTTAAAACAATTTTTTGAAACAATTAATATAAGAAAAAAGAGTATTGATGATGAAGGGAAAGGTATTCAGAAAATGATTACCAATGTGTAGTTCTTTTGTTTAACCCATAAGGAGAGAAGCATGAAATATGCAGTACGTTTGATGGCCTTGTTGGCCATAGTAAGCCTTGGCCTCGTTTCAGGTTGTGGTAAAAAAGACAAAGACAAAAATAACGACAAACAACATGCTCAAAAAGCTGATAAAAAAACACGCGGAGCCAAAGACAGCAAAGACAAAAAAGCAGCAAAAAAAGAAAAGACAAAAAACCGCTGGACGCTCGGCAAATAAGTCTTTTTTAAAATAAAAAGCGGCCCGTCGTTTCTAATTTTCAGAAACGACGGGCCGCTTTTTATTTTTCAGGTTATAAGTCTAATTCAAGCCAAGAGCATCTAAAAATGCATCTTGATTCGGCTCTCTACCCAAAAAGTCTTTCAGCATTTCATTCGGATCTTTAGCACCACCATGCGCCAAAATAGCTTTGATATATTTTTGGCCCATTACCGGATTGAGTAACCCATTTTTTTTGATTTCATAAAAAATATCGAGTGCAAATACTTTTGACCACATGTACCCATAATACTTAGCACCATAACCATTCAAATGACCAAACGCCGCATAATGGTGCGCTTCAGGTTCAAATCGTATGTTATGACTATAACGCGCTGACAGGTCCTTGGTTATTGCATCAAGATCTTTATTTTGACCAGCTTGATAACAAGCCAATGAAAATAACGAAAGAACACCTTGACAACGTACAAAGCGACCAGAGTCAAACTTTTTCAAGGCTATTTTTTTCTCAATTAATTCAGCAGGAAACGGCTTGCCCGTTTTATAATGAGCACTAATCAGCGTCAGCATATCTTTGTTATACATCCATTCTTCAAGCATTTGTGACGGCAGTTCAACAAAATCTATTTTGACACTTGGCGAGGCAAGTTCAGTTCTGCTAAGCACGGCATGCATCGCATGCCCAAACTCATGAAAAAATGTTTCAACATCGCTGTGCTTAAACAACGCCGGTGCATCAGCTGTTGCTTTTGGAAAGTTAGCAATAACAATGCCAAGAGCAGCGACGTCCCGTTTTTCATTATGAATAGCATGCCTAAACGGTAGGTAGCACGCATGGTTATACTTTCCTTCACGCGGATACAAATCTAGATACAAATGACCAATCAACTGATGCGTTACTGCATCATAAACTTCAAGCAATTTGACTTCATCATGCCACGCCCAATCTGGCATTGTTTCTTCAAATTTTAGACCCAAAAATTGCTCATAAATACTGAGCATGCCAGCCAAGGCAGTATCAACAGGGAAATACTCAGCCAGCTCTCGTTCATCAAGTTGATAGTGCTTTTTTTTGTAGGCATTTTTTACAAACGCAATATCCCAGGCGTTAAATTTTCCATCAGCATCAAGCGCGATACCGACAGGCAAATCACTCTTTAAAAGATCGTATTCTGCTTGTTCTTTCTTTTCACTTTTGGCCATCAAATCAACTAAGAATTTTTCTACGCGTTCCACATTGTGTGCCATACCAGAATGAGTATCTAATGCCGCATATGATTCAAAACCAAGCAATTCTGCCAACTCATCGCGATACGCAATCAACCGAGCAATTGATTTTGATTAACGGGATATGCTCTATTTTGAAAGGCAAAATACAAATCTTTCCGTGTTTTTTCAACAGAACAATTTTGCATAACTTCGATAAATGTTGGGTAATCACATCCCAAAATGTACTGATCACCCTCTTTCTTGAGCGCATTAATAAAGCTTTCTCGCAGACCATTCAAACCAGTACGATCAACTAAAATGATACTTTTGTCAGCCGCAATATTTGCATCAAAATCAATCCCAACTTGTGCAATTTTTTTCTTGATATCTTTTACTTTTTCAAGCTGATCTTTAGGCAAATCTAATCCAGAGGTATGAAAATCTTTCATCGCTTCATCAAGATAATAAACTTCCTGCTCGCTCAACGTTTCAGCCGCCTCACATAACTCGCGATACTTTTTAAACGCAAAATATAAACGCTGATCAAAATATAAATCAACACTAAATTTGCTCAACTGAGCACTCGCTTCTTGACACACGTCACGCATTTTTTTATCAGGATGGGTCATGTTCATCAACGTAATCGCTGCATCTACTTGACCAAACTTTTCTTGTGATGTGTCAAGGGCACGCATGGTGTTATCAAACGTTCGTTGCTCATCAGGAATAGCCAAAATAGCATTAAATTCTTCCGTTGCTTGCACCATGGCACGCTCAACAAAACTGGCAACTTCTACCTCATTCTTTGGAAACAAGGCACCAAGCCCATGAACACTTTGAGCAATTTTTTTTGCCTTGTGCTGCTTATGCGAAATCATCATAGCATTTCTATCTTTTGCATGATTATGACAACTTAACATCAAAACAGGCAGCATCGCGATGATGCCCACGCGCAAACTCTTCATACACACCTCACTCTCTTCACGGCAAATTATTTAATACAAAACTTCTTCAAAAAGAGCGCGTCATCTCTGAAAATTAGAAATGACGCGCTCTTTTTTACTTTAAAATTATCAGCTTAATTCAAGCCAAGAGCATCTAAAAATGCATCTTGATTCGGCTCTCTACCCAAAAAGTCTTTCAGCATTTCATTCGGATCTTTAGCACCACCATGCGCCAAAATAGCTTTGATATATTTTTGGCCCATTACCGGATTGAGTAACCCATTTTTTTTGATTTCATAAAAAATATCGAGTGCAAATACTTTTGACCACATGTACCCATAATACTTAGCACCATAACCATTCAAATGACCAAACGCCGCATAATGGTGCGTCTCTGGTTCAAAGCGTACGTTATGACTGTATTTATCGGCTAACTCCTTGTTTAACGCATCAAGATCTTTATGCTGACCCGCTTTATAACAATTCAAAGAAAACAATGAAAATGCACCTTGTCGTCGAACAAAAAAACCAGAATCAAATTTCTTAAGCGCAATTTTTTTATCAATTAATTCAGACGGCAACGGGTTACCTGTTTTATAATGCGCGCTAATGAGCGTCAGCATATCTTTTTCATACATCCATTCTTCAAGCATTTGTGACGGCAATTCTACAAAGTCCCGCTTGGTACTAGTGCCAGAAAATGAAGCAAGTTCCGTTCTGCCAAGCACACCGTGCATCGCATGCCCAAACTCATGAAAGAATGTTTCAACATCGCTGTGCTTAAATAAAGCAGGAGCATCGGCAGTTGCTTTTGGAAAATTAGCAATAACCACCGCTACATCAACAACATCCTGCCTTTTGTTGTTGATAGCATGCCTAACCGTCAAATGGCACGCATGACTATACTTTCCTTCTCGTGGATACAAGTCAAGATACAAATGACCAATCAACTGATGCGTTACTGCATCATAAACTTCAAGCAATTTGACTTCATCATGCCACGCCCAATCTGGCGTTGTTTCTTCAAATTTCAAACCCAAAAATTGTTCATAAATACTGAGCATGCCCGCCAAGGCAGTATCAACAGGGAAATACTCAGCCAGCTCTCGTTCATCAAGTTGATAGTGCTTTTTTTTGTAGGCATTTTTTACAAACGCAATATCCCAGGCGTTAAATTTTCCATCAGCATCAAGCGCGATACCGACAGGCAAATCACTCTTTAAAAGATCGTATTCTGCTTGTTCTTTCTTTTCACTTTTGGCCATCAAATCAACTAAGAATTTTTCTACGCGTTCCACATTGTGTGCCATACCAGAATGAGTATCTAATGCCGCATATGATTCAAAACCAAGCAATTCTGCCAACTCATCGCGATACGCAATCAACCGAGCAATTGATTTTTGATTAACGGGATATGCTCTATTTTGAAAGGCAAAATACAAATCTTTCCGTGTTTTTTCCACAGCACAATTTTGCATAACTTCGATAAATGTTGGGTAATCGCAACCCAAAACATACTTATCCCCATCGTTTTTGAGCGCATTAATAAAGCTTTCTCGTAGACCATCCAAGCCATCTCGCTCAACTAAAATAGTGCTTTTGTCTGCCGCAATATTTGCATCAAAATCTATGCCAACTTGGGCAATTTTTTTCTTGATATCTTTTACTTTTTCAAGCTGATCTTTAGGCAAATCTAATCCAGAGGTATGAAAATCTTTCATCGCTTCATCAAGATAATAAACTTCCTGCTCGCTCAACGTTTCAGCCGCCTCACATAACTCGCGATACTTTTTAAACGCAAAATATAAACGCTGATCAAAATATAAATCAACACTAAATTTGCTCAACTGAGCACTCGCTTCTTGACACACGTCACGCATTTTTTATCAGGATGGGTCATGTTCATCAACGTAATCGCTGCATCTACTTGACCAAACTTTTCTTGTGATGTGTCAAGGGGCACGCATGGTGTTATCAAACGTTCGTTGCTCATCCGGAATAGCCAAAATAGCATTAAATTCTTCCGTTGCTTGCACCATGGCACGCTCAACAAAACTGGCAACTTCTACCTCATTCTTTGGAAACAAGGCACCAAGCTCATGAACACTTTGAGCAACTTTTTTGGCCTTGCGCTGATTGTGCGGAATCATCATAGAACTTCTATCCTTGCATTATTATGACAACTTAACATAAAAAACAGGCAGCATCGCGATGATGCTCACGCGCAAAATCTTCATGTAAAACTACCTTCTCTATCTCGTTAATTTTTTTAAATCAGTTTAAATGTATCACACTTTTAACGCTTACAAAAGAAGTCGGGAAAGATGAACCAATAAAAAAGCAGAGCCCCAATTTTTGGGGCCCTGCTTTTTTATTTATCAAGTACCGGTTAAAAACCAACACGTTGTGTTTTCTGTAAAGTGATAAGCGATAAGCTTAGCTACGCTTTCTTTTTTCGCCCGACTTTGGCAATGCTACCTGTACCGCAGCAGAACCAAGAGAAAGTACTGAACCAATGGTAAAGTATTGTGACAAAGTAGACAACATCGGCGCCATACCTGCAGTATACAACCCGTTAGCAATAATCGCTTCAAGTACAATCCAGCTTGCAACAATTATTACTCGACCGGTATTAAAAACAACTCTTAAAGATCCATTTTCAATTGGCTCAATGTGCATTGCTTTTTTTCTTACCATTTCTTGTATCAATGCATTAACATCAAGATCTTCAACAAATTTGTTCAGCATATCAGTATCGATAGCAGACAATTCTTCTGAAGTTACCCAATTTTCAAACGTAGTTGGAAATTCTGTAATTCCACCTGCGATGAGCGCTTTTTTAAACGCAACAAATTTACCTTGAAGGTCTTGCTGTTGAATTTCAACAACTTCTTCTTTGCCATCAACTTCATTTGCCGCTGCATAAATACCAAAGTTAAACACACTTGCAGCCAAGGCTGCGCCCAAAAGGACTTTACGTAAATTATTCATCTGAAACCTCCATGGTTTTGATAAAACTAAATAACAAATAACTGAAAGGCGGCCTTTACGGCTAACCAACATGATGAATTAAGCAGGGAGCACAACCTTCCATCAAGTACCAGACAACCCGGTGCTTTTATAACCTCACATTTCCCGATAAACGTCCGTTTACCTTACAATCAGCGTAATTTAGAGCCTCAAGCTTGTCAAACGCCCAAAAACCTAACTTTTTGTTGGTTTTAAAGCTTTTCCAAATCTCAAATTTCTTAATATAAACTAATTATTACAAATATATAATTTTAATGACCACTTGTCAACCACCCCATAAATCGAGGCATTTAAGGCTATTTTTGAGATCCCTACCTTTAATCAGCAGCCAAGCTGCTTGGACCAGTACTGCGCCCCGCGGTGCCCCGGCTCTAGAAAAAGCACTGTTTTGAGCTGATTTTTAGCTAAGCCGCCATCGCCCAGCCTGTTGGCAACCAAAGCCAAAAAATAATGTGCATCAATATAACTAGGCGCCAAAGCGGTAGCCTGCATCAAAAGCTTCTTGGCACGCCCACAATCACCAAGTCCGACCACCACGCGAGCCTGATTGACCATGGCAACCTCAGGCGTGAGATAATGCCGGTCGTTCTCAAGCTGCTGCCATATGCCCAAAGCCTCCTGCTCTTTGCCCGTCTGAGCCAACGCACAGGCATAATTGTTCATAATTTCGGCATGTAAAACCTCGTCTTTGCAGGCAGCCAACGTCTGCTTGAATAAAGCCAGACTTTCTTGTTTATGCTGCAATGACAATAATATGGTTGCCTTCAAAGCCATATAACGGGGGTTTGGATCGTTTTTGAGGGCTTGCTCAATAAGAACCAGGGCTTTTTTAAGAGACTGGCTTGAACCCTCCGAAATTTCAAGCAGCGCCATCTTATAATCAAGGGTAGCGGATTTGACTTGCGTATTCTTTTTGCCGCAGCCAGACACAGCCAAACAGATAAAAACAACAATTAATCGTTTCATGATCTAATTAATTCCCTCTACTTGTGCGGTTATAATACCTAAAAATTAACTTTTCTGGTATGATTGGCTCCATGAAGCATATGCTTTAGTTTTTACCATTCTTAAAGCAAAAAAACAAAGAGGCTTTTGTGCAGGTCATTTGGGACGAATTTTTAAAAATTATAAAAGAAGAGGCTGGTAGCCAAATTGTGGAAACCTGGTTCAAGGCGGTCACTCTCCAAGATTGGAATCCGACCACTCAGCAGGTTATTTTAAAGGCTCCCAACCAATTTGTGCGTACGTGGATTCAGGAGCATTACGAACCATTGCTCAAAATGCACCTGGGCAGGCTTTTGCATGCGCATCATTTAAAGATATTTTTTACCTGCAAAGACTCCGCCCCCTCCGACGAACGTAAAGAAACGATTATTCCAGCCTCAGTCGATAAGCGAGAAAACACGACATTTTTGTCATATTTGAATCTTATGCATCATCAGCAGCCCAAGCAAGAACCCATAAAACAACACCCTGCCTCTTCATCCTCGGCCGTTACCGTGCAGCCCCAGAGCCTGTCTTCAACGACCAATCTTATTATTAAGGAACGTAAAAAGATTAAGCCGGCCATGGATAACCTGAATGAAAATTATACGTTTAGTACCTTTGTAGTGGGCCCCAGCAATTCATTGGCACACGCGGCCGCTTTCGCCATTTGTGAAAATTTGGGCAAAGTCTACAATCCCTGCTTTATTTATGGTGGGACCGGCCTTGGCAAAACACACCTGCTGCATGCGATTGGCAATGAAGTTCGCCGCCGCAACCCCGCCTCGGTGGTGCGATACGAGACATCTGACCATTTTATTAATGAGTTTATTAACTCAATTAGATTTGATCGATCCCACCAATTTCGCGAAAAATACTTAAAAATTGACCTTTTACTGGTTGATGATATCCAATTTTTGTCCAACAAAGAACAGACCCAAGAGATGTTTTTTCATATTTTCAACGCTTTGTATGAACAAAATAAGCAGATCATTTTATCAAGTGACACGTTTCCCAAAGAAATTAAAGGCCTCCAAAGCCGCATTAAATCGCGCATGGAATGGGGCCTGGTTGCCGACATTCAAATGCCAGACCTTGAAACAAAAATCGCTATTTTAAAAAAGAAGGCTGCTGGACACACTATTGAACTACCCGATGATGTAGCAGATTTTATTGCCTCTCGCGTACAATCTAATATTCGCGAACTGGAAGGCGCGCTCATACGCGTCAGCGCCTTTGCCGGGCTAATCAATAAACCCATTTGCTTAGAAATGGCCCGCAAAGTCTTATTGAATCTGAATGAAAAAAAAACAGAAGGTATTGTTCTCGATACCATTATGAAAATTATTGCCAAAGATTATGATGTCTCAATCAATGATATTAAATCAAAAAAACGCTTAAAAAATATTGCTAACGCACGCCAAATTGCCTTTTATTTAATGAAAAAATTAAGCCACTGTTCACTCCAATCCATCGGCAGCTTTATTGGTGGGCGTGACCACTCCACAGTCATTCATGCTATTAATAAAGTTGAAGAAACACTGGCAAAAGATCCCACGTTCAAGAAAAAACTTCAAACGCTTGAACAAAAAATACTAATGTATTAATCAAAAGCTCAGCTGATCAAAAAGGGAGAATTATCAATGAATAGTAACAAGCGTATATCATGCGTAACAATCTTTATAGCACTCGGCTGCTTGGTGTTTATGCCATGCTGTCGGAAAAAACATCTTTTTGAATATAACAAAGAAAATAAGCTTAGTCGTAGAAAACCAACTCCAACACCACCACCCCCCCCTCCATCAACGCAAGGTGTAGCAGCAGCCCTTAAACAGACAACACCCCCACCTTTACAACTTGATTTAAAAAAAACACCAACATTAACAGAAACAAATCTGGTAGACAAAACAACTACCTCAAGCATACCAACATTAGATACCGTTCTTACCACAACTCACCAAAACAAAGAACTCAAAACACCTCAAAAAGAAACAGCAAGCGAGCTAGGCGCCTCCTCTCTTAATTTTGAAGTTGAAAACAAAACAGGGAAGCCTGTCTATATTAGTGGCTTTATTTACATGCGAAAAAACACGTTTACGCGCTGGCGCTGGTTCAAAACAGATATTTACAAACTTGATCCCAAAGAATCAAAAATAGTACACGTTGATACCGTTCCTGACGAAAAAGACCGTAACAACGTCTATGGCATGCTGGGTATTTTTAACACGCAACTTGAAGCTGATGAAGCAACCTACGAACTCACGGATGAGCGGCACATTCTTGATCTTGATTTATTAACGGAACTTAAAGGCAAAAAAGTCACTATCACAATCGAACAATACGGCTTTAAAGAACCTTTTTATGATTACGATTTTGTAAAAAAAAACGAAGCACATAAAAACGCTCCAGAACTGGACTTTTCAGTATTAAACAATACCGGCAAGCCATTGTACCTATGCTGCTTTACGTATGAAAAAAAGGCCAAGGGTCGTTGGATTGCCGCTATCGAAGATAAGGACGACATGTCAGTATGGCATTTTGAGAAAACCAAAATTCAACTCGTCAAGCCAGGCGAAAAAGTATTAATAGATATCGATACCATTTTGTCAGAACGCGATCGCAACTCTGTTCGGGGTTATTTGGGTGTTTTTGAAGAAAACGAGGAACAAAAGGCACTTGAATCTACTTTTGAGCTTTTAGAACCAAAAAACAAGCTTAATTTGGGCAACTTGATTAAAGTTAAACAAAAAACTATCGTTTTAGACATTAAGCGGTATGGGGTTGGGGATGACTTTATTGAGTACGTCGTCAAACCTGTCAGACATATTGACATGACAAAAATTACAAAATAACGTATACTACTAATGTTCTAACGTGGGTTGCCTTACTAGGTAACCCTCTTAAACCCCGGCACAAAATATTGTTAACACTTTCACCTCAAAAATACGATGAAACAAAAAACGAGTACACCAACCACGCATAAAAGCGTTTTAGTACAAGAAGTTATTCAATACCTCAACCCACAACCCGGCAAAGTTTATGTCGATGCAACCTTTGGTGGTGGCGGGCATAGTCGTGCTATTTTGGACTATGAACCAAACTGCAGCGTTATTGGTTTAGATTGGGATGAAGCAAGTATCTTACAACACGCTCCCGCCCTTGAAGAAGAATATGGAGACCGCCTTACCATGTTGTGGGGCAATTTTGCAAACCTGCATCGCTTATTAAAAAAAGAAAAAATTAACAGTGTTGATGGTATCTTGGCAGACTTTGGGACCTCTCAATTTCAAATTTTTGAACGAGATGGTTTTTCATTTCGCGTAGATTCTCCACTCGATATGCGTATGTCTGCCGCACACTATCGGCTTACGGCAGCAGATGTTGTAAATCATTTTAATGAACAAGCACTTGCAAATATATTTTTTGAACTTGGCGAAGAACGCGCATCGCGCAAAATTGCACACGCAATTGTTGAAGCGCGCAAAACAAATCTTTTCAAAACATCAGGCCAACTAGCACAAGTAATTGAAAAAGTAATTCCATTTCACGGCCCACGCGCTATCCACCCCGCTACCAAAACATTTCAAGCATTGCGCATTTTTGTTAACAAAGAACTTGAAAATATTAAACTCTTTTTGCCTACCGCTGTTGGATGCTTAAATGCAGGCGGATCACTTGTTTGTATTAGTTTTCATTCCCTAGAAGATCGTTTAGTAAAAAATTTCTTTCGTGAAAAGCCGCACCAGCTGACAAATTTAACGCCAAAACCAGTACAGGCAACAGACGAAGAAATAAACCAAAACCCCTCTTCTAGATCAGCAAAGCTACGTGCAGCGACAAAAATTTAATAAAAAGTAACAAAATTTGTTGACAAACACTCATCCTACCTTTAAATTTAGGCACGTAATGACCCAGAGTAGTAAGAAAAGGTGTTTTCACAGTGTTAAGGTTTTATTAAAGAGCCTTAATACTAACAAAGGGATTGTCGATGGAAATTACAGAAATAAAAGTTTATCCAGCTAACGAAGGCAAGCTTTTAGCGTATGCTACCATGGTTTTTGATGGTTGCTTTATTGTTCGCGATATGAAAATTATTAAAAGCGATAAAGGACTGTTCGTTTCCATGCCATCCCGCAGAAAAAAAGATGGATCTTTTAAAGATATAGTTCATCCATTGAATGCTGAAACACGAACTTTAATAGAACAAAGAGTAATTGAAGAGTATAATAAGGTTGCTTCGGCGCCTGATTATCAAGCAAATTCTAACATTGGGGCGTAGCCAAGTGGTACGGCAGCAGGTTTTGGTCCTGCCACGCGGAGGTTCGAATCCTCCCGCCCCAACCACAAATTGCCGCTTATAAATCATGAAAAATCTTACCAATAAAGCTTCCTCCTTGCAGGAAGCTTTATTTATTTCAAATGAGACTTATATCCATCCAACAGCGATTGTTGATAAAACAGTTCAACTTGACTATGGCGTTAAAATTGGACCATTTTGTATTATCACCGGCAACGTAAAAATTGAAGCTGGTTCGCGGCTCTATGCCAACGTATCGGTTGGTATGCCGGCAGAAGATACTAATACAAAAAAAAGCCTTGGTTCCGTTTTGATTAAAAAAAATTGTGAAATTCGCGAGTTTGCAACCATTCATGCTTCAAAGTACCCAGATGGTACCACAACGATCGGTAACAATTGTTACATCATGAATTATGCGCATATTTCGCACGATGGCACGCTGGAAGATAATGTTATTTTAATTAATGGCGTAAGTCTTGGCGGTCATACATATCTTGAGAAAAATGTCATGATGATGGCCCATAGCGCAACGCATCAATTTTGTCGGATTGGCAAATATAGCGCGTTGGCACCGTTTAGCGGCATCCGTCAAGATCTACCCCCATTTTGTTTATACAGCGGTGGTCCAGCTGCTTTTGCCGGACTTAACCGTGTTGCGTTACGACGCGCCGGCTTTACCGCAGACGACATAAATAACATTAAAGCAATCACGCGGCTTTTTTTTCAAGAAAAATTATTACTCGAAGATATCGAAAAGAAAATAGCACTTGAGCCATGGGGAGCCGACCAACATATACAAGATTTTCTTGCATTTGTTAGAACGAGTCAGCGTGGTGTCTCTCGACGATCATTAGAAAAATAAACACACGAGAGGATAGCGTCATCATGATCAATGTAGGAATTATTGGGCTTGGCCACATGGGAGGCTATCATGCTTCTGTGTGTTCTTTACTCAGCCACGTTAACATCGTTGGCATAGCAGACCCCCACGAAAAAAATTGGGCAAAAATAAAAAATCAGCACACCATAAAAACGACCAATTATCACGATTGGATTGATCTTGTTGATGCGGTTATTATTGCTGTTCCAACCGATTTTCATTATCCAATCGCCAAAGATTGCTTGCAGCGTGGCAAACATGTGTTCATTGAAAAACCACTGACTAAAAGCATCGATGAAGCTGAAGAACTTTTTTCGTTGGCATATAAATCAAATTTGGCGCTTCACGTTGGCCATGTTGAACGATTTAATGGCGCCGTACAAGAATTAAAAAAGATTATCGACAAGCCATTTTTGATTGAAAGTCACCGCATGGGACCATTTCAACCACGCGTGCAAGGTGATAGCTTAATTCTTGATCTTATGATTCATGATCTTGATATTATTTTAAATTTGGTAAATTCTCCGGTAAAAAAATTGCATACCCACGGCAGCACTTTTCATACCAATTCGTGTGATTTAGCAACGGTGCAAATCCAGTTTGAAAACGGCGTTATCGCCAATCTTGTTTCAAGTCGAGTATCGCAAATAAAAAAAAGAACAATGGAAATTCATCAAGAAAATGCCTACATCTTGCTGGACTTTACCACGCAAGATATCGCCATTCATCGCCATGCAAGCTCGAGCGTGCACGTTGGTTCAGACGCACTAAAATACAAACAAGAATCGATGATAGAGCATCTCTTTGTTTACAAAGATAATCCGCTCAAGCTTGAAGTTGAATATTTTATCAACGCTATCAGAAACAAACAAAACCTGTTTAATCCTGAACAGGATCTGAGCGCATTAAACATTACGTTTGACATCGAAAGACAATTAGGAATTCGGTGATCGCGGTTATTGCCGGAACCGGTTCTTTACCACTTGAAGCGTGTAAAGCGCTGCGCGCACAACAAAAAGATTTCTTTGTTGTCTCGCTCTTTCCTGAAGATAATTTATCGGCATTACAAAATAGTACCGAGAACAAGGCTGACATCATTTGTCAGCCTTGTTACAAAGCAAGCGCTATCATAGCTCTGCTACAAGAACGCAAAACTAAAAAAATTTTAATGATCGGGAAAGTCGACAAGCAACACTTGCTAAAAAAAATTTCACTCGATTGGTTTGCCATCAAAATTCTCGCTTCTTTACTTTATAAAAATGACGCATCAATAATGCAACGCGTTGTTGACGAACTTGCCAATTACGGCATGGAAGTTATTAAACAAGATGATATTTTAAGTTCACTTTTGGTTGAGCCAGATGTTTTAACCGGCAGACTCACGCCAGACATCGAACGCGATATCGAATTGGGGATGCAGACCGCTAAACATCTTTCGTTGTGCGATATTGGCCAAACAGTTGTTGTAAAAAATGCCATGGTTTTAGCCGCTGAAGCCATTGAAGGCACTGATGAGTGCATTAAGCGCGGCATCGCACTTGGCAACGGCAACGTGGTTATTTGCAAAGCCGCACACGCACAACACAACTCACGTTTTGATTTACCAACACTAGGCCCTGCATCGTTGGCATCATTAAAAAAAGGCGATGTAAAAGCTATTGCTTGGCTTTCTTCGCACACACTCATTGCCCAGCAACAAGCATTTTTTCAACAAGCACGGGAACTTGGCATCATACTTGTTTCTGTTGCTTCTAAATAAGAAAAAATTCCTTTTCGAGAAGCATTGCGTAACTGTTGAACCCACCATGAGCTTGCCAAATACGAACGAAAATAAACATAAAATCGTTCAAGCCGTTGACCATCTTTCATCGTTTTCAATAACTGCGGGCTAATACGATCTTTTGCTGAAATCAAACGAGCTCGATAAGGAAACGGCGCGCGTGACCACGTTACTTCAAGCAACATATCATTGCCAACATACATAACAACATGACACGGATCATAACGCTCTTTAAACCGCGCAAACATAATTAAATCGCCTGGCTTAAGCTGATCGCCATTTACCGGAACGCCACTTTTGTACTGATCATACACATAAAACGGGATATCAAGCCCATGAGCACGATATGCCAAACTCACCAGACCACAGCAGCTCATGCCAGTCAGCATATGTGGATCATGAAAAGAACGACCATAGCGACAAAAGGGCACACCCAAAAATTTCTTTGCGGTCTCAAGAATATTTGCTCTGAGTTGCTCAACGTTTTCAAGAACTTCACGCGTGCTCTCATACACATCGCCAGCTTGTATCATGCCCACACGAGCATCCGGCAGCACAACAACCCACCACACTTCATTGAATTTAAATGCACGTAATTTACTGCCAAGCGAAAGGCGCATCACCTGCCGGCTTTCTATGTGCGGCTCTTCAAAAACATTTGCCCACGGCTGACAAACAATCACACAAGAAGTATCAACAGGCACAGACATACCCACAGCTTGTTGTTTTTCAATCCAACCGCTATCGCAACGCCAAACTGATTTTTCAAGATCATACACTTTTTGATCAAGCACCTGAACCTGATACCAGTCATCAACTTCCTGCGTTACCAAAACGCGCTCACCCAGTAAAAGCTGACATTTGTGTAGCGGATCATCGTGTTCATAAATCACCGTAGCAAGGGACGAATCGCGTTTTTCAGGCTTACTCCGAAGATTAACAATGGGCTGGGCAATAACCATCGTTTCTGGTAAAGAACCACTCAATTGAATATAAAAACTACAAAAAATAAGTACCAAAGATCTCTTCACGCTCTTACCTCTCTGCATTGCACTAATCTGCATTGCACTAAAAAAATTTGCAGCCCTAAGAATATCGTTAATTCATATTCTGCACAAGACCACGGCATGGTGCAGACTGTTGCGTATCAATAAAAAAAGAGCGCGGCTCACAAAAAACCGCGCTCTTTAGTATTATAATATTCAAAAACTATTTAGGCACTTACCGTATTCCAAAGCTTAGTAACATAATGCTTTGCCTCAGCACCAACTTTTGGTGTAAAAGGACCATAATGCCAAGAAAGATATTCAGCAATTTGTGTCATCAAGTAAGAGCCGGCAACGCCGCCAACTTTACCAGCAAGGTTACGGCGAACAGCTTCTATCGCTTTATCAACAATCATATTAATATCGTTGTCACCAGAAAAATGTTGTACCAGTAACGCTGCTTCGTAGTAACTAATCAATCCATTTTTTGCCAACTGTGTTAAGCCAAAGCTAATGACGGCTTTATCGCGCATCTCAAGACTTGTCTCATCTTCTTCCAAATAACCATGCTCAACTAAATAAGGCACTGCCCACTCACGAATACCGGCAAAGTTAGTTTTCAAAAACATTTTTAACATATCAATATAATCATTCCACTCGGCAATCATCTCGTCTTTAGATTTTTCAAACACGTCAAGCGCATCGTCTGAAATAAGCCCCACCGCTGCCATGCCGTACGCACAACCATCAGCAACTCTACTTGCTGCACGCACCATCGCGCCACCATGTTGACGGCCTACAATGGCACCCCAATGCTTACCAATACTTGAAAAAACATAACTCATAATTTGTTGTTCAACAAAATAAGCATCAACATTAATATTATTTTTTTCAAAGACTTTTTGCATAGCCGCAGCATTATAATTGCACCAAGCTTTTTTTTCCAATTTTGTGGTAAAAAGACCTACACGTTCTTCACGCAATTTCATAAACCAGGAGCCATACACATCCCATTGATTACAATCAGCAACATTTTTAAGACCGAATGGTTTTTTCATAAATACTACCGGCAGCATAACACGCATCATGAACGTCAGAAGTTCTGGTCGTACAACGCCCCACGTGTTTCGTTCAAGGCTTTCAATGACCTGCGGATCGGTATGTTCATAAATCTTAACTTCCAACGCATCAGTCATAATATCGCCCAGCTCACGCACCGCATTAAACACGTTACGTCGAATATGCTCATAATCGCTTGGCCAGAAATCTTTTTCATAGAATGGTTTATCGTAAATTAATTGATAATACGTATAAGCAACCAAGACTCTACCAGCAGCTTGAAAAATTTTAGATGGCTGTTTATACAAACAACTAGCATTTGAAGATGTTAAAATACGCACAGCCCCAAAACCAGCAAAAAGATTTTGTATCAACTCATTTTTAACATCAATCAGATCCCCGCCGCCCATCAATTCTTGTAACAAATTTCCTTGTTCCATTTGATTATTCAACACAATATTAAGCAAATTGCCTTTGGCAAAATCAGAACGAGCATTAGAGAAATGCCACAATGACAAGGCACCAGACATACCCCAATCAAAAGTATATAACGGCAGCAACCGCTTAGTCCACGCCTCAACATGACCGCTAAACTCAGGCATATGCATCAAGTGACGAGTCTCGGGCTTGAATAAAGAAATATGCTTGTCCCAGTACATTTCTGCTTTGTAAAGATCAAAGAAGCTGCGGCAAACATCGTACGTGTACGCAACACATTTAAATAATTCATGCTTTGATGCACTACTCTCTTTTAAATCAGCACTATCCCAAACCTTCATAAAAGAACTCAAGTTCACGCTAAATTTCTGCAAATCACGCTTCCAAACCATCACCGCACGCTTAAGCGTAATCGCATTTTTTTCTTGAGCTTCTTGCGAGTTAACAGCTTCTTGTGCTTCAATTTCTTTGCCAAGAAGGTTCAGGCTTTTAATAACTTTATTAAACGAAGCAAGCGCTGAAACAAATTTTGAACGCAATGGTTCCAAAACACAATCAATCAATGCATCGCTATCTTTGGTCGCAATGACACTCAAAATATCACGCAATAAAACAGCGTCCCGACAACCAGTCTGCAATTCAGGCATCTGCTCGCTCAACGTTATAACGTGTACCAGTTGTTTCTCGAGCGCCGCAATATCCTGATACGTATATGGCTCATCAGAACCACGCAACCCAAGGACGTCAGCAGGATTGGCAAACGCTTCAAGGCTCATACCAAGATCATGCTCAACAGAACCTTTAATCAATTTGTTAAGCTCGCCGGTTATTACTGCCTGTTCCAAATGTTGTAAGCCACTAACAAAAGCAGTAATTTCTTCCTTGGTCATAAGATTTTTTTCATAAGCCTGCTCAAGCAACGTATCAACATCGTGACATAACATAATTATTTTTGTACCGATGCTCAATTGTTCTATCAAAGCGCCATACGAATCTGTTGCGTCCATGATAGAAGCTTGCACATCTTTGGGCAAAAGCTCAAACATAGCTTGCTTACGATCAGCAATATTTTGACGATGCTGAACCAATAATTGCATCAACATTTTTTGCAATTCTTCAGGATCAAAATTCATCGTCATCTGAGGAAAACCCCCAGGCGCTGGCGTAGAAATGGCCTGACCAGAAACTGAAGCAACCGCTTCTTCATCAGCACACAACAGTACTGTGTTATTCAAACTTAAAGCAATACTCAGAATAAAGGTCAATTTTTGGGTCAATGTTTTTGTTACTATCATTATGTAAAACCAATCTTTTTTTGTAAAATCCCCCACAAGAAAATACCCACGAAGCACGAAATTTCGTGCCAACCCAGTATGTCATTTTTAATATGCCTGTCAACCAAAAGCGGCCCTACAAGCAAGTACAATAACGCATTCTTTCAAACTTATGACAAGTTGCCACATTCTGCAGGCGACATCAACAACTTATCGCAATTCCTGCAACGATTTAAAAAACAAGCGATTGACGGAAAGAAAATAAACGTATATTTTTTTAACTCGTGCAACAAGAGTCAATATCACCACAAAAACACAAACATAAACTATTTTTTAACGAAAAGGCTAATTTCATGAATAATAAATTTTTTGTATCATTGGTAATGCTTTTAGTACTGATTACAAACAAAACCCCTATTTTGGTGGCATCATCAAAAAACTTACAAGGACCAAGTAACCCAATAATTTTGTCCTATGAATCTGATAGTGATTCTTCTGATAACGATTCTTTCGGCGATGATTCTGATAACGAGCTTCAAGATGACAATCAAGACCTAGAAAATCTCAGCGAGGCAGCCCTCAATTCAGATATTCAAACTCTACAAGACTATCTTTACTTCAATCCAAATGCTATTCACGCTCAAGACCAAGATCAAGCTGGCATACTTCATCGGCTTGCTTTGCGCAATGATGCACAACTTTCATACCACGAGCAATTAGCAAAAATACAAGTTCTTGTTACGGCAGGCGCAGACATTAATGCGCAGGATTTTAATGGCGACACCCCACTTCATAAAGCAGCAATGAACGGCCACTATAACGCATTACAAGCCCTTATCGACGCTGGTGCAAATGTAAACATTGCGGCAGACTCAGGAGAAACTCCGCTCGACACCATTAACCCCAACACCGTAAGACTTAACGAAATTGCGTGTAGGCAAGCCTTGATCAACCGCTAGAACTTTTTTTAAGAATATTTTTTTCACAAAATCAAACAGTAGCTTTATAATGAGCGGCCTAAAAAGTCGCTCATTATAATTTAAAAGGTAACTAGCACAAACTAAAAAATAACGCTCAACATCAATGGAACTAACTACATGAACTATAAATTTAGAGTATTTTTTTTGGCATTACTCACGCAGTTTATTCACAATGCTCAAGCGATGCAAATAATCAATCCGTTACATCTGGCTGCAAAAAATGGTGATATCAACACGATCCTCGAACTCACAAAAACAATACCGGTGAATCAACAAGATTCTTTAGGTTTTTCAGCTCTTCACGTCGCCGCTTTTCACAATCAAGTTAAAACTATTCAGACCCTTCTGAGCATTGAGGCCAACGCAAAAATTACCAACGTTCATGGCCTCACCCCACTCCATTTAACTTCAGATCGTCTTTGTCTCAGAATATTTCTCAACGCATGTGGCAACAAATTTATCAACACACAAGATCATTATGGCAACACACCTTTGCTTATTGCCATCACAAACAACCGCAGCAACGAATACATAAAAGAACTTATTAAATGGCGCGCTGACGTAAACATTCCCAATGCTGGCGGGTTTACACCGCTCTATTGCGCTACCGCAGCTGACAACACAGACATCATGACGGCTTTAATCTTTGCCGGAGCAGAATTGGACACTAAAAATCACACACTTGATACCGCACCATTACACATTGCTGCCATGAAGGAAGACTCAACATGCCTTCAACTACTTATTAAGGCAGGAGCAGATGTTGATTTGCCTGGTGTTGATGACAACTTTACGCCACTACATATCGCAGCCCTTTATGATACGAGCCAAAACGCGCAAATATTATTGGATGAAGGCGCCAATCACGCCATAAAAAGTACTATTCGCCAATCAACGCCCCTTGATCTTGCACTTGAATATAATAACTTTCAATCAGCAAACATAATCTCTCTGGCTATCCAGCATCGGGCTTCTTATTACCAAGAACCATCATCAGATGGTAGCGCTAAAATATCGGTCATCCCTCAGCTTGAAGGACAGGAAGATGTTTTGATCCGACCTCAAAAAAAGCGCTTCAATAAGCCAAGAAAAAGCGTAATTAAAAACGTTGTCCCCGCCTATCGGCTACCTCAAATTACCACTTTTAAAAAAGCAAAACGATTAAAGAAGGTTGAACACGCAAGCTAGAAACCGCTATTTATGGTCATTTTTCTTAAAAAATCTTTCATATTTGATTATTTTTGACAAATTGCAAATAATTAATTATGATTATTACAAGTCAAAAAAAGAGCATTTTGCCATAATAATTCAATCACAATTTAAATAGAGGGATTGCATCATGAATAAGAAATTTTTAGGGACACTATTCGTTACGTTGGCTTTTGCCGCAAACGCTATGCCGGCAGCACATCAAGCAATCGATGAGGCAGCTGATGAGGCCGAAAACCAAGAACTTTTTAATGCAGTCGAAACTGGTAATATTGAATATTTACAAGAATTTTTAAGAAACGGGATCGATGTCAATACTAAAAACGACTATGACGAAACACTTCTTCACATTGCCGCTTCCAGAGGTCAGTCTGAATGCGTACAAGAACTCTTAGCACACAATGCAGATTTTGAGGCCATTGAACTAGATGGCATGACGCCACTTTATTACGCCAGCAATACTGCATGCACACAACTATTACTAGAAAAAGGCGCCAATCCCAATATTTGCGATACATGCTACCATGAAATCCCCCTTCACGAGGCAGTACAAACAGGAAACCTTGAACAAGCAATTCTTCTTATTAAACACGGATCTCTCTGCAATGCCAAAGATATCGATGGCAACACCCCCCTTCATTTAGCAGCACTTTCAGGCCACCTCGACTGCGTACAATATTTGCTAGAAAGCGGTGCCAACCTTGAAGCAACAAATAACGATGGCCAAACAGCTAAAGATCGAGCAAGACTCAACGGCCACCAAAACGTTGTAGAATTGTTAGAATATTGGGCTGAAATTCCTGACATCAAAGAACCTGAAGAAGAAAATAATGGCAAAGAAGAAATTGTTGAAGTCGAAGAACCAAGCAAAAAAAGAAAGCATGATGATGATAACAACGGCCCTGTAAGCAAGAAAGCAAAAACAGAAAGCTCGTCGTCAAATCAACAATAAGTACGTTTAAGTAATTTTAGTTTTAGTAATTTTTGGGGGATTAAATCATGAATAAAAAATTTTTAGGAGCATTGTTTTGTGCTTTAGCTTTTACCGCCAACGTCATGCGTGCAGCTAACGGCGAATGGACACCACTTCATCAAACAGCAAAGGCTGGCAACTCCGCACAGGTAAGAATTCTGATAGCAGGTAATGCCGATATTCATGCACAAGACAACGACGGCTGGACACCGCTTCATGTTGCTACCATATTAGGCCGTACTAAATACGCTGAACTACTTTTACTCCATAATGCCTGCGTTAATGCACAAGACAACAACGGCTTAACGCCACTTCATCATGCTGCTTTTTGGGGTCATACCGAAATCGTTACACTACTTTTACAGCATGGTGCTAATACTGACAACACGACAAACAAGGGCAAAACAGCAGAAGCCCTTGCACAAGAAAATAGCCAGGAAGATGTCGTTAAAATTTTACAAAATTGGGATAACCTTCTAGAAATCAAAGAGCCAGAAAACGCCGCAGACGAAGAAGCTGCAAGCGCTTCAAGCGCGCCTTCGAATCAAGAATAAAAAGTGTATGATTGGTTTGATCGTGAGCAATTCATGATCAAACCAATCATACAAAAAAAACTCAACAGCGACGTCCCACATACCTCATAAACGGCAGCCCAAGCTCTTTGGCGCTGTCTTTTTTTTCAAAAAAATCACCTTATCATTCGAACGAATAATGATTAAAAAGATCTTGTCTTAAAAAAAATAAATCGGTACCATTGCTTGGTAAATTACACATTAATAAACGCACTTTCGTTGAAAGATTAAATCATGAATAAGAAATTTTTAGGATCATTGTTCATTGCCTTGGCTTTTGCAGCCAATGCTCTACCGGCAGCTGATGCGCCACTTAGTCAAGCAGCAAAAAAAGGTGATACCGCACAAGTAAGAAATTTGATAACACGCGGCGCCAATGTTAATGTACAAAACAACTCTGGTTGGACACCGCTGCATGAAGCTGTCAGATTTGGTCATACCGAGTGTGCTCAACTACTTTTACAAAAGGGCGCCAATATTAATGCACAAAGCAACACTTGCTGGACCCCGCTGCATAGCGCTGCCAGATGGAACCAAATCGAATGCGTTCGGCTACTTTTACACTATGGGGCCAATCCTGAAACAAAAAATAATTATGGCCAAACAGCCAAAAACCTTGCTCAAAAATATGGCCTTCAAGAAACCGTTAACGTTTTACAAAACTGGGTAGACTTTCTAGAAACCAAAGAACCAGAAAGCGCCGCAGACGAAGAAGCTGCAAGCGCTTCAAGCGCGCCTTCGAATCAAGAATAAAAAATTTAATTAATCTTTAAAAGATCAAATCATGAACAACAAATTTTTCACGTCATTTTTAATCGTGCTCGCTTTTACCGCCAACGCTCTACCTATGTTTGCCAGTTATACAGATCTTCAGATCGCGGCAATAAAAGGCAATGTCGCAAAACTTGAAGAAATAATAAACAACGGTGTTGATATCAATATTCAAAGCGATAACGAGAACGGCTGGGCAACGCTTCATTATGCTGCCTGGAATGGTCGTTTCGACTGCGTAAAACTACTGGTAGAAAATGGTGCCAATCCTTACGCCAACACTAAAAAAGGCGAAACGGCAGCTGACCTTGCAAAACAACATTATCTTTCAGAATCTTATACCATAATACGTTATTTAAATGGCCAACCAGCCGGGGAGTATCGAAAAATATTAGAAGAAAAAGACATTCCAGAAATCAAAGAACCTGAAGGCGCAGCAGACGAAGAGGCAGCAAGCGCTTCAAGCACGCCTCCAAATCAAGAATAAAAAAATTATGGCTGGTTTGATCGTGAAAAATTCATGATCAAGCCAATCATACAAAATAAGCTTAAAAGAGATGTTCCGCCATAACTAATAAAAGGCAATCCAAGCCCTTTGGTAGGCAACAAGCCCGTCGTAACCATGATATTAATAACCGCTTGCAGCGTGATAAAAATAATAAAACCAAGCGATGTGAAAAACGCAAATGAATCATTCATTTTCAGTGTCAGACGCAGGCCGTACCACAAAAACAAAAAGTAACAGGCCAGCACGCCCACGCACCCCACAAAGCCCATTTCTTCGGCAATAATCGGAAAAATAAAATCGGTATGCTGCATCGGCAAATAGAAAAATTTTTGTTTTGATTGCGCAATCCCAAGCCCCCACACATGCCCCGAGCCAATCGCAATCAGCGACTGGATAATCTGAAAACCACGGCCCTGGGGGTCTGACCATGGATTCAAAAAAATTAAAATACGATTCAAGCGATACGATTTAGAAAACGTTAAAAAAAGTAAGACGGGCAGCGCGCAAGCAGCCGTCAAAAAGACATGCATCAAATTAAACTCAGCAACAAAAAAAAGCATCAAGGCGGTAATTAAAATAGTAACGACCGAACCAAAATCTGGCTGCTTGAGCAAGACCAAAAACGTAACACCCAGCACGAGCAAAAACGGCAGATAACTATGCACAAACGATTGCAGATATTTGCTTTTTCGGTCGAACAAAGAACCTAAATAAATAAAGAGCGCCAATTTCAAAAATTCACTCGGCTGAAAACTTTTACCGCCAATACTCAACCAGCGGCTTGAGCCGTGAATATGAATCCCGCCAGAAAAAAAGGTGAGAACCGTCAAACCAAGCGTCACTAAAAAAAAGAGTGGCGCATATTTTTTGATTAAAGAAACCGGGACCAACGCAAAAAACATAAAACCAAAGAAACTGGGAATCAAGTACAGCAGATGCTTTTTTAAGAAATATTGTGCTGATCCAAATTTTTCTAACGCAAAAACAGAACTTGCAGAATAGACAAACACACAGCCGATCAGCGTTAGCAACAACGTAAGACCCAAAAATATTCGCCGCTCAATCTTAAGCGTCCGATCCAGCATTGGCACCATACCCCACCCCATCCCTAAAAAATTTGTGCTCCGCCAAAAATTTCTTACTGGGACTAGTGTACGGCGTTTGCCTTGCGTTGAACAAGATCTTTAAAAACTCGGCCGCGATGCTCATAGTTTTCAAATAAATCGTAACTGGAACCGCTGGGCGAAAATAAGACAATATCGCCAACGCTCATATCAATAAAAACTTGCTCCAACAGGTGATCAAGCGTGGCAAATTGCGCGCACGAAGCAAACTCAAAACACGACGGCCCAAAGCAGTAAGCTTTTTTGATGGCAGGCATTTCACGCAACATGGTTGCTAGAGCTGAACGATCGGCACCTTTGCCAAGCCCGCCAACAATAACCAACAACGGCCTACCGCTAAGCGCCAATTTTTGAACTGCCGCCTGCGTAGACTGAATCACCGTTGATTTTGAATCGTTATAAAAATCAACCCCGCCAACAGCAGCACACCACTCAAGCCGATGCTCAACACCTTTGACAGTACCAACCGCCAACTCTTTTTTCAGCACAGACCAGTCAACACCCAAAAGTTTTAGCGCCGCTAACACAAAAAGCCAATTTTGAACAAACTGGCTTGGCGGGAGCAAGGCTGCATCAAGCAACATTATTTCTTCAACAACCTGCTGATTTTCAACGCGTGAAAAACGAACTTGGTCATGATGAAGATCAACCACATCACACGCCGACCATAAAAGTTGCGGCATGACTGACTCGCGTGCCATTTCAGTAACTACACACGGCCTACTTTTAAGCGACGCCAACAAGGGCCGCGCATCGTGATCGCTCAAAACCTGATCGCCAATAATCGCATGCTGCGAGGCACGTTGCAAACCCATCAACTGATATTTTGCCTGCGCGTAGGCCGCCATTGTTTTATGACGGTCCAAATGGTTTGGATACACATTCGTCCAAATCGCCATGTCGGGCGCAAAGCTTTTGTTGTGTTCAAGCTGCCAGCTTGAAAGTTCAAGCACCGCCCCATCAACATCATGCTGCCTACCAATTAAATCGAGCATGGCAGTGCCAACATTGCCGCCCTCAACAAAACGAAGCGCATAGTCATTAACCGTCACACGATTGAGCATGTTTGTTAACAATTTGGTAGTGCTTGTTTTGCCCAGCGTTCCGGTAATACCGATCGTTGGCTTAGAAAAAAATGGCGCAAAAAAATCAAGCTCATTCAAAAATTTATGCGACTGATCAGCATAAGTATTGATATCAAAACCGGGGCTGGCAACAATAAAATCATGCATCTGCACAAAAAGCTGAACATCAACATGCGACATATGCTGCGCATGATACTCAGCCAGCAAATCATACTCTTGCTCGGTTAAGTTTTTTTTGTCCCACACATTAAGCGTTAGTTGCGTTGCAAAACCAAACAGGCGCTGCGAAACCTCAGACTCATACGTTTTAATAAAACGTATAACCGATTTGCCAACAATGCCAAAACCCAAAATTCCTATGCGCTTCATGCTGGACTACTAGCCGTTTGCTGTAATTTTTGAATCGTGCTGGTTGTTGAACGGCCAGGCACCATATCGATGGTAAAAACTTCACCGCCGTACGACATTAATAAATCGTACCCCGCCAACTCTTCGCGCTTGTAATCGCCACCTTTTACCAAAACATTGGGCCGTAGATATTCAAGAATTTCGCGCGGAGTGTCTTGATCAAACGCGGTCACAAAATCAACAACACTTAATGCTGACATAATGGTTGCCCGCTCAGATAACGAATTAATTGGCCGCTCAGGACCTTTATTTAAACGCTGCACCGAGGCATCGGTATTCAACGCCACAACAAGAATATCCCCACGTTTTTTTGCTTCTTTAAGAAGATGAATATGCCCAGAGTGCAAAATATCAAAGCAACCGTTAGTAAAAACAATACGCTTGCCTTCGCTGCGCAACCATTCAAGCTCAATTTTTAAACGCGCCCAGTCGTACATAATTTTTTCGGCAACATCAGCTTGGCGATCAATCAGCTCTTCCAAACTAACGCTGTACGTTTTAAGATGCGATATCGCAATGGAAGCGGCATGATTTGCGAGGCGCAACACAACAACAAGATCTAACTTGTGCGCAAAACCAAGCGCTAAAAAAGCAACAACGGTATCACCAGCACCCGATAAATCAAACACTTCGCGTTTGCAGGCTGGGGAATGAAAGTCGGCATCGGCGGAAACAAAATGAATGCCCTGCTCGCCCATCGTTATCATCATACCGGTCATATTCAGTTGTTTTATAATTTTACGTGCATTGTCCACCAGCGAATGATGCCGATCAAGACCAAAGTAGTGCACGATTTGCGCAAATTCCGACAAGTTTGGCGTCATATAATCAATGCCCTGATACTTATCAAAATCAGGACCTTTTGGATCGGCCACGATAATGCAATTGTTTTGGCGGGCAAGCCCAACCATATAATCAACAAGGTACCGGTCTATAACGCCTTTGGCATAATCTGAAAGCAATAAGACCGATTCTGGTTTAATATTTTTTTTTACACGCTCAATTAAAAGCATGCGTTCTTTGTCTGTTAATGGTTCTCTATCTTCATGATCAATGCGCAAACATTGGTGGTTTCGCGACATCACACGCAACTTATTGGTCGTAGAACGAGTTTCAGAAAAAATCAGATTTTCTTTGCTAATATTATTTTTTTCAAGTAATTCACAAAATTTTTTGCCACTGCGATCGTACGGATTGATAACACCAAAAAGTGCTACATCAAAACCAATGCTGCGGCAATTGGCTGCAACATTTGCTGCCCCACCAAGCTGCCACTCACGATGCTGTTCACGAACAATTGGTACCGGCGCTTCTGGCGATATGCGATCAACAGAACCAAATAGATATTCATCGAGCATGAGGTCGCCCACGATGATAACATTCTTACGACCGCCACGCTTAATAAAATTAATAAGATCCTTCATTAATATTCCTCACTATCAAGCACCTTTGATGATATTATTTTAAAAAACTCTTGCGCTTAGGAAGTTTTTAAGCATAACCTATTTCAAAAAAGAAAAAAGGAGAGAATCAATGAAATTACAAATCAGATACAACTTTACCGATCTTGCTCACGCCCTCGAGATTGCACAACAAACAGCGACATATGCCGACATTGTAGAAATAGGCACTCTGCTCATTTTTAAAGAAGGTATTAATGCGGTTAAAGAATTCAAAAAAAATTTCCCCAACAAACCTTTGTACGTAGATGCAAAAATTGCAGACCGCGGCACCGAATCTACTGAATTGTTTTGCCAAGCGGGCGCTTCGTTTGTTTCGGTTTTATCGAATACTTATTATTACATTATCAAAGATGCCGTCAACACCGCCAAAAGTTATAATGCTGAAATTGTGCTCGATTTTATTAGTACTGAAATGCCGGGCCAAGTTGCTGCAGAAGCAACCAACCTTGGCGCTTCGCGTATTTTGTTACACCGCGCACGCACACCAGACCAATCGATAGATCTTGAACAAGACTGGGCAAGTGTGCGTGAAAACACTGATCTACCCATTTTTATTAAAGGGAAAATTGATGCGCAAGTGCTGCGCGACATTGTACCGCTCAAACCAGAGGGCGTGGTAATTGGTTCTGCTATTACTTACGCACATAATCCTGCAGAGGAAGCTCAAAAAATTCGTGAATTATTAGATAAGCATCGTTGATACGCCCATACTTCACCCCACCCATTCGACCCTTCGACAAGCTCAGGGCAAACGGGGCTACACAGGACAGGCTAGATCCAGAGCAGTCGAAAAGTATAAATATGAAATTGAATAAACCCCATTCGTGCTAAGCTCAGGCGTCGCTCCCTTGGGGCTATGCCGCGACTCGCCAAAGCACTTCGTGCGTCGGCGTTGTCGAAGCATGCGGGATCAAATAGTTAAAAAACGAACACAGCAGAAAGACTATGCGCACACCTTGAAAGCAGAAGCCCACGTACCAAAAAACTTAAACTTGATCCTCAGTATTCTTATCTGAAATATGCATGCGCACTGGCACTGCTGGTGGCATTAAGTCATGCCTTTCTACCTCATCCGTAGCGCCTGCTGCTGCTTGATTTTGAGACTCAACATCAAATCGCAGGCTGTGATGACAACCAAAACAATCGGCAGCATGATTAAAACACCTTTGGGAACAGTGACATTTTAAGCCCTCGATAAAACAATCGCGATTGCAACCACCATTTCTTTTGTATGCCAACACCCAACGGCCGATATAGCCCAGAATAGTGGTAAAAGCACCAATCGAGAGACCAATAACAAATTGCAATTCTCTAGCGGCCAAATAGCTCCGCTTCTTGGGCTTAACTCGCTCTTCAAGCACCGTCACCACATCTTCTGGCGCACAGCCTTCTTGCACAAGATCAGCAACAAGCTGCATCAACGCGAGATCTTGCGCGCTATAAATAAGTTCTGTTGCAACAACGGACTGACTCGCACACACAAGACTCAGAACCAATATCACCAGCTTTTTCATAGCGCACTCCTTTTTTCAAAACAGCAGCCAAAATTCTTAAGACAGATTAGTCAGGCTTCTTTTTTTTTGCAAACTGAATCTTAAACAAGGCATCAACTTCGCTGACCGTTGTCGCATCTTCGGGGCTTTTATCGCTACGATAACCCATAATGCGCGGAAACCGCAAAGCATAACCTAATTCTTTATCATCGGCCCCTGCCTGATGCAAGGGAGACTTGGTAATTTCGTCAGCGCGCACCAAGCAAACCATGCGGGGCGCTACCCACACATCTGGATACAATTCCTTGGCACATGCAACATCTTTGGGCCTATGTGCAACAGCAGCCTCGTCGCACATCTTTTTTTGTGCGCGCCATTCGTCGTCGGTCAAGCCAGTACCAATTTTAGCGATCGTTTCGTAACACTCCTTCTTTTGGTTATAAACGCCCACTAGCACCGCACCAATCCCAAACTTTGAACGTTTACCGTGCCCGGCATAGTAACCCAAAATAACACAGTCCAAGGTATCGCTCAGCGAGCCAGATTCTTCGCGTTTTAGTTTAACCCAATTAAAATTACGTTTGCCTGGCTGATAAATGGCGTCGGGCCGTTTAACAACGACGCCTTCAAGGCCGATCGTTACCGTTTGTTTAAAATAATGTTCTAAATCTTGGACAGATTCTATTGTATGCTCAGCAACCAAATGAATAACGCCCTCGCGCTCAACCTGCTTGCTACTAAAAACTTTTTCCAAAATATGCCGGCGCTGCGTGTGAGGCTTGTTCAACAACGATTCTCCATTCAAAAAGAGCGCATCAAACATGTGCAACTGCAATGGAAACTCTTGTGCCGCCTCTTCGATGCCGTGCTTACGCTTGCGACGTACCGTTTCTTGAAATGGCAAAAAACTATCAGTTTCTTCGTTATAACAAATCGCCTCGCCCTCACCAACAAAACTGGTAACATCAACATGCTTAACCGCATCAAAAAGATCGGGAAACATATCGGACATATCGATCAGATTGCGTGAAAAAAAGTGAACCTGCATGCCGCCATTGGCCTTTTTTTGCAAATGAACCTGCAAACGAAAACCATCCAGTTTTGGCTGAGCAATGCACGGACCTAATTTTTGTACAATATCTTTTGAGGTTGCCAGGCGCTCTGCTGCTGCCGGCCTGATAGGAATGCCAGGCTTAATGCCAATGTGGCGGACCCCAGCAATACCCTCTTCCTTGAGTGTTTTTATAATAAAGCCAATGTCGGCACAAACGTTGTACGCATCTTCAAGGTCGCCGCGCAACGATTTATCGCCCGCCTGCATCCACGAAAAAGCATCGATCAGCGTCATATCAGAAAAACCAAGCCGCAGCTTGCCAAGAATAATCCGCATCACGTATTTGCCTGAAATAGGGTCGAGTGTGCGCAAAAGCTCAAGTAAAAATTTATCTTTTTCTTCTTGTGAGCCAATACCGGTAATCGTCAAAAAATGATGTAATTTTTTTTCAATTTCAGCCAACGTGAAATCTTGCTTGAAGAGAGAATTTTGGTACGCATGAGCAACGACCACCGCCACATCACCAAGATTGCTGGCTTGTTTTTTGACCGTTTCCTCAGATTCGCCCACCAACTTTGCAACAACTTTTATGGCACTTTTTTGTGCAAAATTAAACTGCGTACTTAAATATGGCGGCTGTAAACTCCCCAGCGACAAGTACGCAATCGTAGCGGCATCGTGCGATGTCGCTTTTTTAAGCAGATCGGCCATGGCATGAGTCATCACCAACCGCGACGATTCATTTTCTAACGCATCAAAAACTTCAGCAACTTCACGAAATTTCATACGCACTATCCCTTAACGATGACTGCCATTAAAAAATTCATACACATTATTTTTATGCCGCCACACAAGCCATACGCAGAGCGCAACAAAAAAATAAAACATCAAATCGATATTTACTAAAATGCCATAATACAACGTTAACATGAAAATCGAGCTCAACGACGCAATAAAAGCATGCCGCGTCAGCATAAATAAAACCACCCACGCACATGCAAATAAAAGAACCAAATACAGCGGCACCAGATACAGCAGCGCACCCAACGAAGTTGCCACGCCCTTACCACCTTTAAAACCCAAAAAAACTGAATAGGCATTGCCAAGTAACAACGCAGCTGCACATATCACCAAATAATCTTGCGTCATCATAACGCCCTGCGCATGCAGCACATAGTCGGCCGCCAACAAGGTAAGAAAGGCCTTGCAGGAATCAAAAAACAGAATAAAAAAGAAAAAGTTCGTATTGCCCAAAACGCGGGCCACGTTGGTAGCACCGATATTGCGGGAGCCATGCGCGGTGATATCGATCTTAAAAAACAATTTACATACAATATAGCCCGAAGGAATCGAGCCAACCAAATACGACAGCAGGAATAAACCACCCAAAACAAGCATCATCATCATTACCCTCACGGTTATCATGTTGTATAAAAAAAGACCATAAAAAAAAGCCGCTCATCAAAACGATGTGCGGCTTTAAACCTTTTAGTGCATGAACTGTGGTAGCGGCGCAGGGATTCGAACCCCGGACCTACGGATTATGATTCCGCCGCTCTAACCAACTGAGCTACGCCGCCATGCAATTAAAATATTTCAACGTAAAAATCTCTTCAATCGTCAAACTAAAATCTTAATGAACCAACACCGATTCTGTCCAACGTAAATGAAAAGAGGGATTTCAAAAAGTAAACGCCGGAAAGTATTGTCGCAACAATACCTGCCATCAGCGTTACGGCAAAGCCTTTAATTGCAGGCCCACCGAAATAAAACAACACAGCGCCCGTTAAAAACGTCGTGATGTTTGAATCAAGAATCACCGGCATTACGCCTTTAAATCCTCGATCTACTGCCAACCGAACTGGAATACCCGCCGCAATATGTTCACGAATATTTTCGTAAATCAAAATCGAAGCGTCAATACCCATCCCAATCGACACGACCATACCGGCAATACCAGGTAAAGTTAACGTCGCATTGAAGTATGACAAGAACAATAAGATCAAGAACAAATTCAACAACAACGCAAGTACTGCAAAGAGCCCAGGAATCTTGTAGTAGAATATACTAAAAACAAACAATAAAAGCAATGCTACTAAGCAAGAAAAGATACCTTTTTTAACAGAATCTTGCCCCAACTTAGCGCCAACACGATTTTCTTGTTCAAATTTAAGTGGCGCAACAAGCGACCCAGAGCGCAAAACGATCGATAAATCAAGCGCTTCTTTTTGTGAAGCAATGTTAGTAATACTTGCTTTACCACCAGGAATGGCGCCGTTAATGACAGGATCTGAAAACATAACGTTATCGATCACAATACCCAAATGTTTATGAACATTGTTTGCCGTAATATCAGCAAACTCATCGGCACCAACGCTATCAAGTACAAAACCAACTTGTGCTTTGCCGTACTCGTCAAACTCAACACGCGCGTCAGTAATATGCTCGCCAGTCATGTCAGGAAATGCTGAGACCAAGAAATAACGTCGCGGTTCACCTTCATCTGAACGACCAGGAACAATCATTTTATCTTGTGGCAATTCGCCATCAAATTTATCAAGAAGCGTTTCTGCTTTTGCAGCACTTTCTTCAACTAATTTTAATTCAAGATGCGCTGTTTTTTGTACGATAGATTTTACACGATCAGGATCATCAAGACCTGGCAGCTGTACCACCACTTGGCGTGCGCCATGCTGCTGTACCAAATTGCCTTCAACGCCATAGTTACCTAGCCGCGTTGTAAGCACGCTAACTGCTTGCTCAACAGCACCAACACGCAGCTGGTTTTCAGCATCACTGCTCAACGTTGCGCGCACCACCACACCAGAACGTTTGACGTTTAGTACGGTACCACGATTTTCTTTCAGAATATTGTAGCAAGATTTTGCAACTTCTTCGTCAGCAAACATAAGCTCAAGCGCGCCTTCTTTAAACGTCTTGGACGTTGGCATCGTCTTCAAGCCCTTGCTGATCAACAATTGATCCAATGATCTATTTTCTAATGCCAAACGATTTTCAAGCGCTTTTTCAACTTCTACACCCAAAACAAGGTACGTACCGCCCGCAATGTCGATACCTTTATTGATACCAGCCAAACGCAAAGCATTCGCCATTTTTGCAAAATAGCCAGTCCACGAAGCTTCTTGTTTTGCTTCACGTGCCATTTTTTCGTCGAAAGAAATCATGTAATAAGAACCAGCTCCCACCACCAGTAGCCAAAACATAACTGGGGCAAATAGCAATCTGACAATCCCTGATTGAGTGCTCATACCTATCTCCTAAAGAGGTTAAACTACTCGCGCGACTTTGTGTTTTTGATGGTGCCGAGAAGGAGACTCGAACTCCTATAGGGTTTCCCCTGCTGCCCCCTTAAAGCAGTGCGTCTACCAATTTCGCCATCTCGGCCTACATTCATCATTTGGAGCAGTTTCCATTTCAAAACTGCAGTCATAAGGTATCAAAGAAAACAAATCTTCGCAACTGTTTTTAACCACAATAATAACTTTTTTCTTTTTACACCATCTTTTTAGCATAATTTATAAAAAGTATTGCAATAAGAAAAACGCTTTTGTTAGCTTGTTTCTAACTAAAAATAGAACTTTCTGTCTAAAAAATTACCAGGGTGAAATGATATGAAAAAGATGCGTTTTTTGAATGCGCTTGCGCTTATGGTTATCCTTACTACCCCGCTTAAAAGCAACGATTTGGGCAATTTGCAAGATGCCCTTACAGCCCTAAAAAGCAAACTCGGCCAACTAGGAACGGCATTGCATGAACTTGCAAACCCGCCTGTTGTGCAGCCGTTAACCGCAGCTGAGATATCAAAATTAGAAAAAATTAAAACTGCTTTGATCGCTAGAATAACGGCTGATGCAACGATGCATGAAAGCGAAGACGCAACAACAATTATTATCAAAGCACAACAAGACCTTCAAAAGAAAATTGAGGAAGGTCAAAAAAAACTTGATAACTTTATGCAGACAGATGAAAAAAGGATACTCGAACTTAAAGAGAACAAGGCGCGCCTGGATACAGAAGCCATGGAGAAAAGAAAAGAAATTGCCATCAAGACGACCACATTGCAACGCAAGCAAGAAGAATTAGCAAAAAAGAATTTAGCCGATTCAAAAATTAGTCAACTAAAACTCGACTCTACCACATTAAAACAAGAAATCGATACACTTAAGCAAGGAATCGATACACTTAATCAAAAATATGGACCAATACAAACTGAACTCGAAAAACTTAGGACTAAAAAATCAGAAATACAAACGTCCGCAACAATTGATCCAACTTTATTACGAAACTATGCGCCTTTTTTCAGCCTTCAAAATTTAAATTTTGAGACATTACAAGGGCTCGAAAAAGCCATCACAGAAACAAAGAACGCATTACAACAAGGCTCTCCGTATCCTACGAGTGATTTTTTCAAAGCAGTTTCGCCATCTAATTTAGCAACAAATCCTCAAGAATTTCAAGATACTATTGACTCTGTACTAAAAGGAATCAACCAAACTATTACCTCTCTTAAAGCAAGTACCGTACAAACAATCACACAAAATTTAGCTTACTTGGTAATGCTTTACCTAGAACGCGATGGGCTTAATAGTTCTACCTTAGATTCTTTTACGCAACTACCAGGCAAAGCTCAAGGGCTAGACCAAGGAGAAATAGCTCCAGAAATATGGCAAAATCTTATAACAACAGACAGCGAAAATCAGGCGATCATAGCTAAAAGCCTTGTTTTTCAGAATCAAATAAACAAAGACGAATCAATCCTACAAAAAAAAATAAAAGCATTAATCAGCACTGCCAACAAGGGAACCCCAGATAACCCAACTCCACAAGAAATTCAAGATTTTTACAAGCGTACCTTAACTCATTTTCATAAACAAACTGCACAAAACTATAAACAATTTTATGCTGCGCTAGAACCAATTTATGCAGCAGGATTTTTATATATTTTTGCAAAAGAAAAAAACAAATTTGAAAGAATACTTAAAGATCAAATTTCTGATACTTTAAACAAAGTTCGCCAGTTCTTTTTTAATGATCCAAGTAACTTTTATTTCCAAAGAAGTGAATTTGAATGTAAAAAACCAGATAAATCCTTTTTCAACACACCATCATCCCCATCATCTGAGCCCAAAGTATCCAGAGGTTCAATTATGGACCCCGCCCGTTTAAGCATTTTATTGAACAAAATCAAAAGCAAACAAGCAACGCCGACAGATATAAACGCTTACTTAATAAGTTTTCCAGAAAATAAATCAGTCGGCATGGAAAACCTTGGGGTTTCAGGCATTACCGATGCGCAGCAGTTAAAAAGCCTAAGAACTCAGTTAGAGCGCATACAGAAAGAAATTCCTGATCTAGAAGAGCAAATTATTGAAATACAGAAAGATATAGTACAGGAAACAAATCCAAAAAAACTTCAAAAACTTAACACAGAACTAAAAGACCTCACCGATGACCTTAATGTACTTACTGAGCCAAAACTGCCACTCGCAAAACTCATTGAAAAAATTGATGCACAATCAAAGCTAATTGCTCAATTAAAACCAACTCAACGACCAAAACCAACTGAACAACAGATGATAGATTCAAAAGCTGATATTGATGCAATGGCTGAATGGATTGCCCATGAAAATATACAAAATCCTGAAGAACTTCATCACTTCTTCAACAACCCCACTGAAGTTGAAGCAACCTATCAACTTTCAGACATTGTAACGATCCCTGAATTGCTTAAATATTTACAAGATGAGCTTTCCAAACTTGTACATGGCAAAGGCAAATTTTCACAAGAAAAACTGGCTGCTATTTTTGCCGAAGCTCCAGCAGAAATCAAAACACATATTGAGAAGTTGGCTTCTGTAACGCCACAAAAACCACCATTGCCAGACAGACCTGGACAACCAACACCAGCACCAACACCAGCACCTATAAAAATTTTAAGCTACGATCAACTAATAACCGCCGGTAAAAAAATATTTGATGATTTAAGCAAACTGGAAATACCAGGCGACGCCCTCATAAGCCGCATGCAGCACGAGGCAAAAAAGACCCCTCACAAAGCCCTTGAAACGTTTATCTTTCAAAAATACAATGACAACGCGGTGTGGTTTGATCAAATCGTTGAAGGTAATAAGCCAGAGCATGAAGAAATCATTAAAGTTATTCAAGAAGTTAAGCATGCCCTGGAATCAACAAGTGCACCTTCAACGCCTGCAGCTCAAAATCAAAAACCAGATCTACCGGCCCAGCCAGGGCCAAGCAAACGCTCAAACAGCCAGAACCGGCCGGAGCCGAATCTCAAGCGCCCCAAAAAGAATCTGCGCGGCCTCAAGAAATTCATCATCAAGAACTAACTCCCGCAGAAATCAAGGATCGAAAAATAATCTTGTACAAAATGTATAAGCAAATTAAAGCACACAAAAAAGCAGGTAGGTCAGAATCAGCAGAAACCATTAGTAAAACAGTCAACATCAAAGAGCTTTTCGAAAAACATCCAGAATTTTTAGGTAATACGAAATTGCGCAAGTATTTAAATAAGATTTTATATTCGCTCAGATTTGACTCAAATATCGATCTAGCAATCATACAGGAACTTTTTGCTGTAATTTCTTCTTCTGATTCTGTTCTCAAAGAGTTTATTGATTCATTAGATCATGAACACTCACCACGCCCAAACAAACCAAATAACCCAGAAAAAGAAAAAAAAGAAAAAACTCAAAAGCCGCAGCCAGTTAAAAAACCCCGCGGACCATTGCCAAAAACTCCACAACCAGGCAGCCCTCAAGGAAATAAAAAAACAGGCAAAGGATCACCAAAAAAATCAACCACTCAAAAGAAGAAGACATTAACTGAATCGTTATAAAAGTAAAAAGGAGACCGTAAGATGAAAAAAAACAAACTAATACTTTTCGTTGGGCTTACTCTGCTCATACAGACAGAGCCGACACACGCGGCTGCATCGATTGCCGAGTTACAAACCTCCCTCGAGGTACTTAAAACTAAACTGGTAACGCTTGCTCAAGCGCTTGGAAAAATAAATCAAAAATATACTCCCGTTGATGAATTATCGCCAGGGCAAAAGACCTATTTTATTATCTTAAAAAGCCTTGCTAAAGGCGGCAGCCCGCAAGGCCTTGCCGAAAAAATGCAAGAATACGCCAACCGGGCAGATCATGAAGGTCTTAAAACGTTCATCGGTCAGGGATACAATGAAGACAAAAACGCGGAAATATTTTTTGCTAATTTGTACAATGGAATACTCGATTCTGATGAAATAATCACAGACCCGGCAGCAAAAAATGCCCTTAGCCCAGACCAATTATTTCCAACAAACGACGCCCTTAAAACTCTTATTGAAAAAATAATTAGAGCAATTGACGGCAAACCACCATGGGAAATTGGACCAATGACGCCTCCTCGAGACCATGGACCTAAAGGCAACCCAAATCCAAATCCAAGCACCGCAACACCATACGCCGATTTGTCCGCCGATCAACAAGTGGTTTACAATGAGTTGAACGATGCTTGGACAGAGGTAGAAAACGCCGCAGGCATGGCTATTGGCATAAAAATTAAACCGCTCAAAACTTTAATAAATAAATATGCCGACCCAAATAATAATGGCCTTGACGGACTAAGAACATTTGCAGCTGAAAAAGAAGCAAACAAAGCAACTTATAAAAAAGATCTTCAAAACCTTCTTACTCATATCGAAAAAAACACTTGCAGCTAACCAACAAGCAACCGACAGTTCTGAGCCATCAGACAGCAGCTCTGGACAACCAGCAAACGATCCGGTGTATGATGAGCTAGAAAAAGCATGGACGGCGTTGGTGAGCGCACAAGGAAATATGTTTGCTCTAGCAAAAGCAGAACCAGCTCTTAGAAAATTAATGGAAAAAAATGCCCAGGATGCAAACACAGAACCACTCAAAAAATTCATCAAAGCACATTTTAACGAAAACAAAGCTTTCTTCAATTTATTAAAAGGTCAACTCAAAACAATTGTCACAGAAGCAAAACCATAAATAGAAAGAGCAGGGCGGGTTTGTTAAACAAACCCGCCCTGCTCTCTTTTCTTAATAAATCTCTATCGTCTTCCCGCCATCTTTCTTAACCGCTCAATCCGCTTTTCCATTGGCGGATGAGTTGAAAACAAACTCAACATGCCTTTTGCCGAAAACGGATAAACAATAAACAAACTTGCTGATGCCGCTTGTGCAGGCGAGCTTGGCTGGGCGTGCTGGTGCTTGCCAGCGCCATGCAATTTTTCAAGTGCGGAAGCAAGTGCCAACGGATCGTGGCAATAATGCGCGCCTGATTCGTCCGCTTGATACTCACGAGATCGCGAGACCGCCAACTGAATGAGCATGGCGGCAAATGGCATGACAATTGCAACGACAAGCGCTGCAAGGCCGTTGTTGCGATCGTCACGAGAACGACCGCCATAGCCCAAAAATACCGCCCATTGAAGCATGTTGGCAAGGTAGCCGATGGCTGTCGCAATGGTCGCGGCAATCGTGCCAATTAAAATATCGCGATTTTTAATGTGAGAAATTTCATGCGCGAGCACGCCACGCAATTCATCTTCCGTTAAAATATCCAAAATGCCCTGCGTAACCGCCACCGATGCATGCTGCGGGTTGCGGCCAGTTGCAAATGCGTTGGTCATGTTGGTTGACAGATACCACAATTTTGGCATCGGCATGTTAGCGTTTTCACACAAATCGCCAACCATGTCGTAAATATACTGAAAGCGTGCTTGATCAAGTGGCTTGGCGCCGTACATGGCTAGTACTAATTTGTCTGAAAAAAAGTAGGTTAAAAAGTTTAAGAGCAATGAGAAAATAAACGCAAACGCAACGCCGCTGTTGCCACCAATCCAATGGCCCATCACCAACAGTATGCTACTAAGCCCTGCCAAAAGTGCAGCAGTTTTAAGTGAATTTAAAAACATGCACAGTCCTTTCCGGTATAATTTTTAGTGATATTTTAGATGATATGTTTTGAAAAAGCTGAATATAAAAAATTTTATCGATAGTTTATCGGCAACTTATCGGCATAAGTTCAGAAAGAAACTTGCCAATAAATTACCGATAACTTAATAATCATATCAAAAGAAGCTTAATCCTGATCGTACTCAATTTCCCAATCATCAACCTTGGCTTGAGCTTCATCGGCCTCTTTTTCCAACGGATCGACAATGTCAATTGTTTGTTGACGCTCGGTCAGCTTAACGTTTTCTTTTTTCATTTCAACCAAGCGTTGAGCTTGTTGTTTCGTTTCGTTTTTATAAGCGGTCGTCTGCTCTTCAAGCTGGCCTTGTGCCTCATCAAACAACTTATTAACGTTGCCCTGCAGCTTTTTAATCTTCTTTTGCAACTTTAAAATGATTTCAACGCCGGCCAAATTAACGCCCATCTTGTGCGTCAAATTGATAATTTCTTCCAAGCGCTCAATATCCTCTTCTGCAAAAAGTCGTGTGTTGCCAACAGACCGTTTAGGCGTTAATAAGCCTTCTTTTTCGTACATGCGAATGGTCTGCTGATGAACAGAGAACATTTCTGCAACAACGGATATGGAGTAAAATCCCTTCTTTTTCTTCATTGGGACCTCATCTTCATAGCGTGGTTTCCTTTTTTTTATTTACTGGTTTCACTTTCAAGAATGGTCAAGAACGCTTCTTGTGGCAACTCAACGTTACCAACTTGCTTCATCTTCTTTTTACCTTCTTTTTGCTTTTCAAGCAACTTACGTTTACGCGTTATATCGCCGCCATAACATTTAGCGGTAACGTTTTTACGCAACGCAGAAACAGATTCGCGTGCAATAATTTTAGCACCGATTGCCGCCTGAATTGCCACATCAAACATTTGGCGCGGGATAACGGTCTTTAACTTGGCCGTCAATTGACGCCCAACATAAAACGCTTTATCGTTGTGCACAATTACTGAAAGCGCATCAACCGGCTTACCGTTCAGCAAAATATTCATTTTGACCAAATCGGCTGGCTGGTAGCCCGCTTCTTCATAATCAAAGCTTGCATAGCCCGCACTGAGCGATTTTAATTTATCATAAAAATCGGTAACGATTTCGTTAAGCGGCATACTGTAAACTAGCACCAGACGGTTTTCGTCCAAATAAGTCATCGACTTTTGCTCACCACGACGCTCTTGGCATAGCTTTAAAACACCGCCCAAATAATCTTTTGGCGTGATAATAGTTGCCTTAATCATTGGTTCTAAAATTTCTTCAATTTTAACTTGTTCAGGAAATTTTGACGGATTATCAATAACCGCTTCTTCCCCGTCAGTCAACACCACGCGATACGAAACGGTTGGCGACGTTGCAATAATTGAAACATTATGTTCTTGTTCAAGGCGTTGTTTAAAAACGTCCATGTGCAACAAGCCCAAAAAGCCGCAACGAAACCCAATTCCAAGTGCCGCAGAACTTTCTTTTTCAACATGCACGCTCGGATCATTCAAGGTTAATTTTTCAATAGCGTCGCGCACCACTTCAAATTCTGATGTTTCAACCGGATAAATACCCGCAAACACCATTGATTTTGCCGGCTTAAAACCTGGCAATGGCGTGACAGGATATTTTTTATGAAAGAACGTATCACCAATCCGCGCTTCTTTCACCGTTTTCATACCGCTAATTAAATAGCCCACTTGGCCGGTATACAACGCTGGCATAGACAACGGATTTGGATACATCAGACCGATATCAAGCACTTCGTATGCTTGGCCAGTATGTGCTGCCACAATGTTGTCGCCCTTGCGGATCATACCATCAAGTACTTCAATCAAACAAACAACGCCACGATATTCGTCATACCACGAGTCAAACAGCAACGCTTTGAAATGCTTGTTTTCATCACCAGCTGGCGACTTAATGTTGTTGATAATTGCTGGAAAAAGATGATCAACGTTGAGACCCGTTTTAGCTGAAATCAACACGGTATCTTTCCATTGCAAGTCAAAAACTTTCGCCATTTCCTTGCTCACACGCTCTGGATCTGCCGCTTGCATATCAATTTTATTAATGACCGGAATGATAGAAAGGTCGGCATCAAACGCCAAATAAAAGTTGGCCATCGTTTGCGCTTGCACGCCTTGCACCGCATCAACGAGCAATAACGCACCTTGGCATGCTGCCAACGAACGTGAAACTTCGTAACTAAAATCTACGTGACCGGGCGTATCAATCAAATTCAGCAAATACACTTCGCCCTGATATTCATAAAAAAGCGATGCGGTTTGTGCTTTAACGGTAATCCCACGCTCTTTTTCAACTTGCAGTTTGTCAAGCACTTGTTCGTGTTTTACACGATCAGAAATAGTCCCGGTAATTTCGAGCAAGCGATCAGCAAGCGTTGATTTGCCATGGTCAATATGCGCAATAATAGAAAAATTGCGAATATGTTTAGTCTTAAAATTTTCAAGATTAAAAGAAGGAAGCGAACGGATATCCATAATTACATCTTCTCTGGTCGGCTAACGCCAAGGAGTGTCAAACAAGTGTGCAACGTGTTACGAACAAGAACAATCAAGAACAACCTTCTGCGGGTCGCTTCGTGATTATCTGTCTCAATGATACGATTATTGGTATAAAAATTATGAAACTTATTCGCAAGTTCCCACGAGTAATATGCCAACAAATGCGTTTGATAGCTTTTTTCAATCGTTGCCAAAATATCTTGCAACGAAACTATTTTTTTCAAGAGTTCAATTTCTGCTGCACTCGCATGCTCAAAAATATTCTGAAGGCCTGTCCCGTTGGCACCAGTTTCAAGCTGTTTTACAAACACAGCCAACGCAGAGTCCTGTGCCGCTTTTTCCAAAACACTCATGATACGCACGTAGGCATATTGAATATAAAACACCGGATTTTCATTGCTCTTTTTCAATGCAATGCTTAAATCAAGCTCAAGGTGCGCCTCCGCTTTACGATTCAAATAAAAGAAACGCGCAACGTCGGTCCCTACCGCATCAACAACATCGCGCAACGTCGTAAAATTACCAGAACGCTTAGACATCCTGACCGCTTCATCGCCGTTTTTAATGCTAACCAATTGATACAAAATGACATCAAGCCTGTCGGCGTCATAACCCATTGCTTGCAATGTTGCTTTCAAACGCATCACGTAGCCATGATGATCTTGACCAAAAATATTAATTAAATGGTCGTAGCCACGCGCAAATTTATTTTGGTGATAGGCAATGTCCCCAGCAATGTAGGTCATTTCGCCGGTAGATTTTTTGACCACACGATCTTTTTCATCGCCAAATTCTGTTGACTTAAACCACAAAGCACCATCTTTTTCATACGCAAGATTGGCCTGTATTAATTTTTTAAGCGCCGCATCAAAGGCCCCATTATCATGCAATTTTTTTTCAGAAAACCATTCATCAAAATGAATGCCGTACAAAATTAAATCTTCTTTAATAATTTGCAGTAAATGATTTTTTGCATAGTCTTCAAAAAATTCATCGGGCTTAAGCGCAACATCATCACCAAATTCTAGTAAACATTCTTGCGCAATATCATTAATATACTCGCCCTGATACCCGCCTTCCGGCAGCTCTTCGGCAATGCCCAACTGTTGTTTACAGCGAACTTGCAACGATTGGCCCAGCAAATGGATTTGATTACCGGCATCGTTAATATAATATTCACGATGAACAGTATGCCCAAGAAACGAAAGAACGTTAGAAAGTACATCGCCAATAATACCGCCACGGCCAGTACCAAGATGTGGCGGACCGGTCGGGTTGGCGCTGACATACTCAACTAAATATTTTTTAAGCGGCTCTTCTACAAGCTTAAAAAATTCTTTTGGAGCGGCAAGTAATTGCGCTGCCACAAGCTCCCACAATGGTTGTTTAAAAGCAATATTCAAGAAACCAGGACCAGCAATGGTCACGCTTTCTAAATATTCAGCCAGCAACCCTTGTTTAATTTCTTGCAAATCATGTTGTACTCGCTGTGCTACTTGGCGTGGGTTTTGTTGCAACACACGCGCCAACACCATGGCCGCATTGCAGCTCATATCTCCAAATGCAGCATCTTTGTCCACATTGAGCGTGACCTCAATCGACGCACATTGTGCTGGGCTTAAATTCAAAGACTTTTGAATAACAGCAATAATTTCTTTTTTTAACGACTTAATTATATTCATGGAGTTACACTCTCGTTACGCAAAACATGTGTGTGCCAAACAGTAATGATGCCCAGTTTAGCAGGGATTAAGAATATTGAAAAGCACTGAAAAAACCGCCCTAGAATACCCAGCCCACATGGAACGAGGCGGTCCCGCCAACCATACTTATCGAAAAGGCATTTTTGCTTTCGCTCTGTATTGGCAGGGCATATTCAAAAGCAACAACCGGTCCCCACGCATTTTGGGCAACATGAACCTTACAATCATATTCAGCCCAGAAATGCACAACCTGGGTTTGCCAGCCTTTATAACGCTGGTCGGTGTTAATAATCTCATCTTTAGAAATGTAAAACGGATCTGGCATACGCGCTGCTTGCTGCATTTGATAGGTTGCAAGAAATTTTTCATCTTTTACACGCAAGCGTGCTTTTTCTTTGTGAGTATATGAATAGCCCACCAAAGCCGAAAAACCTTGATAAACTTTTTCAGCTTTTACGTACCCAAACATATGCCACAAATTTGCTTGATCAACCTCAGTATTTGCCTTACCCATCATCGCAAAACCTGATTGATTCATATCAGTTTTTAAACGCACAACCCGATCTTCGTTAAAAAATATCGTTGCACTCGCACCAACACCAACAGAAAATTTTTCAAAAACACCAAGTTCAGCTGTTGTGCGCGCATCAATAGCCCAATGGCTGTTGTAACCAAGCGGAATGGCAATTAACGTATCTTCGCGTTTACGAGATGACAATGGAATAAGTCCACCAATTTGTATAAAGCCTCGCAGATATTTAAGATCTTTACTGAAAAGCAAAGCACTCGCACCTTCCCAGCCAAGCGCTAATAACATTTCTGGCACTTCGGTTTTGCTAAACTGATCGTTAATATTATCAAAGCCATTTTCTTTCAAAACAACCGGCAAGTCATTATTTAAAAAGTCTTCAACATTCTTTCCATTAACTTCCGGATTGCCTAAATTTTTATGCGTAACATTATAAATTTTTGCATGACGAATGGGCGCATGGACCATGCCATAAAGACCAGAAAAAATTGATTGCTTGAATGTTAAGCCAACTTGATAAGTATTAATTTTGCCTTTATAAACAACTTTACCATTGGGACTATCTGCGGCATCCACCACAGAGCCATTAAATTCTGGCATCGGAGCGCCACCCCCCGCCAAACTCGGATCTGACCATAGGCTGGCTGTCGTAGCACCTGGATTTTCAACATACAAACCCAACCGCTCAATATCTACCGCACCATAAACACCCAAAAGTTCTTCGCGTGAACCGTCGTTATTGCGAGCTTGCGAACCACTACCAGCCATGTAACTGATGGTAAAATTTGAAGCTCTATCGCGCACAAGCCAATCTGGCGTACCTTGAAAAAGAGGTGCTCGATAAAAGACCGGCAAATCAATAGCGACCAACCGCGTTGTTGCAAAAATACCAATAACACACGCTTTTAATAAAAGTTTCTTCATAACTGCCAACCTTATCTCTTCGTATAAACTTAATCAGAAAACTAAGTCCTCAACTCACTCGCCAGCTTAACAACAATGAATGATAAATGCTAACCTTGATTTATTTTTTCAACAAGTTCAGCCATCGCCATCCCTCAAAATTTCACTTCGGGCACTTTAATCAATCGCAATAATTACGCATCAACCACGACAACGTATAAATAATTTATTATTTGACTTTTTAATAATGAAAAATAAACACAAAAAAAGGGCCGCAAATCTTACAGCCCTTTTTTACATTTTTTTATATCGCTAGAATGGCAAATCGTCTTCAAAAGGCTTTTGGTCATTAAAAGCAATTTCGCCACTGTTTGGCGCTGAATCAACCGCAGCTTTTGGTTTTGCTGCGCGTTTTGGCGCTGCTTCTTTTGCTGGTGCAAATTGATCGTCAAAACTTACTTTGCTTGCTGGCGCTGGCGCAATAGCACTCATGCCTTCAGCATCAAACTCAACATCTTCAGCTTGCGATGCAGCTGCCAAGAACGTAACACGATCAGCAACGATTGAATGTTTGCTGCGCTTGTTACCTTCTTGATCTTGCCATGAATCAAGTTTTAAACGGCCTTCAACCAAAACCGCACGACCTTTTTGAAGGTACTGGTTGCAACTTTCTGCTTGAGCGCCCCAAACATCAATATCAATAAAACAAACTTCTTGAACCATGGTACCAGTTTGTTTGTTTTTAAATTGGCGATTAGATGCTAAACCAAAACGGCAAACGCCTTGGCCTGAACCAACTTGTTTGTATTCCGGATCGCGCGTCAGGTTGCCCATCATAATAATTCGATTATAACTTGCCATAACTTTTTGCCTTTCAATTCAACTATATTTTTTTACTAAAACAAGAACGATGTTACCACAAATCCCAGCAAACACAATGTCAGCTTTGTGGCGGCGACAACTGTTGCCGCAACGCGCCAAAAACTTGATCGTGCTGCGGATGTGCATAATTTGCACGCACTGACTTTTTGTACAAATGTGCGGCATATTGCGCAATGACAGCTGGCTGACAATCTTGCTGAATAAATTCTTTACAAATTATATCAGCACTCAGCAAATTGGGCAGGGACATGCTTTTAACTTTCACCACCATACGCGCCAGCCAATAACTCAACCACGAAATTTTAAAGAGCACGACGGTTGGAATATTTAAAAGCACCAGCTCAAGCGTAATCGTCCCCGGCTTACTGATAGCAAGCGAACAAGCACTCAAGGCCGCCAAGCTTTCATTGCCCGGCACCACCACCACTCGCGCTTGATAATTTTTAAGCGCCGAGCGCTCAATAGCGACACAAAGATCGTTCATCGACAAAGATTCTGCTTGCGGAATAACAAATTTCATTTCGGGAAACTGTTGAGCTAATCGTGCGGCAACATCGGCAACTATGGGAAATAACGTTACCAACTCACTTGAACGCGAACCGGCAATCAAGGCTACGGTTGGCTTTTTGGCATGCATATTTTCAAAATATGGCTGCACACGATCGTAAACAGGACAACCAAGCCAAAAAGCCTGCACGCCACGTGCTTCGTACCACGCCACTTCAAACGGATACAGCACCACAACCTGGTCGCAATAACGACGAATCGTTTTAATACGCCATGCCCCCCAGCACCACAGCTGCGGCGGGGACAAATAGGTAATTTTAATATCAGAACAACGTTTTTTTAATTTTTTTGCTAAACGCAAATTAAAACCAGGAAAGTCTACCAGTACCACTTCATCAAATTTTTGTTCAACAATGTGGTCGGTAATTTTTGTAAGAAACGCAAGAAGCCGACGCAGATGACGCACGATTTCAACAATACCAACGACATTCAGCTTTTCAAATCGTTCAAAAAGATGCGCACCCGCCTGCTGCAGATAATCCCCACCCACCGCTTCATAATAAACATCTGATTGCTGTAAACGATTAATATACCACGCTGCTGTTTTATCACCGGAAAGCTCGCCCGCAACTATAAAGATTTTTTTCATAATTTTTTCAAACACCCATCGCTAGAAAATTGCGTTCGCACTTCTTTGAGTAAACAAACGTTGTTATTAATCGCTTTGCCTAACCGCTCAATCAGCGCTTTGTAGGCAACCGCATCAAGATCTTTTTGCATGTCTTCATTAATTTTTTCCAGTGCCACCACGCGATCAGCCAAATTTTTATTCAAGTCTTCAACTATCGTCGCACTCGCGCGCAAATCTTTGCGGCTGGCCGATTTGAACGGCCCTTGATTTTCAATAAGATTTTCAACAACGGCCGACAACTTGTTCTGAACCGTTGATTTTTCAATCAGCAACGTCCCGATAGCGCCATGCAATTTTGCTGAAAGCGTCAGCGAATGGTGTGCATCGTTATTGTTTTTTATTTCTTCACGCACGGTCACACACAAGCGCGCCAACCGTTGCTGCACCGCACCAAGCGTACAGTCCAACGATATTGTTTGGCCAAACACACGACGCGTAAGTTGACCCAAATGCTCCTTGAGCGCATTTTTTGACATGCCAATTAAAGGCGACGCCGGCTCTTCTTTTTTAATAACAAAATCTTGTGATTCAGCCAAAGCAGGTACACTTGCAAGCCCCATACAAAAAATAGATACCTTTATTATTTTTTTTAACATGATGATCTATAACCCCTTTGCTCATCAAAAAAAACTCATTCTTTACTTGCTGCAGCATAAAAGAAAGAGAAAACAAAGCAAGGGTTTACTGCATTAGCACTATCGTTTTTTCACAAAAAAAGGGGGCAGCACATTCGACTGTCCCCTTTTTTTGTGAGTTTTTAAAAACTTAAAAAGCGCTTGCTATTCAGATTTTTCAGCTTTCTCAGTTGTATCACTATCGCTATCTGAGTAATCTACCACCGATGACGTCAATGAAGATGCGTCAACGGATAGTGACACTTGAATTGATGAAGAATCTTCAGATGGCCCGACGCTTTCCGAAGCCGAAATAAAGCCTTCTTCCCCTGGTATAAATTCGCCGTTTTCAGCTCTTCTTTGATCAAAATTTGGCGTTGCTACAAGTTGTGGCGCTGGTGCTTCTGGTGCACTTGAAAACACATCCGAACCTGGCAATTCATGATCTGCTGCCTTGGTAAAGTCTGAATTTTTCTTTTGAGCAAGAGCTTCATTTCCTAGTTTTTTAGCAATTTCTTTCTTTTTTTTCATTCTTTCTTTAGCAATTTTATCATTCTTTGATCCATTAAATCTAAAGACGATAGGTTCTCTATTTGCAGGTAATGCATGCGGATCGCTTGGAGCTTTATTCGTTTTGTCATCATAACCATCCAGATAAACTTCAGTATTATAACCATCATCATCACCAGAAACACTATTGGCACTATTACCATGGTCATCGCCAGAACCCATGGATCTCACCGCGTCAACATTACGCGAGCAAGTCGGTTGCTGATCAGCAACATTATTTTCGCTTCCAGATGTCGTTCCATTTTGTGGCTTTGTAGGCAAGTTAGGAACTGGCAATTTTGGTTTTTCTTCTTCAGGTTTTTCTTTCAAAAGCTCAATAATATAATAAACAAGCACACCAGCCACCATTGTTGAAGCAACCCCAGCAACAAAATATATAATGCGTTGTTGATTGTCTTGCGTAGTTCTTAACGTCACCGGTGCTTCTTCTATCAACGCGTTCTGTGCTTCAACTGCAGCAAATGCCGCTTTCAAAATTTGTTCATCAGAAAAACCTGCTTCACGTTGCGTTTGAACGTAGCGCGCAGCAAAAGCCACCATATCTTGTTGGTCAAGCTGCACAGCTGCGTGTGTTACCGCATGAAGACCAATCGTCAGCGTTAAAGCAAAACCTAAAATTTTTTGCATCATAAAAAACCTTATCATGGTAAAAAGGCGCGCCACAAGGGCACGCCTTTATTTTTCATATTTCTTTAAAACAATTAGTTGCTAGCAGAACTTGAAGCAACACCACCTGCATCTGCAGTGGATGCATTACTTGTAGAGCTTGCGCCATTTGCCGCATTACCAGTAGCCGCACCAGCATTACCAGTTGTTCCAGCCGTACCAGCATTGCCAGTGCTTTTCTTATCGAAGAAATACTTTTTAACACCAAACACAACACCTGCTACAATTAAGGTTGTTGCCACACCAGCCGCAAAATAAAGACCTTTTTCTTTATTTCTCAAACCAGCAAAACCATGCTCAGCGATTGTGTCTGCAACTGCTTGCACTTCTTGCGTAACCTGTTCAACAACTTCTTCTTCAGTTGCGCCAGCTTCTTTCATTTTTTCAACTTTTTCAATAATTTCTTGAACAACATCTTGAACAACGGTTTCAATCAATGCAACGTCCTGCTCTTCAATAACAACATCAAATTGATCAGCAGAAACTACTTCTGCCGCTACGTTCATGCTTGAACAAATCAAACTAAAAGAAAAGGCTAAAGCAACTAATTTCTTTGACATAAAAATCTCCCGATAAAACAAACTACTCACAACAAAATACCATAACAAATAAAAAGCAATTTTTATTTTCTAGTCTAAAGAATTCTCGATCGAGATAGAGTATGATAATTTTTTCCAAAAAATCAACTTGTGATCAATTGCAAAATACAACATTCACGCTAGTTATGATCACGCTTTGAAAAACCACATAAATAGGCAAGACCAATACGCATGTATTGCATCAACGAAAGCACAGAAAACAACGCCAATAAAATGACTACAACGGCGTACGTTCGCGTTGGCGCCCAATGTAAAAAGTAGCATACAAAAAGCCACCCAATAAATAACAACTGAAAAAGCGTTGTAAGTTTTCCCCAAACGGTCGGCTCAACCTGAAAGTTCCGATTAATCCGCATCAAAATATAGGTGCCGCCCAAAATAATAAGTTCGCGAACACAAAATAAAATCACAAACCAAATTGGAATCGAAAATGATGGAGTTGCAAGAAATGCCAGCGAACCAAAACTACACAATAAAAAAAATTTATCGGCAATGGGATCTAAAATCTCACCAAGTGCTGTTTTTTCATTTAACAAACGCGCACAGTAACCGTCAAGAACATCACTAACCGATGCAACTAAAAAAATTAAAAAAGTCGCCCGCCATGCCTGAAAAAGCACGCCACACACCACCAGCGGTGCCAAAATAATACGCAGAAAGGTTAATGCGTTAGACACATTAACCCATCGGCGATCTTGAGACATTTTTGAAAAAAGCGAACAACTTTTTTTCATAATCAAACTTTAAGCGATTTACTTATCTTCTTTGACCTGTTTATCTTGGGCTGCATAACCAACAAGTTTGACCGCCCATCCCTGAGCCATAACTTGACGCACTTGAGCGTACTCAGCCGCATAGGTCTTGTCAATCTCGGTTAAGCGTTTAAGTTGACCCTTATCCCTCACCAGCGGATTAACACCGCGGAATTTAGAACAAATTATATAATCATGATCATCATTTTTTGATACCAACGTAAACGATGTTTTGTATGTTCTAATTTTTCTAATAGCATTCTTAATGATTGAATCATCAGAAGAAACTAATTTTGCCCACACAACATCGTCAGTTGAAAAATGAAAATCATCTTTGGTCAGCAGCTTAATATCCATAGCACGTTGTAATGCTTGTACCGTCCAAATGTTAACCAAGAAATTTTCTGGCCCACCCCATGAATGTTGGGTTAAATACAACGGAATGCGTGCAAAAAGACGCGCCGTTTTTACTGTCTTAAAGAACCAATGGCCATCACTAAACACCAAATCATTCAAAATAACGCTAACATCTTGCTCGTCAATAATGCTCAGCAAGAGGCCTTCTTGCAAATTATAGTCAATACGATCGGCACACAAATCCGGGAGACATTGTTCAAGAGCTACATGATCCCCACTCTTGTGCATAATATCGCCCAACACCATGCCATGCTTTGCCAATACCGAAGGAATAGTACTTTGAGTCAGATACCATTCATGAATCGTATCTTGATAAGCATCTTTATTACCTTCAGTATTAAACATGAAATCGGCAACGTGCGAAAAAACCGTATGAGAAGCATCATGCAAAAGACCAGCAATTTGTTCTTCAATGCCAGCACCAAAATGTCGCAACAACGCCCACACGCCAAGGCAATGGTCATAACGAGAATATTGCTTCATCCCTTTAACAATTTGAGGTACCCCAAACTGATTAACCTTCTTAATGCGCTGCATAACCGGACTTTCAATAATGTCCAAAATCACTTGTTCTTGTACGGTAAAAATACCATACGGCGTTTGAACGTCTTTCCCAATGCCCATCTGGCTTTGAGCTGTGCCCTGCTTTTTGTTTACAAACGACATACAACGCTCCATGATTTTTTTATGTGATAATGTCACGCCCCACGTTACCACGAGTGTAACAACACTAATCAGCAAAAATCTACTTTTAATACGATTGATCATAAAAAATCCCCGTTGAATAAAACCCGATGCACACATACAACTCTATTAGTAAATTTTTCAAATAGTAAAAGAAGCAATAATTATCAAGCAATATTACTTCTGTTTGATTAAAATAAATAATTATGGTATACAATTATAGAACAGCGTGTCACTACAATTCGAAACTCACATCATTTGTTTGGTTAACTAAAATACCATATTTCTTAAGAAAGACCTAATAGTTATGAACGAGGTTATTTTTCTTGCTCACACTTTTTTGATGAGTCTCTTTACATTGACCGCTCTTAAACTTGGCAAAGAAGCGCTCATATCGTTTATTTGCGTGCAAAGTATTTTAGCAAATCTTTTTGTTACCAAACAGATGACGCTCTTCGGTTTTGATGTAACCTGCAGCGATGTTTACATGGTTGGCGCCCTTTTTGGTCTCAACTTGCTGCAAGAATTTTTTGGTAAAAAGTATGTGTATACCACCATCGCCATTAGCTTTTTTATTGTCATTTTTTATTTATTCATGACACAGCTCCACCTTGCTTACCTGCCTAACAATTTTGATACAACTCAACAGCACTTTGTAGCACTACTCAACTTAATGCCACGCATTATTATTGCTTCAATTTTTACTTATATTATCGTACAACTTCTTGATGCTCAGCTTTACAGTACACTCAAATTATTAATGAACGGCCGCTATCCATTGCTGCGCAATCTTGTTTCGCTCAGCTGCAGCCAAACGCTTGATACAGTCATGTTTAGCTTTCTAGGTCTTTATGGTATTGTTGGCTCTATTACCAACATAATCTTAGTCAGCCTTGCTATAAAAATTATTACCATCGCCCTCACTTCGCCGTTTACCTCTCTTGCTCACCGACTCATGAGGAATCAGAATGCCATTCTTTAAATTTGAAATTATTCATCAATCAAAAAAATCTCGCGCACGCGTCGGCCGTATTCACACACCACACGGCATTATCGACACACCCAATTTTGTTGGAGTAGGCACTAATGGCTCACTCAAAGCACTCGACAACAAAACGGTTCAGGAAATCGGTTTGCAATTAATGTTTTGTAACACCTACCATCTCATGTTGCAACCGGGCACCGACATTATTAAACAAGCAGGCGGCCTGCATTCGTTTATCAACCGCCAAATGCCCATCATCACCGACTCTGGAGGCTTTCAAGTTTTTAGCTTAACTTACGGCGGCGTTGCTTGCGAAATTAAAAGCAAAGGCACAAAAAAACACGGCGGCAGCGTTTTAAAAATTACCGAAGAAGGGGTAACTTTTAGGTCGTATCGCGATGGCCAAAAAATTTTACTCACCCCAGAACGTTCAATACAAGCACAAAAAGATATTGGCGCCGACATTATGATCAGTTTTGATGAGCTTCCGCCCTACCACATTTCGCCGTACAAACTTAAAGAATCGTTCGATCGCACGCATCGCTGGGAAGAACGCTCACTCAACGAACATTTAAAAAATGTTAACAAACAAGCCTTGTACGCCGTTATTCATGGCGGCATTGACCCAGTATTGCGAAAAAAAAGTTGTGCTATTTTAACAAACATGCCATTTGACGGTTACTCAATTGGCGGCAGTGTTGGTAAAAATTTACAAGAAATGATCATCATGCTCGAAACAACAATGCCTCACTTGCCAATAGAAAAACCAAATCACTTGCTCGGGATCGGCGATGTGGCTTCACTTGAAGCATCTATTCCTCTCGGCATTGATACGTTCGACAGCTCACACCCAACCAAAGCAGCACGACATGGCCTTTTATTTACCAACAAAGGAATGGTCCGCGTCGCAAAAAGTGGCAATGCTACACAACACAGACCAATTGAAGATGATTGCACGTGCTTTACCTGCCAAAACTATACACTTGCGTATCTCAGCCATCTTTTCAAAGCAAATGAATTAACGGCGTTTACGCTGGCAACTATTCACAATCTTCATTTTATGGTGCGGTTGATGCAACACTATCGCGAGCAAATTTTACGTGATCAGATTTAATAAGTGGATATTCGCTAAAACCAAGAAATTGGCATTCTGGTTCAATCAGCACACCAAAGTTTTCAAAGACACGTATCTGCATGGTGCGCGCCAACAAAACCACATCGTGTGATGTGGCGCCCTGCTGCGTTACCAACATATTAGCATGCTGATACGACACAATAGCTCCACCAATCTGGAGCGCACCCTTCACGCCAATTTTGTCTAAATAGTACGCTACAAATGGCACGCGTTTGCCAGCAACCAATGGCAACAGTTCGTAATCTCGAAAATTTCTAAAAAAACTACCACAGGTTCGAGCATGCGGATAGCGTTGCGCTCGATGACGCACAATTTCATCACGACGCCCTTTATGATACCAAGCTTGCTCGCAACTGACCGGCGTCAGTTTAAATGTTGCTTCAACCAAATAATAATCTCTCTGCTGCAAAATCGATTCGTTATAACCAAAACAAAACCATGCCGCATCAACAATTTCAAGTGCTCCCGTGATACGATTCACTACCTGCGCGCTGACCAAAAAGTTGCTCAATAAATACTGAAAATAATGAATGTTGATATAAACACACCCACCAATTGATCCGGGAATACCACTAAAATCTTCCAAGCCATGCAAGCCCTGATCTAAAGCCGCATCAATAACTTCCTGCATATCAAGCCCCGCCCCAGCGGTAACCAGGCCCTGCTCGCAATCAATAATCAAGTGACCAATCCGCGGCCTAATCACCAGCCCCACAACTCCCTGATCGCTAATCAACACGTTGGCTCCTTGGCCCAACATGGTTATGGGCAGGTGCTGCTCGTTGGCAAAAGCAAGCGCTTGCTGAAACTCTTCAGCCGTGGTGGGCTGGGCAAAATACTGAGCACAACCACCCGTTTGAAACCAATTTTTATCGCTCAATGAAATGGCGGACAAAATCTTCATTAAAAAATCCTATTGCTGCAAAATGATAATAATTTGAGGGATAGTATGGCAGATTTTGTCACTTCGTCCATGCCCTACCCACGAGCCATGAACCCGCTACCAATAATCCTAACAAGAAATTATTTTCAAATAATCACTTATTTGACTATATTAATGGCACCTGTTTAAAAAATTATTGCCACACAGAAATTAAAATTGCTACAATACAAATAGGTTAGATAAATTTTAAAGGGATCATTTTCGGGGGAAATACCATGAAAACAATAAAACTTTCTTTTTTACTCATCGCCTTCTTAACAACCATTGCGCAAGCAGACAAACAAAAGAACGAACCTGGCTATCTTATCAGCCCTGCATTTAACCAACTCAAGAAGGTAGCGGTTACTCACAATGAGCTCTCAACTCAAATTACATTTGATTTTTCACAACCAATTTATTTCAAGCAAAAACTCAACGAAGCACAGCGCACCTTAAAATTGTGGTTTCCTGGTATGAATCTTAAAAACTTCAATCCACAACACGTAATGGACAAAATCAATCAACTCAAAACCACAGGATTAATCGATACAATAGAAATTAATGAAAAAGATAAAGCAATCCCAAATGTGATGCTCACACTTAAATTTACCGAATTCCGCACACACTATGACACCAACAAAAACAATACAGAAAGCCAAATACCTAATAAAAAACAAAACAGATTATTGATTAAATGGAGCCAAACGGAAGAGCCAAACCAACTTATTCTCGATATATTTTCTGTTGAATCACTTGAAAAAATTAAAGCAAAAAACTCGGTCCTACTGCACGCCAAGCGCACTAATCATGCGACAGAAAGATCAACGCCCAGCAACCAAGCCTGGCGCTTTGCGCGTAATGCTTAATGCATGCTACTCGGCGAAAAACGTTTCGCATCAGGTCAGGCACAATTTAAGCACTCAACTCACCACTCAGGCACAAAAATTTCTAACACAAGCAGGCTTTCGCGTTATTGCTGCCCGTCAAGATGGCCAAGCACTTTCACTGCTCGAGCATGTTGATCTGGCACAACAACTAAACGCTGATTTATTAATTATTGTAGCTATTAATCACCAAAAAAGAGCAGTTCAGCCAGAAACTATTATTCAAACCAGTTATAGCGCCGGTCCAATCTCATTACAAACACATCACGGCTTTTGGTCGCTCAACATGCCACCAGGCAATTTTTTGTCATTGCTACATGAATTACCAATTTTTACCACCGAGGTATGCCAAAAAATTGCAACAACTATTCACCACAACATTTCTCGGACATTTCATCATAACCAAAACATGCGGCACTCTTTGAGCCAGTTCTCATTGATATCGCCACACAAAACCCCCTTTATGCTGCTACATCTTGCTATAACTTTTCATGACAATAATCATGATTTCGTGTTGCCCGAAAAAGACCACAAGTCACTTGCTCGCCACCTTGCGCACACCATTCAGCAGTATTCTGGGACATCGCAAACACAGAAAAATCATTAATACACCTACAAAATACCTAAAAATGCTTCTTTTCTTTTAAATTTAATCAAAAATAATTTATACTGTTATTCAATAGGAAAAGTTCCTATTATTCGACAAAAACACATATGCGCTAAACATTATTATTTAGAAAGGATGATCATGAATACAAGCCTTTCTCTGTCGTTCGAACTCATTTATCTCATCGGCTGGCTTTTGAAAAATGAGAAGCAAGCACTCAACGCACTCATCAAAGGCGCCATCAACAAGGGACTGGGTCAAGAGCTCAATGCAATCAACCCCCAAGATCATTCAAAAGTAAATGAGCAGCTCTATAACACGCTCATAGATTTTTTGAATTTCATGGAAGATTCACTGCTGAATAATATGGACAACTTACAAATTGATACCAAAACTGAAAAAGCAATGCTTGCTGCCTTGCGCAAGGTAGACCTTGACGCACTAGACGTTAATACCGTCAGAACCAGCATGCAGCAAACAAAAGATGAATTGTCAGCCAAAAGTCCAACCACGGCTGAAGACGCTACTGCCGATCTTGATCAAACACTCAATGCCCAAGCAAACGATATAGACTTTGATAATACTGAAAGAGCGGCCGCCATTTTGCTCAAAAATATTATCAAAAATTGGAAACCATCGCTCAACGAATCGATTAATTAAATAAGATTTAACTATAACAATTAAAAAGGGCTGCTCGGAAAAAACAGCCCTTTTTAATTAAAATCTAAAACCAAGCTTTTTAAGCGCTTGTCGCAATTCAAATAACGGCAGCCCCTGAACAGCGGTATACGAACCGCTCACTGATTTAAGGAAATTTGACCCAAAGCCTTCAATAATGCCGGCACCACAAGCCTGCAATGCACGCGGCATCTGCAAAAAGTACCAATCTTCTAAATCTTGATCGACATAAAATTCAATAACCGCCGATGTTGTCCATGCAAGTTCTTCTGCCAATTCCCACGCTCCAGCTCGCACTATTTTTTTGTGCAAACAACAAGCGGTAACTACTTCAACCGGCTCGTCACGCATCAACGCCAGCATACGAGAAGCATCAGCCCTATCAAGAGGTTTGCCCAAAACATGCTGACTTTGAGGTGTAAAAACTAACGAATCAGCTGTTAAAACAAAACAAACATCACCATCTTTTTGTGGTGCAGGCAAAACAACAGCATCCATTTTATGCTGCGCAATTGATAAAACATAACCATGAAAATCATATTCTCGCAATGCCACAACTTCATCACTTGAATGTTCAATGGTTTTATAATTAATACCTGAATAATTTAATAACTCACGGCGAGAAAATGATTGTGATGCCAAATACAAAATATCGCGGTTCATACTAAACTCTTTCACTAAAAAATTTTATGCGGCTTGCCACGTTCCTGAAAAATTTTGTTTAACTTTACCTTCAAGATGCAATTCAAACAATTTATTTTGTACTTCGTCTAACGATAAACCGGTAGCCACGCACAACTCGTCAAGCGTCTGCGGCCTTTGCAAACAGACCAAAATCGGATCAAGCTCTCCGACGGGCTCAGGATTTTTTTGCACAACTGTTTCTATTGTTTTTTGTCCCATCCGCGGCTCAGCAACTACTCGCTTGGCGGGCACTATAATTTTATCTTGATTTTCTTGTTGTGGCACATGCCCAAATTCTTCAAGAATGGCATGAACGTTGTGAACACTTTTGGCCCCTTGCGCGATGAGCCTGTTGCAGCCAAAACTTAATTCGCTAAAAATTGAACCCGGCACTGCAAAAACTTGCCTGCCTTGCTCAAGCGCAAAATGAGCGGTAATAAGTGCACCGCTTTTTTCCGCCGCTTGCACCACTACACAACCTTGCGACATGCCGGCAATAATGCGATTACGCGCTGGGAAATTGCCACGATCAGGACCAGAATGCAACGGAAATGGCGATATAAGTGCCCCACCGCGCTCACACACTTGTTTGAATAGCCGTTCGTTTTCTTGCGGGTACAAGTCTAACAACCCTGAACCAAGAACAACAAACGTCTTGCCACCAGCGTTTAATGTTTCTTGATGCACCATCGTATCGATACCGCGCGCACCACCGCTCACCGTCTCAAAACCAGTCTGCACCAATTGCGGCACGAGCAACGACACAGCACGCTGGCCATAAGAATCTGCCAAACGCGCACCAACAAACGCAAGGCGTGGGCCTACTGGCTCAGGCAAAGAGCCTTGAACATACAACACCGTTGGCGGAACATGAATATGCCGCAGCAACATTGGATAGTCTGCATCGAGCAGCGTGATTAAACGAACATCGATTTTTTCAAGCGATTGCAGTTCTTTTTCGAGTAATGTTCTGTCGGCTAATCCATCACACAACGCGTGTGCAACTTTGGCAGACAAACCCATATGCAAAAAATCTGCCACACTCAAATGATAAAGATTTTCTAAATCAAATAAGGTTGTTGGCAAGCGATCGATATAATCGTCACACCACTGATCAGGCGATTGTTGCTGCGTAAAATACGAAAGTATTTTTAAAATACCTACTGGACCTATGCCAGAAAGCAAAAGCAGGTGCAAAAGCACCTGCCTATTTTTTTCATGAATCAATGTCTGCCCCCAAAAGCCCTACATCCATCAAACCGTTAAATTACTTAATTGTCCTCTTCGTCATCTTCATCGTCAATGACAGGCTCTTCTTCTTCCTCAATATCATCAAGGAAATCCTCTTCAAGAAGTCCATCATCTTCCATGACATCATCTTCTTCTAACACAGGGCTATGCGACACTTTTGGCGCATCTCCGGCTTCAGGACTTTGCTGCCCATTGGCCTCATCGTCTTGCTCGCCCTCTTGCGGCTCAAAAGCCAACAATGCTGAAAGATTTTGTCCTTCATCAAGACGAACTAAGCGCACGCCCTTGGCTTGACGCCCCATGGTGCGAACCTCTTGTGGTGACAGACGAATTACTTTACCGTTAGTATCAATCAACAACAATTCAGATTGGTCGGTAACACTTACCAAGCCGATAACCATGCCGTTACGACCACCCGTTGGAATTGTTCTCACGCCAACACCACCACGGTGCGCAACACGGAAATCGGCAACTTTAACGCGCTTACCATAACCCATTGACGTTGCAAACAAGACCGCTCCTTCAGCGTGAATGATAACCATTCCAACCACAAAGTCGTTCTTACGCAAACTAATACCACGGACACCGGCAGCTTGACGGCCCATTGGACGAACTTCAGTTTCTTTGAAGTGAATACCTTGGCCATTGTTGGTTGCAATAATAATGGAATCGCTCCCGTTACTGATACCACAGAATGCCAACTCATCGCCTTCATTGAGGTTGAGTGCACGAATACCGGTACTACGCACTTTAACAAATGCCATAGCGTCAGTTTTTTTAATTTTACCTTGCTTAGTTACCATCACAATGAATTTATCTTTCATGTCTCTGGTACACAGCAATTTAACTACTTTTTCTTCAGGCGGCAGATTTAACACGTTAACAATTGCACGACCACGAGCAGTACGTGAACCTTCTGGCACTTGGAATACCGTCATGGTAAACAAACGACCAGTGTTGGTAAAGAACAACAACTCATCATGCGTTTGCGTTACGTACGCATCTTCCATCACATCATCAGCATCGGTTAAGTCGGCCATGCCTTTCTTACCCTTACCGCCACGATGTTGCATTGCGTACAACGACAATGGCACACGTTTAATGTAACCCTTGCGCGTCAACGTTACCACAACATCCTCGTCTGGAATCAAGTCAGCTTCGCTCAAAATATCAATTGCTGGGCCAATCTTTGTCCTGCGCTCATCGCCATACTGTTTTTTAATAATTTCAAGTTCTTCAACAACTTCTTGCTTTAATACAAGCTCGTCTTTTAATATCAATTCCAATTTTGAAATCAACTTATGAAGTTCACTAATTTCTAAATGAATCTTATCTTGCTCAAGACCAGTCAAGCGTTGCAAACGCATTTCAAGAATCGCCTTAGCCTGTTCTTCACTCAATTTGAAATTTTGATTAAGCAGCAGCATCGCTTCGCTTGCCGTTTGTGCACTCTTAACCAATGCAACAACTTGATCGATATTTTCGAGCGCCAAGAGTAAGCCAAGCAAAATATGCTCGCGCGCTTTGCTCTTTGATAAATCGAATTCAGTACGTTTGGTGATAATTTCTTTGCGAAAGAGAATGAAATGATCAAGCATTTCACGCAACGTAAACAATACCGGACGGTTTTGGTACAACGCCAACAAAATGATCGACATTGAAGATTGTAACGCCGTGTGTTTGTACAATTGATTCAAGGTGACTTGCGCATTTTCGCCACGCTTAATTTCGATAACCACCCGCATACCGGTACGGTCAGATTCATCGCGAATATCAGAAATGCTTTCAATAACTTTATTTTTAACCAAGTCAGCTATTTTGGTAATCAAATCAGCTTTGTTAACTTGGTAAGGAATTTCTCTGATAATTAACGCATTGCGGCGCTTATCTTCTTCAACATCAACAACACCACGCACCACCACACGGCCATGACCAGTACGATACGCTTTAACAATGCCAGCTCGACCACAAATAATACCGCCCGTTGGAAAATCTGGCGCAGGAACAATTTGGAACAAACGATCTTCAGACATGTCTGGATTTTTTAAAAGTTCAATACAAGCATCAACAATTTCGCGCAAGTTGTGGGGCGGTACCGATGTTGCCATACCAACCGCAATCCCTGATGAACCGTTAACCAACAAGCTTGGAATTTTTGCTGGCAACAAGGTTGGTTCTAAACGAGATTCGTCAAAGTTAGGAACAAATGGTACGGTTTCTTTTTCAATATCTGCTAAGATGTCGCGCGCAATTTTTGCCATACGCACTTCGGTATAACGCATTGCTGCCGCATTATCACCGTCAACAGAACCCCAATTTCCTTGACCATCAAGTAGCGGATACCGCTTAGAAAATTCTTGCACTAAACCAACAACGGTTTGATAAATTGCACCGTCGCCATGTGGATGGTAATTACCCATCACTTCACCCACGACGGTTGCTGATTTACGATATGGTTTATCATTATAGTAACCAAGTTTATGCATAGCATACAAAATACGACGATGAACCGGTTTCAAACCATCACGAACGTCAGGAAGAGCACGACTAACAATAACTGACATTGCATAGTCTAGAAATGACGTCTTCAGCTCTTTTTCAATAGAAAGAGGCGAGACACCAGGAATAATTTTTCCGTCATTACCATTATTACTTGTAGGCATGCGTTACCCCTCCTGATAAAGTATTTTTTAAAACTATCTGAAATTGTTAACAAGACTAAAACGTCCCAAAATAAGACCTTGTGTAATCATACTCTGCTTTGCTTTTTAAAGCAAGAATCGGCCCTTTTATTTTGGCAAAAGCGTCATAAAAAATCACAAGCAGAAAATATCACATGATAAAAAATATTTCTTGAAACCATAAGATTCCATGTGTTAATGCACATGCAAAAATACCTGCAAGAAAATCATCCAACATCACGCTCCAACCACCCCATGGCGCCGCGTCAATCCGATTGATGGGAAATGGTTTCACTATGTCAAAAAAACGAAACAGAACGAAAGCAATACCATACGCCATAAATGTGTGCGGCAATAAAAAAAGCGCAACGCCCATGCCAAAAAATTCGTCAATAACTATCCACGATGGATCTTGGTACTGCTCGACATGGTGCCGTTCAAATCCTTCGATAAGCTCAGGACGAACGGCGGAACTGATCAGTACACTACAACTGCGCACCCCAACAAAAAAAATCAGCAAAAGCAGTATGCTCAAAGCAACAATATTTTCTATGTTTAATCCGTAAAAAACGAGCAATGCTGCCATGCTACCAACGGTCCCCGGCATAATACCAACACCACCAAGATGGCAACAACTTGCAACAAGATAGGCAGCATAATCACTCAAATCAATCACATACTCAACGGCAGAATAAACGGTCAATCCGGCCAATGCGTACAGCATCGGATCAATAAACAAATTGAGCACTAAAGCAATGGTTGAATCTGAATCATTAAGCAACGCCATCAAGTACGCAAATAAAACATAAATGGTCATAAATTGCAAAAAGGTTTTCCATTTGGCGAGCTGAGAAGTAACCAATGAGCGACGACGTTGCGAAAGCACCATGCGTAAACCAGTAACCATAACATCGCGCACTACTAAGACGCCTAAGAACCAGAGAGGCACTAACCCAACTCGGTAAAAAGCAAAAAATACTGCACCAATTAATGCCTTATCGGCAATGGGATCTAGAAAGCTGCCCAGCTCTGTGGTGTGGTCGTAGCGCCGAGCAATATAACCGTCACACAAGTCAGTAAATGCAGCAATTGAAAAAACTACGATAGACACACCAAGATAACCATGCTCGGAAAAAAAAAGCCACAGAAAGATAGGCGTCAGTGCGATACGAAAAAGTGTTAAAATATTGGCAACATTAAACAAACGCTTCAAAGCTATCCATATGGCAAAAAGTAGTTAATAAACACACCGTTTGCTCAGTATAGCCTGAACAACCCAGAAGGTGAAGCAAACACACTAAAATTCAGCGTTAAACAGAATTCGTCCAGCCAAAGTTTTAGGAACATTGCGGCCTGCAACAATATAATCAACACCCACCGCTAAGCGATAAAAGTTATTAAATTGATAGGCATACTCAGCGCCAAGGCGATGATGCATTTGATGCGTATTGTGTGTCCAAATAGAAGCATCAAAAATATCGTCACTGCGTCTAAAACCAAGATAATCACGACCTTTAATTTTGAGTTCATAATAAAGATCTAAGAATGCACGATTCCAAATAACACGCTCAAAAACGTTACCAAATTTTACGTCAAACTCAAGGCCTGGTTGTATTTTAGTGCGGCGCGCATTGTCTGCAAAGTAACGCACCGTTGCATCTTGTTCACTAAAAGTTGGGGTACCGTTAAAGGTAACATTTTGAGCCAAAACCATTAAATCTTTAGGCGCCTTACCAGTTGCATAACTTACGGTCTCTGGCACACGACGATTAACATTTGCTTTAATGCTGTATAAAAAGCGTGTATGCAAATACGGATTTAACCACCAGGAATAACCCCACAACATTGAAGCAAAGCCACCAACTTGAGTAAAACCACCATTACCAAGTTCTGGTGACCACAAGTTTTGTGTATTCAGCAAACGACCAGTTGGAAATACACCGTGCACACCAATCAAGAACCGCTCCATGGCGCTGGTTGTAAATTCATAATGCAAGAAAGCATTTAAATCCCCAACCCCAGCTTCTGTACTGTTGTTTTGAAAATTAGTCCCTTTTGCTTCTAAAATTTCGTCAAGCAATTCTCGCAAAGTCAAATCTTTATAATTACCAGCGGGAGCAAGTATTGCACGAATTTCAGGTTTCATGTCATTAGTCAAATGTAATGAATGTTTTTTAAAAACAAACGGAATTTGAAAACCAAGCGCTACCGCGCCTTGACAAAAGTGACGAGCATAATTTATTGAGCCACCAACCTGCGCCGTTGAAGCATCAAAAATCAACGGCTGCGGCGCCAATGCTTTGAAATCTGCTTGATCACCCATAGCTACAAAAATATTACCTGGCGCTGCCGCCAACTTACTCACCAGCAAGATGTCGGCGATGGTGATATCTTGTTCACCAAAAACAAGTCTTGAATAATCACGTGAGCCGCCATGCGAAGCATACGATTGCGACGCCGTACTAGCATGAAGATCAACTTGGAAAAAGTCTCGTTGTTCAAAAAACAACGACATAAATGGCCAGCTTGGTACTTTATGCACAAAAGTTGCCAATTTACTGAGCTTTTCTTCTTGTTCTTTAGTTGGATAGATCAGATCTTTGATAGTCCGTTGCGATTGTCTAAATTTTTCTTTCTTAACTTCACGCGCTACACGTCGCTGAATATCTCTTTCTATTTGTTGCTCACGCGGATCTTGTTGTTTTTTAGTTTTTGGCTGCTCAGAAAAAAAGCTCCCTCCAAACAACAAGCTCGGCAAACTGGCAATCAACAAACTCAAAAACCAAACTTTATAATCTTTATTTTGTCTCATTGTGTGCATCATGTTTCTCACCCACTCATTAAACTTCAGGTCGTAATAAAGCACGTTAAAATACGTGTTTTATTCAACCGTCAATTGTTTTTTTACTTCATCACGAATACGATCCGCTACGCTCGCTTGCGATGCAGCAATTTTTCTTCTGAAACGAGCTTTCTTTTCTTTATAACGTTTATGATGCAATTCTTCAGTTTCTTGTTTGAGAGACTGAATACGATTCTCAATACCTTTAACTGCTTGATCAATATTTTTATTAATAACGTCGGTTGTATCAGATTGCTTGATAACACCTTCGACATGATCGAGAGTCTTTTTATGTGATTGATGCACCACCGCTTTTACCTGCGCCGCTTCTTCAGCTACATGCTTTTTATGTTCGTCAAGCTGCCGATTAATAAGGGCAAGCGTCATGGTCAATTGATTATCAACAAATTGACGGACTCGTTCTCCCTCTTCTGCTACTTGTGCTTTCACTTGCTTGTACAATGTCTCATCTAAATTAGCCAGCTTAACCGGCTCTCGCAAAGCTTTAAACGTTTCACTCTTTGCCGATACATCAGGATTTTCTTTTTCAACAGGTTGAGAAACTCCGGATCTTGACACACCAACTTGTTTCGATTTAAAAACATTCGTAATTTTTTCAAAAAAACCTTTACCTATATTGGTATTTAAATAACCTTTTTGGTAAGCATAGATAGAAACACCCAACCCTAAAATGACCATACTCATTGCTATGATTACTATTTGCTCTCTTTTCATTTTTTTATCCTTTTTTATCCCAAGCCCGGAACATTTACTTTTTAATTTAAAAAAACCAAACAAACCACTTACTGACGAATTGGCATCCCGCCAACAGCACCTTGATATATCACCACTAAATTACCTTGATTTGTTCCCATAATCGTACCTACCGCAGCATCTTCGGATGTTATGACATCAGTATCAAATAACTCAAAGAAATTGCCATTAGGGAAGCGCACTTTTTGATGGCCATTTTGAGCATCAAATACTACCGCCTGCGTAAGTGTCGGCACTTTATTAATCAATATTTTTACTATATTGAATGGTGAAGTTGTAATTGTTCCGGTCAATGGATCATCGTTGATGGTAAAATAATTTTCAAGCACAGCATCTTCTTGCAACCGACCAGAAAGTTCTGTTTGAGCAAAAGTAATAAAACCATCACCATGGAAAAAACCACCAGAAAAATCAAAGGTCGAAAGAAGTGGTTGGCGATAAGTACCAACCGCACGATTTTTACCAAAAATAATTTCGCCAGTACTTTCCACCTCAACCGTACCGCCGCGGCCAATAGTAAACAACCGTAACTGACCAGCTTGAACGCTACCATTCAATGCATTCATTTCAAAAACACCATTTTGTCCAACATGAATAAAACCATTTTGCCCAACAGTAATATCAAGCGCAGCTTTTTGACACGACAACCGAGCTTGTGATATTGGGCCTTTTAATGAAAATGGAATACTTTCTACATTGAGACGCCCATTGCCAATGGTCAGCGTAATGTCATCATCAATCGAATCACCAATAATCAAATGTTGATCACTATTAATTCTGAATGCGGCGCCGCCATCAACACGAATATCGCCATGCCCCACCATACTTACTATCCCACCATCAACAATCGTTGCATCACACAAATCGGTAAACAGCAACGACGAGCGATTCATCTCGTCACTAATTTCTTCTGGTGGCGTGCAGTTATCGATAAATTGGAATTGAGGCGGTGTGCTTTCAAGCGTAATTCTAAGCCCATCTCCAAAAACAACGGTCCCATTACCGCGAAAGGTAAGCCGCGTGCCGGCTGGTAGTGTAATATCACTATTTAAATACACCGTCGGTTGGCCTAAACGATCATCAAAACAAAAGGTAAGTTCAGCGTTTTGATCAAAACGTAATGCACCATTAATCGTAAAATTTTTCAGCACAATGATCTTGTTATTGGTGCCATCAACAAAAAGCGTATCTTCTTCTTTAATCGTTGTGTCTTGAGCTGCTATACTGTCTGCCGCTGGAGCAAATGCATTGCCTTGGTCAAGCGTTGCGTTACCACGCATAAAAAGATACAGCTGATCAGTACCAACGCCAAAATTAGTAATTTTGCCGCCTGTATTAACAATGATACTGCCCCCAGCACTAGCCAATTGAAGACAACCAAAAATATTAGGACAATCTGGCATTTGAAAAGCTGGTAATAAATCTGGTGGTATTACGCGTAGCTCATACGCATGAAGCATTTTTTTGTAATCGTAATTGTCTTCTTGGCTGGATTCAATATCACGCTGATCTTTTTTCTTTTTTATTCTGCCGGCATGATTTGGTTTTTTAGGCTTTTGTGCTTCTTCTTTTGCCAGCGCTTGTTGCATTGCGTCGTACTTATTTTTTTCAATAATGGCTTGTTCTTTTTGAGTTTCTCTAATCCGTTGCAAAGCTGTAATAATTGGACGCGCTGGTAGACTGCGCACCATTGAAAAATCAAGTGCATTCGAAACATTACTTTGTAAATTAATGGACGAATCAAGGATCAAATCGGGATCTAACTGCTTGATAGGAAACGTAAGAACTCGAATATTGTTACCACCAATCAATGCATGAGGCCCCGTAACAAATGAACTAGCGTTAAAATTTTCAAGATCAAGTAATTGATTATCAAAAATCATTGATGCACGACCAAGATCTGATGTTAAGTGTATGGCATTGTTAGCCAACTTTAATGATGGCTTAACGCGCGGATCACCAAGAATACGAACATCGATGTTTAAACTATTATTTAAAAAATCACCGAAAATAATTGATGATTGGATAGTCAAATTGTTTTCCACAAATATCAATTTATTGTTCTCATCTTCGACAAAAAAACTCACTTGCGGATCACTGTTAATTTCAATATTCACATTGCCGCCAAGCGCAATAACACCAGCCAAAACTACCGCATCACGCAATATTTTTTTGACAGCGCTGATATTTTCATAACCAATTAGTTCAATTTCTTGTAACAACAATGTCTGTAAACCAAGATTAAACATGACAGCATCTATTGAAAATGGATTTAAATTTAATTGCCTTACACCACCAAGCCCACGAATGGTAAAAACATGTGGATTGCTCATAGAGCCAATAAGATTAAATTGTCCCAGCGTCCACGACTGATCTTCTTCCAATTCAAAGGTAACATTTTTGCCAATTTCAATGATTGAGCCAGCACCAAATTGAAAGGTATTTGCATAAATTCTTGAAAGCGTAAGATTTTCAAGGCGCAGCGTAACACCAGGGTCTATAATAAATTGCGGCGTTTTACTTTTTGAAAAAACTAAAACGCTACCACTACCGTGTATCGTTGCATCATTAATCACATGAATTGATTGCCCTGGTTGAATAAAACGACTTTGCCCCAAAGTCACATCGCCAGAAATCCCACCAGTACCTGTGAGCGCCATATCGCCAGCGCCAGCCTGCAATTCTTCTGCAATAACTTCTCGAATCAAACCATTATTTGGCAAAGCAAGATGTCCAAGAGTGATACCTTGGGCAATATTAGGTCCAGAAGGCTGATGATTTACAAAATAAGGATTTGGAACCCCCAATGCCCCTGCCGGCGTATTAAGAATGTTATTCGTCACATCAAGCCACAAAACCGTATTATCAACAGTCAAACGACCTTGATTTAAAAATGTTATGTTTTTATCAAATAATACAAATGTCGTTGGGCCATTAATAATAAATTTACCATTCGTAACACCAAGATCAGCAGCAAATTCAATCGTAACATTTGATAAAACCAACGTCGCATTTGGTCCTAAAAATTTAATCCGATCTTCAGTCAAACCTTTGATATACGCGTCTGAAATATAAAGCGTTGCACCATCAGCAATTGAAAAACGGCCGTTATTAGCAAGCTCAAAAACATTACCGTTGCCATTAAGAGTATTGTTGCCTAAAAAACGCCACTTATTTTTTAATTGCGTGCTTGCATTGAGCTCAATACCAACATAACCATCAAAACTAACCTCTTGCGAAAAAACAGCATTTTGTTCCGAAAGTCGAATATATTTCGATGGACCAGTAACTAAACCAGGCCCCACAAAAGTACCTGTCCCACAAAAAACAAGATCATCCTGTAACGTGAGAGTCCCACTCGCCAAATTGATTGATTGCGATAAAGGACTTTGTATACTTATCGTTAACGAAGTCAGTGGATTACCATCAAATACAATAGGCTTGAGCAAAAACGGCTGCCCTTCAATAAGATTGTTAGTACCACTCACGTTAATACCAGGAACAAACTGCCCAGGTTCAAATCGCACGCTATTGTTGCCTTGTAAATCAATTGCGCCAACTGTTACATCATAAAAGCCGGTAACAACAGAATTAGAATCTTGGTAATTTAAAACACCATTATCAAACTCAATACCAGGCCCCGCAATTGTTGCACCATCTTTTTGCGTAAGCGTTCCAGACCACCCAGGCACAATCTGATGAAGATTAAAAATGGCACTCGAGTTAACCGTAATACTTGATGATTGATTAGAGAAGGTAATGTTAGCTGATACATTACTGATCAACATCATTGCCAAAATTACTATCTTTACACCAATCTTCACTACAATCTCCCATCTAAAATGTAAGGCATCTTTACTCATTTTTATGGCACAAGGCTCCAAATACCAAAGAGATCAAGGTTTGCTCCAGACAACACATGAACATCAACGGCATCTTGAATTTCAGGTGCTTGTGTATTATTTATTGCATCACTCACAAATACAACTTCATCTTCAATAAAAAGATGACCCTGCGTCAAGCGTAAGCCTGTTGTTCCTGAATGTAATACTGAACCTCTAAAGAATAATGTTGCATCACTTGCCAATCCAAAGAGCGTCTTCGAATTAATAACTGGGTTATATGCAAATGTCGTACCATAATCAAACATCAATACTGCATAATTATTAACCATACCTGGTCGATCTGATTCATACGCAAAGGTGTTGCCAATACCTTGGACTGTTACATCATCAAAAAAGCCCATATAACCGTTGGTAAAGCTATAATTGCTTGACATTATCAAGTCAGCATTTCTTACACAAATTGTACCAAGACGGTTTAGACAACGTATGTTATTGCCAGCAAGACCTTGAATGCGAATATTTTTGATCGTCAATGATGATGTCGTATTCAAACTCAATGCATCAACATTATTTAATATCAACTCATTACCGCCACCATCAATCATCATGCAACCATCTCCCGCAAAGGTCCAGGTATCATTCAAGTAAATACCTTTGGCTAAACAATCACTGGCCGTTGGCGCCAAGCGAAGTTGTGTTCCAGCTCCAAAGATCAATTGACCCGTGCTGTTAAGGTTGACATGCGATGGCGAGAAGTCTTTAAGTACCGCATTTTCTATAACTAATGTCGCACCATCAGCAACTTCTATCAAGTTATCATCACTTGAGAAACGAATAACGTTATTGTCAGCATTAATAGTACCACTGGTAAACGCAACAATTCTACGTGTATCACGTTGTTGATGCAGATAGATTTCGCTCGAGAACGTTATGACAGAATCGGTAATATTAATCGTTATATTTTGTGGTGATATCAATGCAAGAATCGCATTGCTGTTGTTAACACTCAACTGCGTTGTAGCACCAGCAAGAGCTACAATTGCATTACTATTTTCTACAATCAATTGAGTTGACATACCGGCAAGAGCTACAATCGCATTACTATTTTCCACAACCAATTGCGTTGATACTGAAGCAAGAGCAACAATTGCATTACTATCCGCTCGCACAAGATTCTGAAGGCTTACAATTGCACTTGAGTTATTCGTTATGCCATAAACCAAAGCGTTACTATTTTGTCTGACCAAATTAGAAAGACCAGTCAACGCAACGCTATTGTTCATAATGCTTGATACCAGTGCGTTGCTATTCGTTCTAATTTGATTTTCTATATTTATTATTGCGTTGCTATTATTCATAATGTCTTGGCACTTGACGTTCAATGCGTTGCTACCTGTTCGTACAAAGCTTTGAAGACTTACCAACGCGTTGCTATCTGTTCTTGCAAAGTTCTTCAAACTGATGATTGCACTGCTATTTTGTTGAACCAGCGGCGTTACGACATTTACCACGTTACTTGTTGTGCGCAGCAATGTTGTTACCATTGCATTTGATGCAGCAGCTGCGTTACTGTTTGTTCTAATTTGATTTTCGATATTTATAATTGCGTTGCTGTTGTGCATAATTTGTTGGCACTTGACGTTCAATGCGTTGCTACCTGTTCGTACAAAGCTTTGAAGACTTACCAACGCGTTGCTATCTGTTCTTGCAAAGTTCTTCAAACTGATGATTGCACTGCTATTTTGTTGAACCAGCGGCGTTACGACATTTACCACGTTACTTGTTGTGCGCAGCAATGTTGTTACCATTGCATTTGATGCAGCAGCTGCGTTACTGTTTGTTCTAATTTGATTTTCGATATTTATAATTGCGTTGCTGTTGTGCATAATTTGTTGGCACTTGACGTTCAATGCGTTGCTGCCTGTTCTCACAAAGTTTTGAAGACTTACCAACGCGTTACTATCTGTTCTTGCAAAGTTCTTCAAGCTAATAATTGCACTGCTGTTTTGTTTTACCAGCGGCGTCACAACATTTACCACGTTACTTGTTGTTCGTAACAATGTTGTTATCGATGCATTTGATGCATTGGCTGCGTTGCTATTCGTTCTAATTTGATTTTCGATATTTATAATTGCGTTGCTGTTGTGCATAATTTGTTGGCACTTGACGTTCAATGCGTTGCTGCCTGTTCTCACAAAGTTTTGAAGACTTACCAACGCGTTACTATCTGTTCTTGCAAAGTTCTTCAAGCTAATAATTGCACTGCTGTTATTCATAATTTCTTTGCATTTAACTACAAGCGCATTGCTATTTTGAACTGATAGCTGCATATCGCCCGCTAATGCATTGCTCGTCGTTCTGACCAGGCTTGTTGACCAGCGCGTTGCTGTCCGTTCTTGCAAAGTTCTTCAAGCTAATAATTGCACTGCTATTTTGTTTTACCAGCGGCGTAACCACATTTATCAAGTTACTGGTTGTACGAAGCAATGTTGTTACTGTCGTATTCGATGCAGCAGCTGCGTTACTATTTGTTCTAATTTGATTTTCTATATTTATTATTGCGTTGCTGTTGTTCATAATTTGTTGGCACTTGACGTTCAATGCGTTGCTACCTGTTCGCACAAAGTTTTGAAGACTTACCAACGCGTTACTATCTGTTCTTGCAAAGTTCTTCAAGCTAATAATTGCACTGCTGTTTTGTTTTACCAGCGGCGTCACAACATTTACCACGTTACTTGTTGTTCGTAACAATGTTGTTATCGATGCATTTGATGCATTGGCTGCGTTGCTATTCGTTCTAATTTGATTTTCGATATTTATAATTGCGTTGCTGTTGTGCATAATTTGTTGGCACTTGACGTTCAATGCGTTGCTGCCTGTTCTCACAAAGTTTTGAAGACTTACCAACGCGTTACTATCTGTTCTTGCAAAGTTCTTCAGCTAATAATTGCACTGCTGTTATTCATAATTTCTTTGCATTTAATTACAAGTGTATTGCTATTTTGAACTGATAGCTGCATATCGCCCGCTAATGCATTGCTCGTCGTTCTGACCAGGCTTGCCAAGTTGACCAGCGCGTTGCTGTCCGTTCTTGCAAAGTTCTTCAAGCTAATAATTGCACTGCTATTTTGTTTTACCAGCGGCGTTACGACATTTACCACGTTACTTGTTGTTCGTAACAATGTTGTTATCGATGCATTTGATGCATTGACTGCGTTGCTATTCGTTCTTATTTGATTTTCTATATTTATTATCGCATTGCTGTTGTTCATAATTTCTTGGCATTTAGCCAACAGTGCATTACTGCTAGTGCGCAAGCCATATACAATCGCATTACTATTTTGCATTGACAATGTTGAAGATGCCGAGCCACTCGTAACAGCATTACTGGTCACTCTGACCAGGTTTGCAAGCTTACCAACGCATTACTATCGGTTCTTGCAAAGTTCTTCAAGCTAATAATTGCACTGCTGTTATTCATAATTTCTTTGCATTTAACCACTAGCGCATTGCTATTTTGAACTGAAAGCTTCATATCGCCGGCCAATGCATTACTTGTTGTTCTTACCAAGCTTGCCAAGTTGACCAACGCGTTACTATCTGTTCTTGCAAAGTTCTTCAAGCTAATAATTGCACTGCTGTTATTCATAATTTCTTTGCATTTAACCACTAGCGCATTGCTATTTTGAACTGAAAGCTTCATATCCCGGCCAATGCATTACTTGTTGTTCTTACCAAGCTTGCCAAGTTGACCAACGCATTACTGTCCGTTCTTGCAAAGTTCTTCAAACTGATTATTGCGCTGCTGTTTTGTTTAACCAGCGGCGTTACCACATTTACCACGTTACTTGTCGTTCGAAGCAAGGTAGTTACTGTCACATTTGATGCATTTGCTGCGTTACTATTGGTTCTTATTTGATTTTCTATGTTTATAATCGCATTGCTATTTTGCATAATTTGTTCGCACTTGACGTTCAATGCGTTGCTACCAGTTCTTACAAAATTTTGAAGGCTGACCAGCGCGTTGCTGTCCGTTCTTGCAAAGTTCTTCAAACTGATTATCGCGTTGCTATTTTGTTGAACTAGCGGCGTTACCACATTTACCACGTTACTTGTTGTGCGAAGCAATGTTGTTACCGCCGCATTAGAAGCATTTACTGCATTACTATTCGTTCTTATTTGATTTTCTATGTTTATTATCGCGCTGCTATTATTCATAATGTCTTTGCACTTGACGTTCAACGCGTTGCTACTCGTTCTTACAAAGTTTTGAAGGCTTACCAACGCATTACTGTCCGTTCTTGCAAAGTTCTTCAAACTGATTATTGCGCTGCTATTTTGTTTAACTAGCGGCGTTACCACGTTTACCACGTTACTTGTTGTGCGAAGCAATGTTGTTACCGCCGCATTAGAAGCATTTACTGCGTTGCTATTGGTTCTTATTTGATTTTCTATATTTATTATCGCATTGCTATTTTGCATAATTTGTTCGCACTTAACATTCAACGCGTTGCTACTCGTTCTTACAAAGTTTTGAAGACTTACCAATGCGTTACTGTCCGTTCTTGCAAAGTTCTTCAAACTAATGATTGCGCTGCTATTTTGTTGAACTAGCGGCGTTACCACATTTACCACGTTACTTGTTGTGCGAAGCAATGTTGTTACCGCCGCATTAGAAGCATTTACTGCATTACTATTCGTTCTTATTTGATTTTCTATGTTTATTATCGCGCTGCTATTATTCATAATGTCTTTGCACTTGACGTTCAACGCGTTGCTACTCGTTCTTACAAAGTTTTGAAGGCTTACCAACGCATTACTGTCCGTTCTTGCAAAGTTCTTCAAACTGATTATTGCGCTGCTATTTTGTTTAACTAGCGGCGTTACCACGTTTACCACGTTACTTGTTGTGCGCAGCAATGTTGTTACCATTGCATTTGATGCAGCAGCTGCGTTACTGTTTGTTCTAATTTGATTTTCGATATTTATAATTGCGTTGCTGTTGTGCATAATTTGTTGGCACTTGACGTTCAATGCGTTGCTACCTGTTCGTACAAAGCTTTGAAGACTTACCAACGCGTTGCTATCTGTTCTTGCAAAGTTCTTCAAACTGATGATTGCACTGCTATTTTGTTGAACCAGCGGCGTTACGACATTTACCACGTTACTTGTTGTGCGCAGCAATGTTGTTACCATTGCATTTGATGCAGCAGCTGCGTTACTGTTTGTTCTAATTTGATTTTCGATATTTATAATTGCGTTGCTGTTGTGCATAATTTGTTGGCACTTGACGTTCAATGCGTTGCTGCCTGTTCTCACAAAGTTTTGAAGACTTACCAACGCGTTACTATCTGTTCTTGCAAAGTTCTTCAAGCTAATAATTGCACTGCTGTTTTGTTTTACCAGCGGCGTCACAACATTTACCACGTTACTTGTTGTTCGTAACAATGTTGTTATCGATGCATTTGATGCATTGGCTGCGTTGCTATTCGTTCTAATTTGATTTTCGATATTTATAATTGCGTTGCTGTTGTGCATAATTTGTTGGCACTTGACGTTCAATGCGTTGCTGCCTGTTCTCACAAAGTTTTGAAGACTTACCAACGCGTTACTATCTGTTCTTGCAAAGTTCTTCAAGCTAATAATTGCACTGCTGTTATTCATAATTTCTTTGCATTTAACTACAAGCGCATTGCTATTTTGAACTGATAGCTGCATATCGCCCGCTAATGCATTGCTCGTCGTTCTGACCAGGCTTGCCAAGTTGACCAGCGCGTTGCTGTCCGTTCTTGCAAAGTTCTTCAAGCTAATAATTGCACTGCTATTTTGTTTTACCAGCGGCGTAACCACATTTATCAAGTTACTGGTTGTACGAAGCAATGTTGTTACTGTCGTATTCGATGCAGCAGCTGCGTTACTATTTGTTCTAATTTGATTTTCTATATTTATTATTGCGTTGCTGTTGTTCATAATTTGTTGGCACTTGACGTTCAATGCGTTGCTACCTGTTCGCACAAAGTTTTGAAGACTTACCAACGCGTTACTATCTGTTCTTGCAAAGTTCTTCAAGCTAATAATTGCACTGCTGTTTTGTTTTACCAGCGGCGTCACAACATTTACCACGTTACTTGTTGTTCGTAACAATGTTGTTATCGATGCATTTGATGCATTGGCTGCGTTGCTATTCGTTCTAATTTGATTTTCGATATTTATAATTGCGTTGCTGTTGTGCATAATTTGTTGGCACTTGACGTTCAATGCGTTGCTGCCTGTTCTCACAAAGTTTTGAAGACTTACCAACGCGTTACTATCTGTTCTTGCAAAGTTCTTCAAGCTAATAATTGCACTGCTGTTATTCATAATTTCTTTGCATTTAACTACAAGCGCATTGCTATTTTGAACTGATAGCTGCATATCGCCCGCTAATGCATTGCTCGTCGTTCTGACCAGGCTTGCCAAGTTGACCAGCGCGTTGCTGTCCGTTCTTGCAAAGTTCTTCAAGCTAATAATTGCACTGCTATTTTGTTTTACCAGCGGCGTTACGACATTTACCACGTTACTTGTTGTTCGTAACAATGTTGTTATCGATGCATTTGATGCATTGACTGCGTTGCTATTCGTTCTTATTTGATTTTCTATATTTATTATCGCATTGCTGTTGTTCATAATTTCTTGGCATTTAGCCAACAGTGCATTACTGCTAGTGCGCAAGCCATATACAATCGCATTACTATTTTGCATTGACAATGTTGAAGATGCCGAGCCACTCGTAACAGCATTACTGGTCACTCTGACCAGGTTTGCCAAGCTTACCAACGCATTACTATCGGTTCTTGCAAAGTTCTTCAAGCTAATAATTGCACTGCTGTTATTCATAATTTCTTTGCATTTAACCACTAGCGCATTGCTATTTTGAACTGAAAGCTTCATATCGCCGGCCAATGCATTACTTGTTGTTCTTACCAAGCTTGCCAAGTTGACCAACGCGTTACTATCTGTTCTTGCAAAGTTCTTCAAGCTAATAATTGCACTGCTGTTATTCATAATTTCTTTGCATTTAACCACTAGCGCATTGCTATTTTGAACTGAAAGCTTCATATCGCCGGCCAATGCATTACTTGTTGTTCTTACCAAGCTTGCCAAGTTGACCAACGCATTACTGTCCGTTCTTGCAAAGTTCTTCAAACTGATTATTGCGCTGCTGTTTTGTTTAACCAGCGGCGTTACCACATTTACCACGTTACTTGTCGTTCGAAGCAAGGTAGTTACTGTCACATTTGATGCATTTGCTGCGTTACTATTGGTTCTTATTTGATTTTCTATGTTTATAATCGCATTGCTATTTTGCATAATTTGTTCGCACTTGACGTTCAATGCGTTGCTACCAGTTCTTACAAAATTTTGAAGGCTGACCAGCGCGTTGCTGTCCGTTCTTGCAAAGTTCTTCAAACTGATTATCGCGTTGCTATTTTGTTGAACTAGCGGCGTTACCACATTTACCACGTTACTTGTTGTGCGAAGCAATGTTGTTACCGCCGCATTAGAAGCATTTACTGCATTACTATTCGTTCTTATTTGATTTTCTATGTTTATTATCGCGCTGCTATTATTCATAATGTCTTTGCACTTGACGTTCAACGCGTTGCTACTCGTTCTTACAAAGTTTTGAAGGCTTACCAACGCATTACTGTCCGTTCTTGCAAAGTTCTTCAAACTGATTATTGCGCTGCTATTTTGTTTAACTAGCGGCGTTACCACGTTTACCACGTTACTTGTTGTGCGAAGCAATGTTGTTACCGCCGCATTAGAAGCATTTACTGCGTTGCTATTGGTTCTTATTTGATTTTCTATATTTATTATCGCATTGCTATTTTGCATAATTTGTTCGCACTTAACATTCAACGCGTTGCTACTCGTTCTTACAAAGTTTTGAAGACTTACCAATGCGTTACTGTCCGTTCTTGCAAAGTTCTTCAAACTAATGATTGCGCTGCTGTTTTGTTTAACCAGCGGCGTTACCACATTTACCACGTTACTTGTCGTTCGAAGCAAGGTAGTTACTGTCGCATTTGATGCATTTGCCGCGTTACTGTTGGTTCTTATTTGATTTTCTATGTTTATAATCGCATTGCTATTATTCATAATGTCTTTGCACTTGACGTTCAATGCGTTGCTATCGGTTCTGACTAAGTTTGCAAGGCTTACCAGCGCGTTGCTGTCCGTTCTTGCAAAGTTCTTCAAGCTAATAATTGCACTGCTATTTTGTTGAACTAGCGGCGTTACCACATTTACCAAGTTACTTGTCGTTCGAAGCAAGGTAGTTACTGTCGCATTTGATGCATTTGCTGCGTTACTATTGGTTCTTATTTGATTTTCTATGTTTATTATCGCATTGCTATTTTGCATAATTTGTTCGCACTTGACGTTCAACGCGTTGCTACTCGTTCTTACAAAGTTTTGAAGACTTACCAACGCATTGCTGTCCGTTCTTGCAAAGTTCTTCAAACTGATTATTGCGCTGCTATTTTGTTTAACTAGCGGCGTTACCACGTTTACCACGTTACTTGTTGTGCGAAGCAAGGTAGTTACTGTCGCATTAGAAGCATTTGCTGCGTTACTATTGGTTCTTATTTGATTTTCTATGTTTATTATCGCATTGCTATTGTTCATAATTTGTTCGCACTTGACGTTCAACGCGTTGCTACTCGTTCTTACAAAGTTTTGAAGACTTATCAACGCATTGCTGTCCGTTCTTGCAAAGTTCTTCAAGCTAATAATTGCACTGCTATTTTGTTGAACTAGCGGCGTTACCACATTTACCAAGTTACTTGTCGTTCGAAGCAAGGTAGTTACTGTCGCATTTGATGCATTTGCTGCGTTACTATTGGTTCTTATTTGATTTTCTATGTTTATTATCGCATTGCTATTTTGCATAATTTGTTCGCACTTGACGTTCAACGCGTTGCTACTCGTTCTTACAAAGTTTTGAAGACTTACCAACGCATTGCTGTCCGTTCTTGCAAAGTTCTTCAAACTGATTATTGCGCTGCTATTTTGTTTAACTAGCGGCGTTACCACGTTACCACGTTACTTGTTGTGCGAAGCAAGGTAGTTACTGTCGCATTAGAAGCATTTGCTGCGTTACTATTGGTTCTTATTTGATTTTCTATGTTTATTATCGCATTGCTATTGTTCATAATTTGTTCGCACTTGACGTTCAACGCGTTGCTACTCGTTCTTACAAAGTTTTGAAGACTTATCAACGCATTGCTGTCCGTTCTTGCAAAGTTCTTCAAGCTAATAATTGCACTGCTATTTTGTTGAACTAGCGGCGTTACCACGTTTACCACGTTACTTGTTGTGCGAAGCAATGTTGTTACCGCCGCATTAGAAGCATTTACTGCGTTGCTATTGGTTCTTATTTGATTTTCTATATTTATTATCGCATTGCTATTTTGCATAATTTGTTCGCACTTAACATTCAACGCGTTGCTACTCGTTCTTACAAAGTTCTTCAAACTAATGATTGCGCTGCTGTTTTGTTTAACCAGCGGCGTTACCACATTTACCAAGTTACTTGTCGTTCGAAGCAAGGTAGTTACTGTCGCATTTGATGCATTTGCCGCGTTACTGTTGGTTCTTATTTGATTTTCTATGTTTATAATCGCATTGCTATTATTCATAATGTCTTTGCACTTGACGTTCAATGCGTTGCTATCGGTTCTGACTAAGTTTGCAAGGCTTACCAGCGCGTTGCTGTCCGTTCTTGCAAAGTTCTTCAAGCTAATAATTGCACTGCTATTTTGTTGAACTAGCGGCGTTACCACATTTACCAAGTTACTTGTCGTTCGAAGCAAGGTAGTTACTGTCGCATTTGATGCATTTGCCGCGTTACTGTTGGTTCTTATTTGATTTTCTATGTTTATAATCGCATTGCTATTATTCATAATGTCTTTGCACTTGACGTTCAATGCGTTGCTATCGGTTCTGACTAAGTTTTGAAGACTTACCAACGCATTGCTGTCCGTTCTTGCAAAGTTCTTCAAACTGATTATTGCGCTGCTATTTTGTTTAACTAGCGGCGTTACCACATTTACCAAGTTGCTTGTTGTGCGAAGCAATGTTGTTACCGCCGCATTCGATGCATTTGCTGCGTTGCTATTCGTTCTTATTTGATTTTCTATGTTTATAATCGCATTGCTATTATTCATAATGTCTTTGCACTTGACGTTCAACGCGTTGCTACTCGTTCTTACAAAGTTTTGAAGGCTTACCAACGCATTGCTGTCCGTTCTTGCAAAGTTCTTCAAGCTAATAATTGCACTGCTGTTTTGTTTAACCAGCGGCGTTACCACATTTACCACGTTACTTGTCGTTCGAAGCAAGGTAGTTACTGTCGCATTAGAAGCATTTGCTGCATTGCTATTTGTTCTTATTTGATTTTCTATATTTATTATCGCATTGCTGTTGTTCATAATGTCTTTGCACTTGACGTTCAACGCGTTGCTACTCGTTCTTACAAAGTTTTGAAGGCTTACCAACGCATTACTGTCCGTTCTTGCAAAGTTCTTCAGACTTACAATCGCACTTGAGTTATTGGTTATGCCATAAACCAGGGCGTTACTATTTTGAGCTACCAAGGCTGACAGGCTAGCATTCGATGCATTTGCTGCGTTGCTATTCGTTCTTATTTGATTTTCTATGTTTATAATCGCATTGCTATTATTCATAATGTCTTTGCACTTGACGTTCAACGCGTTGCTACTCGTTCTTGCAAAGTTCTTCAAGCTAATAATTGCACTGCTATTTTCTTTAACCAGCGGCGTTACCACATTTACCAAGTTGCTTGTTGTGCGAAGCAATGTTGTTACCGCCGCATTCGATGCATTTGCTGCGTTGCTATTCGTTCTTATTTGATTTTCTATATTTATTATCGCGTTGCTATTTTGCATAATTTGTTCGCACTTGACGTTCAATGCGTTGCTACCAGTTCTTACAAAGTTTTGAAGGCTTACCAACGCATTGCTGTCCGTTCTTGCAAAGTTCTTCAAACTGATTATTGCGCTGCTGTTTTGTTTAACCAGCGGCGTTACCACATTTACCAAGTTGCTTGTCGTTCGAAGCAAGGTTGTTATCGTCGCATTAGATGCATTTGCTGCGTTGCTATTCGTTCTTATTTGATTTTCTATATTTATTATCGCATTGCTATTATTCATAATGTCTTTGCACTTGACGTTCAACGCGTTGCTACTCGTTCTTACAAAGTTTTGAAGGCTTACCAACGCATTGCTGTCCGTTCTTGCAAAGTTCTTCAAACTAATGATTGCGCTGCTGTTTTGTTTAACCAGCGGCGTTACCACATTTACCACGTTACTTGTCGTTCGAAGCAAGGTAGTTACTGTCACATTTGATGCATTTGCTGCATTGCTATTTGTTCTTACCAACGTTGCAAGGCTTGCCAACGCGTTACTATCCGTTCTTGCAAAATTTTTCAGACTTACTATCGCACTACTATTTTGCTTAACTAACGGATAAAGACCATTGATCGCATTACTGCTTTGTTTTATCAGCGGCAACAAAGCAGTCAACGCGTTACTATCGGTTCTTACAAACCTTTGAAGACTTATTAATGCATTACTGCCTGTCCGTGCAAATACTGCCAAACTATTTATTGCATTGCTACTTGTTCTCAAATTGTATACAAACGCGTTACTTGTTGTGCGAAGTAATGTTGTTAAATTCGTCAAATTAAGCGCATTAACCGCATTACTTGTTGTGCGAATTAATGGCAATACCGCGCTCAACGCGTTGCTACCTGTCCTTACAAATCTTTGAAGATTTATTAATGCATTACTGTCTGTTCTCACAAATGTTTGCAGACTTGTTAGCGCATTACTATCGGTTCTCACAAATCTTTGAAGACTTACCAATGCATTACTATTGTTAATAGCAAGCGTCCCTACCATATTTTGAATCTGTCCATTATTGAGCAAGGTAATATTTGCTGTTGAAGCACCAATATTCGCAGGAACAATATTTTTACTATCATTAAAAGTAAGCGTATCGTAAAGTGCCGTTACACCATCGACCGTCATGGTACCATTAAGATAGAAAAACATTTTATTGTTGCCGGTAACAATTTTTGTATTACCTTCAACATAAAAACCACCCTGCGTCACCGAATAATTATTTGAAAGAATAATGGTAGAATCTGAAAGACGAATTCGTGAGCTATCATTTTCAAAAACGATACTACCTTTACCATTTCCCAAACCCTTGAGCGTAATGTCGGTTAAATAAAGCGTTACACCCGCTTTAACCCACAAAGTTCCGGTCGTTCCCAAGTCAAGAACATTACCATTCCCAATCAAATGAGCTTCTTTTTCTGTCCCTGACGCACCAAAAATCCATCGACCTGAAAGATTAGTACGCCCATGCAAAATAAGGTCAGTTGCATCATTCCAATAAACTGAATGCGTATAATTAAAATCGCTACCACCAAAGGTAACTCGTTTATTATTGAAATTGACGGTACCTGAACCAGAAAAAGTTTTATCGTCAGTAAAATGAAGATCATCATCAAGCGTTACCGACCCATTGTTCAGCGCAATAAAACTATTCAACTTGCCCTGCATTGCAATAGTCAGTGCCGCTCGATTGTTAAGCAAGGTAATATTAGGCGCCGCGGTTGTGTCAGCAGGAAAAAGTGGCTGGCCTTCCAAGCGATTGCCAGTGCTGTTAACCAAAATTTTATTATTAAATTGTCCAGGATTCACGCGTAAAATTTTGCTACCATTCAACGCAATTTGCTGGGTAGCATCACCATCATACGTACCTTGCAAATAAGCAGGCGTGTAGAGAGATTCTAAAATCCCATCGGTAAAGCCAACCGTTGAGCCAAGGACGTTGCCACGCTGGTCAAGCGTACCATTCCATCCGGTCAAGGCGGTATCAACGCGAAAGCGCCCACCAGTATTAATCCTGAAAGTAGAAGATCTGCTAGAAAAATTTATATTCGCAACAAGCGGTTCTGATATGTGTGACAAAATAAGTAAAAAAGTCAAAATACGTAAGTAAAACGTACCCACTACTCTCCCCTTTTCCGAAGCTTCGTGAAAAAGATAACTTCAATTACTATATCGATCTCTTAAAAACAAGGTCAACAATTTCACTTTAATTTCAAAAAACACTTTATTTACCGCAAATTTTTCTTACGAATAGCGAATAAATCCATAAACATCTAAAACCGCATCACTAAAAATATTAATAGTTAAATTATTATTTAAAATCATTGCCTCTCCAGAATTACGGGCTTGGGTACTCAAAGTAATATCATTATCCAAATATAACGTTCCATTAGACAAACTCAGGCCCGTTGTCGTTGAAAATAAGGTAGCACCATCAAGATACAACGCCGCCGAAGCGTCTGGCATATATAACAAATTTTTACTCGGACGTAACGGCGCGTAACTAAACGTAGTGCCCTGATCGAAATACAACGTAGCCCTGGAACCAATGGTGCTACCTACTTTGCTTGAATAGATAAATTTCTTGGCCCCGGTAATCAACACATCAGAATTAATATAAAAAGAACCGGTTGAAAACGTAAAATCATTAGTCAACACCAGCGTACTATTTTGAAAGGTCATGGTAGAATTGTTAGTCATGCACTGTAAATTGTTTCTTTGCACACCAAATAATTCTACATTATCAAACATGACTTTGGCCCCAGGCGAAAGAACAATACCACTGTTTGCAGGTTTAAAAGTCAACCTACTACCTTGCCCCACAATTTTACAGTTACCCCTAAATTTCCAGGTACCGGAAATATTAAGCGACGCTCCCAAAGACAGAACCGTGTTGCTAAAAATAAGTGGATCTGTTGTGCCACCATAAATTGTAACAACCCCACTTGCTGCCTGATTTCCGGTTGCCAGGTAGGTATTGCCAGCAGACCAACGTAAACAATTCAGCGCAGACGTTTGCGTAGCCCTATTAAAAAGCGATAATAATTCAGTTGCCGTACTAAACGTATACAAATTTACCAGTGAACTTGCACCATTGGATATACCGCTGGCAAGCATTGTCCCATCATTATTCCACGCTACCTCATTAACCGTTGTTGTCTGACTAACGCGTGGAGTTTTAATTTCTCTAATCGTTGCAGCACCTGCATCATGCTCATAAACTCTTAAACGAGCCGTTGTGCCACTCATACCAACCGCAATATATGACCCCGTTGGCGACCAGTCCAAAGACGTTACCGCAGCACCCGTATTGATGCTCGTACTGAGCGTCAACGATGTTCCATTAAAACTATAAATCATGAGTGTCGGATTTGTACCAGATGCTACCAAGCCAACCGCTAAATAATTACCACCGGGCGCAAAACACAGGGCATCAGGCGAAGGATTTTGTGCTGGCGTAACCGTTGATATCTGAGCTAATGTTTCAGTTGCAACAGTAAAAGAATAAACACGCAAGCGTGTTGCCGCGGTGGTATTAGCCAAAACAACGCGCAGGCCTGAGGGATGCCATGCAACCGAAAGACCATCCTGGGAGCCCAAGCTAACCCCACCGGCAACTTCTGCCAACGTTCCATTATAAACTCTAAAACGATAGACTCTAAATTCAGCTCCCGTAGACCTTTGTTTTGCCAAAGCAAAATAAGTAGGATAGGCATTATTCCAACGAAGGCTTCGAACATCACCAGAAGACCACGCTACAGACTGTGTTGACGTTAACGTTGCCCCATCCCAATAATAAATAACCAAATCCGTTGAACCATTTGCATCGCCAGCAACCAAATAATTTGTACTTGGCGCCCAATCAAGCGAAGTAGCAGCGGCCGTCATGGTGGCCGTTGCCAAAGGATTGAGCGCAGCAGCTGTCGTAGCATTAGTCGGCACCGTTAACATTGGCAATGATTTTGAAAAGCTTACTGAACGCTTATTACCTTCAATAAAACCAACCGAAATGAAATTTAAAGTATTCTCAAAATTTAAATCTTCTTTTAAATATAAATAACCTCGATTTAAATTAATATTGCTAGAAACAGGAAAGAGTGCATTGTAAGTACACCGCGTAGTATAATCTTGCAATAAAAATCCATTTTCAAAAATGGAAAACCCACGCATTTCATTATCAGTATCGGTATTAGGAAATGACACCATGCTCGCTTGTCGCGAAGGCGTTGCGTCAGATCCAAACACAATACTTGCTAATGACGCAGGCAAAAATAATATAAATAGTACAAGAACAAATTGCTTATACAAAAACACTATTCTCCCCCCCCTGCTATTCATCATTATGAATTATGAATAACGCACCGTGCCATAAACATTAAACACGGCGCCACTTAATAAATTAACGCTCAAATTATTGCTCAAAATCGGGGCTTCTCCCGTATTGCGCGCCTGTGTACTAAACGTCACATTATTATCAATAACCAACGTTCCCGTTGAAAGTTTGATACCGGTCATGGTTGAAAATAATGAAGCACCATTCAAATATAAAAGTGACAAACTATCTTCCATAAATAATAAATCTTTACGAGCGCGTGCCGGCGCATAACTAAACGTTGTCCCTTTATCAAAATACCACATAGCTCTAGACGCAATAGTACTCGTTAATGGCGTTGTATAATTAAATTGCACCGTTCCTGAAAACATAACATCACTTAAAAAAAGCATTGAACCGCGCGAAAAGGTCCAATTTTTTGATAACAAAATCCTACAATCTCTAAACGTCACGGTTGCATTATTTGTTAAACAAGTAAAATTAGTTGAACCAACACCGGTCAGCGTTACATTGTCCAATAAAAGCGTACTGCCAGCACGTACTGACAGCGAACCACCATTGCTTATTTTAATGGTATAGCCATTGCCGGTTATTTTACAACCACCTCTCATTTCAAGTGGCGACACTAGCTCAATATTGGCGTTAAGTAGCACATGCGTATGACTAAAGCGCAAAGCCCGCGTTGAGGTTGCTTCTGAAATTTTTAGGGTAGTTAATGTCGGAGAAAAATCGACGCTGTATTTTCCATTACCCCAAATAGAACCATTACTCACTATTCTGGTAACATTCTGAAATTTTAAATCTTTATTTAAAAATAACGTACCACCCGCCAACCGCACCGGCCCAGAAACGGGAAAAACAGAATTATAGGTACATGTTGTCGTCACACTTCCCAATGTAAAACCTTTTTCAAACACCGCAAAACCAAGCATAGTATTATCAGTATCTGTTGCTGGAAATGTTGTAGCATTTTGTCGTGAAACAACCGTATTGGAGCCCACAACCAGGGCGGTCATATCAGCAAGCGTAACGCTTGCTATCACAAGCGCACGTAATAGTGTTGTATAAACAAATCTTTTATTCATAATAAACACTTTTTAGCTATAACGAACAAAGCCATAAATATCCAACAGACCACCACTCAAAATATTTACATTCAAATTATTACTTAAAATCATTGCTTCACCGCTGTTGCGCGCTTGGCTGCTCAACGTCACATGATTATCAACTACCAATGTGCCACGCGACAACTGAAGACCCGTAACGGTTGAAAAAATAGTCGTACCATTTAAATACCACATCGATGTTGGGTCTTCCAAGCGAATTAATGTTTTGCGCGCAATTGCCGGCGCATAACTAAATGATATTCCTTGATCCAGTGCCCATGTTGCACCTGAACCAATGGTACTGGTCATGCGCGTTGTATAATTAATTTTTACGGTTCCTGAAAACATTACTTCTGATTCAAATCCCATAGAACCGGTTGAAAACGAAAACTCTCTCGAAAAGAAAAGTTGTGAATTTCTAAACGTAACCGTACCGGCATTGTCCATACAACTTATGTTGCTACCGCCAACACTACTCAGTGTAACGCCATCAAACGTCAGATTGGTACCAGGCGCTAACAAAATGGAGCCCTCTCTTGCAAATGAAAGCACTCCGCCCGTTGCCACCACATCGCATGTTCCCTTAAACTTCCATTGCTTGTTAATAATTACATCGGAAGAAAAAATTAAGCGAACATTTTCAAATGTTAACGGCAAGGTTGTATAAACTTTTCTAATGTTCAAAGTCAGATTATTAGCATCTGCCAAATATTGATCATTGGGCGACCATCGCACCGTCGTTGCACCAACAGCACTCACCACATCAATCAAGGTTAGCGTCAAACTAGTTTGATCAAAATAATAAGTACGCAACAGCGCGGGGCTCGCATTACCAACGCGCAAAAAAGTGCCGGTACTATCCCATTGCAGCGACGTAACTGCCGTACTCAAACCAACATACGCTGTCTTGATTTCTGTCAAGGTACTATTCGCAGCATTATGTGCATAAATACGTAATGTTTCATTTGAAGCAGCAAGCCCGGCCGCTATGTACGTCCCTGTGGGCGACCAATCAACCGCATTAATAGCAATGCCAAGATTGACATTTGAATTCAAAGAAAGCGATGGACTAGGACTAAAATTCATAACAAGTAACGCCGTAGTCCCAACCGCAAACAAATTACCACCGGGGGCCCAACTCAACGAATCCGCACTCGTCGCCGCACCATTAACGGGCGTTGTAATATCAAAGTCAAAAATACCGCCAGGATTAGTATTAAAGGTGCCCATCGCACGATCAAACTTATACAAAATAAGCTCTTTGGCTAAATTTGAACTCCCAACAACCAAATAGTCGCCTGCAGGGTGCCAACCAATTGTTTTACAAATCCCCGTCAACCAGCCACCATCGGGCGACGTAAACTGTCCGTTAGAAACATTAAGTTTACCAATAACAAAATCATCTCCCAAATCTTCTGTTGTTCCAAAAGCAATATAATTATCAAATGGATGCCAACGCACAACAGTAACGCCTTGATCGACAGTCTGCCCAACAGGTGCACCTGTACTGAGCGCATTAGTCATTGTTAACGTAGTCCCATCAAAATAATAGATCAGCATTTCTGCCCCAGCATTTTGAGCAAGCCCCACCGCAATATATTTGCTATCGGGAGACCAGTCGATAGAACTAATGGCCGCGTTGGTAGTAGTACTCACCAGACTTTTTGGCAAGAAAGAAACAAGCGGGATCGTCAAACTATCAACCGCTGCAGGAAATTTAATCGATTGGCCATTGCCACCCAAAAAACGCCCTATGGTTGGCACAAGACCTATAATTATTGTTGTATTAGAAAGTACTAGATCTTCAGATAACGATAACGTGCCGCCGCCCAAACATATGGTTTGTTCAACGGGAAAATACGCATTATAAATACACGAGGCATTACCATCTTCTATCGCAAAACCTTGTGTCATTGAAGTAAAACCACGCACTTCATTGTCCACATCAGCAACAGGAAAGGTGGTAAATGCTTGTCGTGATACAGCCGTATTAGAGCCAACAACCACTGCCGAACTATGAGTTGGGACCATGCTCATGATTAAGAACATGCGTACGAATATTTTATACAACAATATTTTACTCATAATTACAACTTTTTAACTATAACGAATAAAGCCATAAATATCTAACAGCCCACCACTCAAAATATTAACATTCAAATTATTACTTAAAATCATTGCCTCGCCACTGTTACGCGCTTGACTACTCAACGTCACATGATTATCAACCACCAACGTACCACGTGATAATTGAAGGCCGGTAACCGTTGAAAAAATAGTCGTACCATTTAAATACCACATCGATGTTGGATCTTCCAAGCGAATTAATGTTTTACGCGCAATTGCCGGCGCATAGCTAAATGACATTCCTTGATCCAGCGCCCATGTTGCTCCTGAACCAACCGTGCTTGTCATGCGCGTTGTATAATTAATTTTTACCGTTCCTGAAAACATTACTTCTGATTCAAACCCCATAGAGCCCGTTGAAAACGAAAATTCACGTGAAAAGAAAAGGTGTGAATTTCTAAAAGTCACGGTTCCGGCATTGTCCATACAACTGATGTTGCTGCCGCCAACACTGCTCAGCGTGACACCATCAAACGTCAAATTGGTACCTGGTGCCAACAAAATAGAACCCCCACTTGCAAATGACAGCGTACCACCCGTCGCCACCACATCACATGTTCCTTTAAATTTCCATTGTTTATTAATAATTACGTCTGAAGAAAAAATTAAACGAACATTGTGAAATATCAAAGGTAGCGTTGTGTTAACTTTGCGCACATTCAACGTAGTCCCGGTAGCATCTGCTAAATACGTAGCATTATGCGACCAACGAACTGTTGTAGCACCAACCGCACTAACCACATCAATCAATGTCAACGTCAAACTACCCTTGTCAAAATAATATGTGCGCAATAGCGCAGGACTCGCATTACCAACACGCAAAAAAGTTCCGGTATTGTCCCACTCCAGCGATGTTACTGCCGTACTCAAACCAACATGCGCCGTCTTGATTTCTGTTAAGGTACTACTAGCAGCATTATGTGCATAAATGCGTAATCTTTCATTAGTAGCAGTAAGCCCTACCGCAATGTACGTACCTGTTGACGACCAATCAACCGCGTTTACGGCAGCTCCGGTATCAATACTGGTATTCAAAGAAAGTGATGGACTAGGACTAAAATTCATAATAAATAACGACGCACCCGTTGATGGATGAACGGTACCAATAGCAAAAAGATTTCCGCCCGGAGCAAACGATATCGAATCGGCACTCGCTGCTGGCTTATTACCAGCGCCAAGAGGAAAGTTCAAACTCGTAAATGGCTGCGCGGTAAAAGTACCCGTGTTAGAAAGAAACTGAAACAGACCAATTTCTCGTCCAGGATGCGTGCTGCTCACAATCAAATAATTTCCCGAAGGATGCCACGCCATGGCGGGACCAGTACCGGTAAGATATGCTCCCTGAGACGCAACTAACGTTCCTGCCACTTTGTTAAAATTTGAAATCCACGTATCATTACCATTGGGATTATCCATGCCACAGTAGCCAACATATTGCGTATAAACCGGATTCCAACGCGTACACAGCCCATCATAAGGCTGAATATAAACAGAACTGGTAAGCGACAACGATAACCCATTAAAATTAAAAATCATCACATTGGTATTTGGCGAAAGATAATTAATGGTCGCCGCAATGTAGCTACCATCAGGCGACCAATCAATCGAATTAATAGCGGCAGGCGCCGTAATCGATGCTATCGCCTGAGGAAGAAAAGAAACAAGTGGAATGGTTAAATTATCAACCGCGGTAGGAAATTTAATCGACTGACCATTAACACCCAGAAAACGCCCAATGGTTGGGATAAGACCAAAATTAAGTGTTGTATTTGATAGCACTAAATCTTCTGATAACGATAAGGTCCCACCACCCAAACAAATAGTCTGCTCAACCGGAAAATAGGCATTATAAATACATGAATTAGCACCATCTTCTAGCGCAAATCCTTGCGTCATTGACGTAAAGCCACGCACTTCATTGTCAGCATCAGCAACAGGAAATGTCGTAAAAGCTTGACGTGCAACAACCGTATTAGAGCCGATAACAACCGCAGCACTATGAGTTAGTACCATGTTCATGATCAAGAACATACGTACGAATATGATAAAAAAATTTTTACTCATAATGACAACTTTTTAACTATAGCGAATAAAACCATACACATCTAACACCGCACTACTAAAAATATTCACATTCAGATTGTTACTTAAAATCATGGCCTCACCAGAATTGCGCGCTTGCGTACTCATGGTAACTTTATTATCTACATACAACGTCCCATTGGACAAGCGCAAACCCGTAGTTGTTGAAAATAAGGTAGCACCGTTAAGATACAACGCTGCCGAAGAATCAGGCATATACAATAAATTTTTATTGGCACGCAATGGCGCGTAACTAAACGTAGTACCTTGATCAAAATAAAACGTGGCTCGAGAGCCAATCGTGCTGCCTATTTTACTTGAATAAATAAATTTTTTAGCGCCGGTCACCAACACATCAGAATTAATATAAAAAGAACCAGTCGAAAAGGTAAAATCATTGGCCAGTACGAGCGCACTATTTTTAAAGGTCATGGTAGAATTGTTAGCCATGCACTGCAGATTATTTCTTTGCAAGCCAAATAATTCTACATTATCAAACATAACTTTGGCGCCAGGCGAAAGCACAATACCACTGTTTGCGGCTTTAAACGTCAATCTATTTCCTTGCCCCGCAACTTTGCAATTTCCTTTAAATTTCCACGTACCGGAAATATTAAGCGATGTGCCCAAAGAAAGAACCGTGTTACTAAAAATCATTGGTTCGGTTGTACCGCCATACATCGTAACCACTCCACTCGCTGCCTGATTACCTGTTGCCAGATACGTATTGCCTGGAGACCAACGTACCGTACTCAGCGCAGATGTTTGTGTAGCACTATTGAAAAGTGATAACACTTCTGCCGTTTTATCAAAAGTATACAAGTTCACCAGCGAGCTTGCACCATTTGATGTACCACTAGAAAGCATGGTACCATCAGAATTCCATGCAACTTCATTAACGGTTGTTGTTTCACTAATCCGTGGCGTTTTAATTTCTAAAATAGTAGCCCCAACTGGATCATGCTTATAAACTCTCAACCGTGCCGTCGTACCACTCATGCCAACGGCAATATACGATCCGGTTGGCGACCAATCTAACGCTGTTACGGCAGCCCCAGTATTAACACTAGCGGTCACCGTTAACGATGTTCCATTAAAACTATAGATCATCAGCGTTGGATTAGTACCAGAGGCTGTCAATCCCACTGCTAAATAATTACCGCCCGGCGCAAAAACCATAGCGTCATTGGAAGGATTTTGTGCCGGCGCTGCTGTTGAAATTTGCGATAAAGCCGGGGATGACGGCGTAAATGAATACACGCGTAACCGATTGGCAGCAACACTATTACCCAAAACAACTTGTAAACCAGAAGGATGCCAGGCAACAGACAACCCACCATTTAAGCCAAGAAAACCTATAGTCTGAGAAGCGGCAATGGTAAGCGTACCATTATAAACTTTATACGCATATATTATCAGCTGCGGATTGCCAGACAAAAATCCTGTGCTTTGTGCCACCGCAAAATAAGTAGAATAAGCATCATTCCAACGAACAGAATTTATAGTATTTAACGAGGTACTTGAAGAAAGCGTTGAGGTTAAATTTGCCCCATCCCACTGGTACACTGCTAGTTGAGGCGAACTATTAGAGTCTCCAGCAGCCAAATAGCTACCACTGGGCGCCCAGTCAACAGACGTCACTGCGGCATTCATACTCGCGGTTGCTAAAGAATTAAGCGCGGCGGCTGCCATAGCACTGGCAGGCATTGTTAAGATCGGCAATGATTTTGAAAAACTCACCGAACGATAATTTCCTTCAATAAAACCAACTGAAACAAAATTTAAAACATTTTCAAAATTTAAATCTTCTCTTAAATATAAATACCCTCTGTTTAAATTGACGTTACCAGAAACGGGAAACAACGCATTGTGTGTGCATCGCGTAGTATAATCTTGCAGTAAAAACCCATTCTCAAAAATAGAAAATCCACGCATTTCATTATCGGTATCGGTATTAGGAAATGAAACGACACTGGCCTGACGCGAAGGCGTTGTATCAGACCCAATCACAACGCCCTTAACATCGTTTTTGCAGAAGAATAAAAAAAAAGTAAATAGTGTATTCTCATAAAATTATACACGCTCAACGATGAATTATTAATTAATGATATTCACGGAGCCAACAAAATTTGCTTCAGGGAATTTTACTAATGAAGCAGCACCAGACAAATTCAAGCGGCCACGGCCGATATCAAGTGTTTGCTCAAGTACTAAGTTTGTCCCGGCTTCCATTTGCAACGTACAAATTTCATTGACCATGTTCCACATCGAGCTGTTGACATTGCTGTACACCAGCTGCCCTTGGGCAATATCAAGAAATGCGCCAGCGTTTAAGGTAATTTTAAAATCATAGTCTCCATTGTTATTGCCAATCATCAGTCCACCAGATAAAACATCGTACGTAATCGGATCAATCAGAAGAGGCGCCATCACATACGAATAGTTATCAAACTTTGCTTGACCGGTGGTTAATTGCATGCCGGTTGTTGAAATATACAATGTACCGCCACCAAGCGATAATAGTGATTGATTGTTTTCAAATTGCAGCAGATCTTGTCTGAAAACTAACGGATCATAACTAAACGTCAGGCCTGTTTCAAATATCAGCGTTGAATTGCTGGCAATAATACTTGGCATAACCGATTGATAAATAAACGTATGACCTCCGCCACCAATGGTCGTGTTTCCTAAAAATCTAAAACCACCCAAGGTAAAACTAAAATCATCATCCAAAAATAATTTGCTCACTTGGATCGTAAGAGTTGCCGCATTATCAAGACAACGCAGATTAGAATTTTTTAAACGCTCAACAGAAAGATGATGCATCAACAATGTGGAGCCACGCTCAAGAACAATATGACCATCATCATTAAGAATAATACTGTAGCCATTGCCGCGTAAAATATTAATACCGCTAAATGTCCACGTGGCAGACAAATATAAATCTGCATTCAAGGTAATATCTTGAGCATTTTCAAAAATCAGTGGTGTATCAACCACCAGCTCACGCTGGCCAAGATCAAGCTGCCGGTTATTCAATTTTACAAGCCCCGGCCCTTTAATAACTTTTTTATCAACAAAACGCAAATCTCCTTCTAAAAAAATTTCCCCACCATTCAAGAGAATGTCATTATTCAAACTGCGCGACAGCGCGAACGTTACACTTGAAAGGCTGTCGAGTAATTGAATTGGGCTAGAAAGAACAACGGCACCATCAATCCGATTATTGAAACCAGACACCAGTAACGACTGACTCATTTGCTTACCATTGCCAGTAAATGCTTTGCTTCCATTTAAAAAAATTTGACTTTGACCATCTAACAAACCAGTAATCTGTATTTTTTTATCATTTTGTATCACCGAACCAGTCGTAAATTGAATACCCTGTCCACTCAGCATGCTTTGAGGATCAAAGAAAACGGTACCAGAAATATTAGTGATTTTATTATTCGTAACTAAACAAGCCCCAGTAGCAATCTTAAGTGTTGAATCTTTAGTACGCGTAATGACTTGTGCGTGCAAAGAACCGTTTATCACGATCAGAACACAGAGCAAACTTTTTAAAAAGCTCATATCTATCCTCTTTACGATAAATTGTTGTAAACAAGATAGCCAGACTGAAGATCAAGTACGGCACTTGGTAAAATATCAATCGTCACATCGTTGCCGGCAGAAATACCATCCCCCACTCCAATACCTTCCGCACTTGTTCTTGCACGACTCACCACGGAACAATTACCATTAACTTGTAATATACCTTTTGTTAATTTTAGACCAGTTGGCGTTGAAAACAGCGTTGCAGAATTTAAGATCATGGCAGACGTTGAATCAACTAATCGTAATAATGCATTATTATTCGTTATCGGATCGTACGAGAACGTTACTTTTTCATCAAGATATAACGAAGAACGAGGTTTTACATAACTTGTTTGTGGTGAACAATAAGCAAACGTTGTATTAGGACCCGTTAATATACATTCATCATAAAAATCAATCGAACCTTTTGAAAAGCTAACATCCCCTGTCTGTATACATTCAATATTTTGCAAAATAAAGCGGCCAGCATTATCAAGACAACGAACACGAGAACCACTCAATCCTTTGATCGTAATATTTTTCATCGTCAGCGTTGATCCGCGTTCAACAAGAATTTGACCGGTAGTCCCAAGATCGATAATTGTACCCTGACCATTCAACGTTGCAGCACCACTAAAAGTCCACGTTCCCGACAGCTTAACATTACTTGAACCAAGCGACATAAACAAACCACCACTGGCATCAAGCGTCAACGTACTGGTCCACGAATAATCAGCCCCTACCAACATGATCGCTTTATTGCCCATGGTGACCGTCCCAGTACCGTTAATAACATTGCCTGCACCAAACGTTAATAAATTGCCAAGCGTTAAATTGCCACCGCTCATCGTTATATTGTTAAACACACGTCCAAAAATATTTAAATTAAGCTGCGCGGTACTACCTTGCATGTTAATTGGCATACCAATATTACCCATGCCTTGAATAACATTGCCAGAACCAGTAACAATAGTCGGCAGCGGCGTAGCTCCAGATTTAATAATAATTTGCCCATTGCCTGCCAATTGATTGGCACCAGATGTGGAACGCTGTCCAGTAATTTGATATTCAATACCCGGCTGAAAAACACTGTATTGATTGTACGTCATTGACTTACCAGCGGCAATAACGGTACGAGCACCAGTCGCAGGCAAAATCCCGACATTTTTCAATAACATATTTTGATTAACATAAAAAGACATCTTACTACCAATTTCAAGTCGAGGATTGTCTGATCGTGAAAGAAATACATTGGTATTAGTACCTTCATAAACAAGCGCTCCGCGAGGAATATGCAAGACTGAGCCAGCCAACAATTCACACACTGGATCATGTGCCGCAACACCATCACCAATAATAAAACCAAATTGAGAAGAGCTCGATTTTATATCAAAATAAAGATCGCCACCAATCGTAAAAGAACCGCGTGTTAAATGCATTCCTGAGGCAGTAACTACCAAAGAAGCATTCTCAAACGCCCACTCAGAAGAAAAATCTTGCAAATAAAGCGGTTCACGACCATAAGAATTTTTTCTACCAATCGACATAGCAGCACCAGAACTGACATGAAGTGTTGAATAGGCATTGATGGTACTGGTTAATGCACTTTGATAAAAGAACGTCGCGCTACCACTGATATCAAAAAACTTATCACAGACAAAACTACCCACGGTAAATGAGTAATCTGCATTCATACTTAAAGAAGAATTATCAAAAATTATCTGCCCAGAATTATCAAAGCAACACACATCATTACCGCCAACATCGCGCAGCTGAACATCTTTAAAGCGAAGACTTGAATTTTTATTCACTAAAATTGAACCAGAAGCAACCAAATCAAGCGATTTACCGTTACCCAAAATGGTCCAGTCACCATCAAACGTCAACCCCGATGCTAATTTCACATCTGAATTGAGCGTTAAGAAAGCATGCGAGCTGGTAAAAAATATTGAGCTAGTTATCGTAATATCTTCAGTCGGCAAATCAATGGTATAATGTTCCGCATCAACAATACCGAAATCGGTAAAAAACGCACTATTCTGTAGTAATAAATTTGATCCCAAAATAAGTTTACCGCCATTGAGTGCTATATCGTACGATACTGCTTTTCCTAAACCAACCGTCAATTCAGCAGTTTGATCAGTTAAAATAATTGGCCCACTCATACCACCAAACCCATACAGCTTGTTCCCTGTACTCGTAACCAATAAAACCATTGGAAATGCACCGTCAGCCACAATAACACTGTCATTACCAGCAAGCAACGTAGTAATATCATCGTACTGATAACCAGTCATAACATAATCAAGACCAGGAGAGGTGACACCATAATCTTCATAAGAAAGTGTTTTGCCCGGGGCAAGAACAAAAAGCCACGTACCATCAGAATTGATAGTCAGGTTTTTAACAATCATATCCTGTTCAAGATTTAAATAAAATTCCGGGCCAACCTCAATCTCTGTATTTCTGGTACGGGATTGAAAACTAAGCGGATTTGTAACGTTAATGGTTACATGTCCTTTTGGTATCCGCGCAACCGTTGCAGCATTCCACGAAAGAATCATATCACCTTCAGGAATACCATTACCAAAAATCAAGCCATTCCAAGTTGCCGTTGAATGAATATCAAGAAAAGCTTCTCGGTTCATAACAACCGTACCTCGCGTCACCCGCATCCCAGAGCTAGTTATCGACCAAGTTGCATTATCAACAATCAATTGAGAGGTTAAATCTTCAAAATACAATGGTTGTCGACCAAATGGTTGTTGACGGCCTATCGCCAAGGTCGTATCTGGCTTCAATAAAAATTGTGATGATTGATCAATGGTACTAGTCAAGCCACTTTGATAATTGAAGGTAAAAGGACCATCAAGCGTACAATCATTTTCAATCTTTAAACTACCAACGGTAAATGAATAATCGTTACTTAAAAGAATATTGATCGAATCAAAATGAAATATACCTGAATTATCAAAACAACGAATAACATTATCATGAACACGACGTAACGTAACATTTCTTAATTCTACAAAAGAATTTTTACCAACAATTAAAGCACCGCTTGAACTAAAATCAAGCATATTACCGTTACCATTAATAACCCAATGACCATTAAACGTTAGCGGCGACGCCATAATAGTATCTGAATTTAAGCGGAAAACAGCACCATTCCCATTGAGATTCAACGTACTTGTTAAAACCACATTCGTAGCTGGTAAGTCAACTGAGTACCCATAAGCTTGAACTTTACCAGAACCAGTAATAACCGCGTTATTTCCAAAAGTAATATCATTTCCTAAAATGATCGTACCGCCATGCAAAACAATATTACTCAGTACTCTGCCCATTAAATCTAAACACAATTGGGAGCCACCATCGGCAAGCGTAATCGGACTGTAAATATCACCCGGCCCTGCAAAAGTATTATTAGTGCCTTTAACAAGTGCATAAAATGGATAGAAGCCTTTTTCAACAAATAAATATCCATTGCCGCCAAAAAGCTCCTGAATACCGTTAAGATACGTTGCAGTAATTGTATAATCGCCATACGCCGTTGAAACACCGGTATTATTGTAATAAATGTGCTTACCAGGAAGTAATTCAGTATCGCTGTAGGGATCTACCTTAATAGTAACATTCGCAAGCACCATATCTTGGTTAACATGCATAATAGACCCGAGACCACGACGAATAAACCGCACATCAACGTCATCCGTCAAGAAATTGTCACCATCAATAATATCATAAATCATACGACCACGTTTTAAATGAAAAACAGCTTCTGGATATAATTTAAACGTCAGGTCATTCGGAATACTAACACCATCACCCATTGCCAGCGCACTCATGGTATTGGTCGAATAAACATCAAGTTTAACAGCACCATCCCCCACAAATTTACCGCGCGTCAACCGCGCGCCAGAGCTGGTCACCGCCAAGGTACTATTATTCATTTTGATGATTGAAGAACCATCTTCAAAATAAAGTGGCTCACGACCATAGTACCCAGTTTTACGCCCAATTTCTAACGTACCAAGATCGGTAAATTCCCAGCACGAATCTGCTTTAATCGTGCTAGTAAAACGAGAATCATATTTAAACGTATGAGAACTTGAACAAACAACATCATTCAAAAAGGTAATGCTACCATTGGTAAAAGAGTAATTGTCACTTTGTACTAAGCGCACATTATCAAATAATAACGTTGCAGAATTATCAAGACACAAAAGTTTTTTATTTTTCAGACCATCAAGTTCAAGATTTTTAAGAGTTAAGCTAGAACCACTATCAACAATAAGAACGCCAGTATTACCAAGCGTAACATTATTTTTTTTGCCATCAAGAACACAAGTACCACGAAATTTGAGAGTCCCACTGATAATCGTATCATTACTAAAATAAACATTCGCATTATGAAATACAGTATTGTTAACGCGCGGCAAATAAGTAATACTGCTCGCAAAATCAACCGTATGATTATTAGCATAAAAAATACCAGTTGATGCCAATGTCGAGGGATTATTAAAAATTAAATCGCTGGTCAAATAAAGCAAACCGCCCTGCAAATCAATAGATCCAGCAACAGGAAATACTGAATTAAAAGTACAAGTAGTTTGTGCATCTCCAAAACTAAAGCCGTTTTTCATCCAGCCAAAGCCATGAACAATGTTGGGAGTTAAAAATGAATCGTTATCTGAAGTCGGAAAGGTGGTATTGCTTACGATTGAAACCAGCGAATCTGAACCTACTGGTCCTGAAAATATATTAAAAGGTACACAAACATACAGAACGGTCAGAAGAAGTAAAAATTTTTTACTACCCACTCTTGTGATCTCCTCTACTTTCTCTCTTTTTTTTTACACGACCTTTTTGAATCATGCAAAATTACCCTAACGTAGAAAATTTTAGGACGCAAGTATTTATTGAAAAATTAAAAAAAGGCACTAGAATACATTCCAAAAAAGAATGAACAAATAGAGACAAAGACAGAATGAAAAAATTTATTTTTGTATCATTATTGTGCAATATCGAATTGTCGATAGGATTTTTTTAACCGAAACGCTTCATGTACTTCGTTGCTTAATAGCCTCATTAACACTTTCAACAGAAATATCTTTAATCAATTGAGAGCGTTTTTTTGTCATGACAATCGTACTTAACTGCTTGTTCCACGGCACCCACTCAGTTTTTTTTTGATGCATCAACACCACTACCGGCACGCCAAGTGCCGGCCCCAAATGAACAACCAACGTTTCAACAGAGACAATGAGCGAGCACATACTCAAAATTGATGAAAGCTGAAAAAAACTACGGTCGGTCGTAAAAATATGAACATTGGCCATGCATTCGCGATCAACATTTTTTTTCACATCAGCCAAAACTGAAGGAATGGCATTAACTAAAAAAGTAGCATTTTTCCACTGCTTTTCTTTTTTCATTTCTTTAATTAATTGAATTGCTTGCGCAATGGTCCAACAGCGCTTTGCAGCCTTGGCAAACGTATTAATAAAAACAAGCTGCCCATCGGGCTTAACATACTTATCCGGTTCAAGAGCATCAAGCACTATGCGCGCATTGGCTTCCCATGACTCAGGAATTATGACAAAAGGCGCTCGCTGTGCTTGTGTTGTTTCCACACCCAAAAGCATAGAAAACCAAACAGCATAGACATCAGAAATATGATGCTCATTCCCAGCCAATTTACGTACCTCTGAAATTGACAACGTTGCATTAAGCTTGTAGTAACGATAGCGCTTAAAAAGCGAAAGAAAAAATATTTTATTTTTTAGACCTGCAGCAAAACCACACTTACCGGCAATAGAACGCGCCAACTTTGCATACACATGCCCCCGAATTGGGCACAGAGCAACCACGATCGGATAAGCCTGATTCTTTGCTTGGGCCAATGAATTATTAAAGGTTTCGGGCGAATAAGTTTTTGTATAAATTTTGTTAAAAAATGGCACAGTAGTAAGCCAGTCATACAACGAATAATTTTGCAAATTTTTCCAACGCCACCAGCAGCGCGTTCGCTGTACTTCATCAACCCACACATCAATTTTGATATGCGGATATTTTTGAGAAAATACTTTAAAAAACGTTTGCATATAAACAAAATCGCCAATTCCCAAATGCGTTATAAAAAGAATCTTATCGGCTTTTTGTAACAACTCATCGGGAACTAGTTGCTTATGCATACCTTTTTAACTTTCAAATCTAAACAATATTTTGAACTTGTTCGCGCGCTTTTTCTAACTCAACTTTGATATCGACACAAAGCGAACTAATATCAAAATCCGAACATTTTGCCATCGTAGTATTTGTTTCACGCAGCAGCTCTTGCAAAATAAAATCTAAGCGCTTTCCCTTATCATCTTGCTTGGCGGCAAACAACGCCTCAACACTTTTCAAGTGACTATTAAAGCGCGTAATTTCTTCATGCACATCAGCCTTATTAAGCTGACCATACAAATCATCAAGTTGCAAGCGCGCTAAATCATCACCTTGTTCGACCACCACACGTTTTTGTTCACACTCTTTTTTTAATTTATCCAAAAGAACTTCGGATCCTTGTTTGATCTGTTGAATCTTTTGACCACAAATTTTGAATCGTTCCAACAAATCCTTTTCTAAACGAGCACCTTCTTCGGCACGAACGGCAATCAATACTTGAGCTGCTTGATCTACAACTGTTAAAATTGCTTTTTGACCATCCACCGACAAATCACCCCGCGTGGCAACAAAGACATTGGGCAACAGCAATAAATCTTGCAACGTCAAATCGCCCTGCAACCCAAACTTACTTTTTATGTTTGCAACCGTTTCTAAATATTCTTCAATATTTTTCATGGACGGCGTTATGTGACTCAAAATCTCATTATCGCCAGTAAACCGCACCGTCAAATACAACCGTCCACGTAAAAGCTTTTTTTGCAAAAGATTAATGATATCAACTTCAAGGCTATTAAGTGAATTAGGCAACTTGCAGGTTGCTTCAAAAAAACGCGAATTAATCGTTTTTATCTCAACACTTATTCCAACGGTGCCCACTTCAGGAATATCAATGGTAGCAGATTTGCTACTAAAACCAGTCATACTTAATAGCACAAGCGTTCTCCTTTTTTTCTATCCAAGGTTAGAATATACGTTTTGAACATCATCATTATCTTCAAGAGCTTCAAGAAACTTAAAGACTTTTTCTTCTTCGTCTTGATGGTCAAGGTGCATGGGCGTTTTTGCAAGCCACTCAATCTGCGCATCGTCAACTTTAAGGCCGGCATCTTCAACTACTTTTTTAACGGCATACAAATCTTTAATACCGCAGCTTACCGTCACAATGCCTTCGTATGAAGAAATATCATCAATATCATAGTCCAACAATTTTTCCAACAATTCATCTTCATTAATTGAACCAGCAGCACGAACAACGCCTTTGTGCTCAAACATCCATGCAACCGCCCCACCTTCAGCCATGTTACCATGATTTTTGGTAAAAATGTGACGCAAGTCTGCAGCCGTTCTATTGCGATTGTCAGTCAATGCCTCAACCATAACCGCCGTCCCTACTGGGCCATAACCTTCGTATGTTACCGCTTCGTAATGCGCACCTTCAAGTTCGCCCGTTCCTTTTTTTATAGCACGGGCAATGTTGTCTTGCGGCATATTGCACGCTTTTGCTTTATCAAGAACGGTACGCAAACGAGCATTACCTTCTGGGTCGCCCCCGCCTTCACGCGCTGCTACGGTAATTTCTTTAACAACTTTGGTAAATACTTTGCCGCGAGCAGCATCAAGTTTTGCTTTTTTATGTTTAATCGTCGACCATTTAGAATGTCCAGACATACTCACTCCTCAAAATTATGACGTCAATGCCTCACTATCATTCAAAAATAAGTAGGAAAACAAGATATAAATGTAGCTTCTTTGTGCTTCTTTGTCGATAGACAAAGCACACCAACCGGCATAAATTTCATGAAAAAAATGAAAAAACAGATCCTGAAAAAGATGCCAGGCTGACGTATTTTATAAAATTTGCAAAATAGTACAAATGGCAATAAAATTGAAAAAATAGTTAAACCGAAAGGAGGCATCTAAAAACAATCATCGTCTTTCGCAATTACCAGCACTTTTCATAGCATAAAAAAGGAGAATTTTTATTATGATAATGCTCAAAAAAAATTACATGGCCGAACTCATTGGCACCTTCTTTCTTACTTTTGCCATTTGCTTAACCGGCAACCCACTCGCTATCGGCCTCATGCTGACCGCCATGATCTACATCGGCAAAAACATTTCGGGCGCACACTACAACCCAGCACTTTCTTTGGCAGCATGGTTTAAAGGAAAACTCAGCGATCAAGATTTGGCTGGATATATCGGCTCACAAACACTAGGTGCTCTTGTTGCCTGCGTACTCTTTTTTATTTTATCAAATAATACCCACACCCCGCACCCGCTCGAAAGCATCAAGCTCTGGGAAGCTCTTTTGATTGAAGCACTTTTCTCTTTTATTTTTGTCAGTGTATGGCTCGCACTTGATGCTGAAAAAACAAAAAGCACAACCGATGGCTTGGTTCTCGGCCTGACACTTACCGCCGTTCTTTTTTGTGCTGGCGAACTGACTGGCAGTACCTTCAACCCAGCAACTGGACTTGGCGCATTACTTTTCAGCGCTATCAAAACAGGTCCGCATGGCCTTATCAATATGATTACCTATGGCTTTGGCCCACTACTCGGTGCTTTATTGGCAACCATTTTTCAAAAAAAACTCATCTAATACATGCCAAATTAAAAAAGGCCTTCGAGTTTTCGAGGGCCTTTTTTAATTACTTTTTTTTTAAAACTATCTGATGATTACGCAATCAGTCCTGACAAAATCATCATAATGCCTGGCACATGATTCACAAGAACGGTTGCAACAAAGGTAACAAACACCGGCGTTTTAATCCATTTAAAGCCGAACAACACATGCGCACTTTGAACAAGCGCCAACACCAACAAAGCTGGATAAATTAATGAAATAACCGGCATGGTCACTTTCATAATACCACTAAAGCCTAAATTGGACATGATGGTTGAAATTGCTACCGTAATTCCTAACGCAACTGGATAGCTCAACTTATCCATCAAAACTTCTTTTTGCAAATAGGTTGCAAATACTGAGGTAAGCGCTACAGCCGTTGCAAAGCAAGAAATAGCAACGGTAATATTTGGCAAAAAGCCACCAACATTACCAAGCACAATGCGAGACAATTCACTAAAAATATCGCCATCAGCAACGTTTACAATTTGAGCACCATTAAATGCGGCGACCAATGAAAAGCCAACATACACCGCACCAATCAAAAACGCACCCACACAACCTGCAAGTAAACCCATCATAGCAAGTTTTTTATAGTTTGGCGGGCCATCTTCGCCCTTGCGCAAACCAGAAAAAATGAGTCCTGAAAAGAATATAACACCAAGCAAATCGCCGGTTGCATACCCCGTCGTCATGCCAATAAAAAAATTACTCATACTACTTGCGACAGCTGGCAACAACTCATGCGGTTGTAGCAAACCTTTAACAATCACCACAAAAAGCAACCCAACCTTGAGTGGTCCCAAAACGGTTCCCAAGATGTCCATTATTTTGCTTCTTTTGATGGTCGCCAAAAATATCAGCACACCAGAAATCAAAGAAAAATAAAAAATACTAAAAGATGGGAAATACAATTTTACTGCCGCATGAGCAACCGTGATGGTACGTGGCGTTAGCGCAAACGGCCCAATCAAAATCATGCAAACTAAGACGATCAATGCACACGGAATTCTGCCCAAGCTACCCAACAATTTTTTATATTGCCCGTCGCACAACATGGTAGCAACCAAACCAATCAACGGCACCAACACAGCGGTAACCAAAAAGCCCAACAAGGCAAACCAAATCTTGTCGCCACAATCACGGCCAAGCATCAACGGATAAATAACGTTCCCAGCACCAAACAACATCGCGAATATGGCAAAGCCAACAGAAATTATATTAGCAAAATTCATTATGAATCCTCACTATGCTTGCTTAAAAAAGCATGCGTACAAATAAAAAAAAATAAGAAAAAAATGACAGGCGGATTTAATTAGATGGCAAGGTATAACATGAACACGCGCGAGCGCAGCATAATTCGACACGAGCCAGTAAGAGCGACCACGGCGACGACGGCCACGGCCACAGCTGCCACGACAATGTTGGCAATCATGGAATAAGGACGGGTAATGAAGTTTCCGTTATTCAATTGACTCGGCAAAGCGCTCGTAGTAAAAGCATTCATGCTTCCTCCTCATTAGAGTACCTGATGAAATGTAAAACCAACACACGACCAATCACACAAATTTTCAATGTGAAATAGCGTTTCGATCGTATCACAAAACGCCTTTATTTGCAACTATATAATTTATGAAGGGCATGTTCATACCCTGAATATCAAGGTTATAAACATGCCCGTTCATTCAGATTGGCATTTTAATGAAGGTATCGCGCGTGGTCAAAACGCAGGGTACCTTTTTGGTTATTATTTGGCAAATTCTCGTCTTGCTTCGGCAATTTCTACTTTAGTAACTGGCAACTTACTAACTGATTCAAGAATACGCAAAATATTAAATTTCGCATAATTATTAATTCTATGTTTTGAAAGTGGGTCGATTAAACGCTCTTTTATGCGCCATGAAAGTTCTTCATCTAACTCTACATCCGTTTTATACAAATAAACGATTTCTGCATCATTAAGATTTTTAGACTGCATTTTCGCCCATAGTCGCACTTCTTCTAAAGACCCACCATCAGCCAACTTTTTTGCCATCTCTTCAGCAATGTACCACGCTGTGTTAATTTTTTTCTCAGAAAAGTAGTAGTACGCAATCCCGCCAATTACGACGACCGCCACTACAACGCCGGCAATGATCATCATTTTTTTATGATTATCTTGCGGCACCTCAACCCCAAAATCGTCAACATAAGCTGCTTGGTCAATCGCTTGTTGCGCCAACAACAAAGTTTGTTCGGCCGAAAGATTGTAAAATTGTGCGTGTTCAATAAGTGCGGCAACTTCTTTTTGAACCTTTGACGCTGTCTGAGCTGTTGCAAAGCTAGGAGCTGATTGCATACTTAAACTAAGAACTAAAAGAGATATTATTTTTTTCATTATGCTTCTTTGATTCAATTATTTTTTAAAATTTTGACACTAAAAAAGGGCATTCAGAAGAACGCCCTTTTTTTAAATTAATAAACTAAAACGAAATAAGATTTATTTAGTTTTGTTCTTTAGCTTTTTCTGCATCGTCTTTAGCTTTTTTTTCAGCTGCTTTGACTTTATCTTCGCCAGCTTTTACGATAGCGGCATCATTCATTGCTTGTGCAATAAACTTATCGCCAAACGCAAGAACTGCTTCTTGTTGTGTGTAATGCGCAACGTCATCAGCTAAATCAAGCATTGTTACTACTTGTGCTTTATCTTCAGCTTTAACATCTTTCAAGATTTTTTCAACTTCTTTGTCAAATGCTTCTTTATCTTTTGCATTTTTTGCTGCTTTTATAACTTTGTTAGCAAGTTTAACTTGAGCAGGTGTTTTGTATGCATTGTAAGCCATTTGGCCAAGCACTACAACTGCTGCTGTTGCTGCTGCTGTACCTGCAACGGTCAAAAGAAGTTTTTTATGTTTTTTGATGACATTAACTTCTGATTGATCTTCAAGTGCAGCTTGAGCAATAACTTGTTCAACTGCTTCCATGCCTTCTGCTTGTGCAAGTGCAACAAGTGCATCTACATTGTTTGCAGAAACGTTACCAACAAGACCAAGGGACAATGAAAGAACTAATGCTTTCTTAATCATGGTGATCATTCCTTACTATAAAAAATTATACTTAAACTAAACACTTCTTCTTTAAAATCGTTATGTACAACGTCGCATGCCTCATGAGTGATGAGAATGTAGTAAAAAAAACCAGACAAGTCAATTTAAAGCTTAAGCAAAAGCCTATTCTGTTAAACTTTTTTGCGTTTCAAAAATTTCTCCACACAGTTTTTGTTTCAATGAAATTATTTTTTGCGGTGTGATCTGTCGACCACGAGATGTTTTTTGCAATAATCCCAGTCGAATCAAATAAGGCTCACAAAAATCTTCTAACGTATCCTTATCTTCGCCCGTCATTGCCGCCAACGTTTCAAGACCAACGGGACCACCTTGAAAGTCCTTAATAATATGAACCAAAATTTTACGATCAAGTTTTGTTAAACCATCTTCATCGATATCTAAAAATTGTAATGCTTGATTCACCACAACGGTATCAATCACGTGACAATTATGAACTTGCGCAAAGTCGCGCACGCGACGCATAATTCTTTTTACCACACGCGGCGTACCACGCCCACGCTTACCAATAATCAACGCTGCTGCAGGCTCAATGGGCATCCCCAAAAAATTTGCATTCTTTTCAACAATGGCCGCCAATTCTGCCGGCTCATAAAAATCAATACGCTCAACAATCCCAAATCGTGTTTGGAGCGGCCCTGAAAGTGAACCTGTTTTTGTTGTAGCACCAATTAAGGTAAAAGGATTAATTGGCAAGCGGATAGATTTCGCACCAGCACCTTGGCCGATGATGACATCAACACAAAAATTTTCCATGGCGCTGTACAAAATTTCTTCAACATTTTTTGGTAGACGATGAATTTCGTCAATGAACAAAACTGCTTTTGGTTCAAGACTTGAAATGATCGCCACCAAATCTCCCGCACGCTCAAGAACAGGCGCGCTCGTTACTTTAAAATCAACACCAAGTTCTTTGGCAATGACTCGCGCAAGCGTCGTTTTGCCAAGACCAGGCGGACCAAAAATAAGCACATGATCTAAATGCTCATCGCGCAACTTTGCTGCCTTAACATAAACATTCAATTTTTCCTTAATAACCGATTGACCAAGATAGTCGTCAAACGTGGACGGCTCAAAAGTAAAAATCTTATCTTCCGCTATTTCTTGTAAACTGAGCAACTCTACAGGCGCCTCAAGATTCATAACTTCTCTCATTTTTATTAACAGATTGTCCAAAGCGATTTTATATGCTATCAAAAATATTACAATGAAGAAAGTTTTTGAAAATATTTTTTTGCAACCGAAACATATAACTCATCAAGGAGCTCGTAAATGAATATACTCATGAAAAGTATTATGGCCGGAACGCTCTGCCATCTTTCGTTGCACGCTAGCACATCACAAGGAGATTTTATGCATTTAGCAATGCCACCCGCCTCAATTGAACAGTTTCACGAAATTGCTATAAAGTTTAATACTAACTTAGTTGATTTATACAATTCGCTCAGCCAGCCCGAGCGCATCATGCTGTATTATTTATGGCGCGCTAGTATGCCGGGCAACCGCATCGCCACCGACCAACTGCATCGCCATGGCGTTCAGATTTTAGATTTATTTAAAACTCTTGAACTGAATAAAAAAACAATTGCCAAAATTTCGGCAGCAGATTTGGGCTGCGACCCCGCACAATTTATTAAAGACGCTCAAACATACTTAATTTATTTGTGGACCAACCACGGACAATATTTTTTACGCGAACATTCAAACGAAAAACGCACGCCAAAAAAACTCGGGCTCAAAACATTAACACCTGAAACGCTTGCAAAAGCACTCAATGCTGTCGGCATTAATGACGCTGAAGAAATTATCGAAACACTCGCACAAACCATTTTTGATGAAAACTATGAATCAACGTGCACCATCCCCAACAACATCGAACAAAGTGCCGTCAACATGTACGCGCCAAATTTTACTGAAAAAGATTATCAACAACTCACGGCGCACGAACGCAATAAATTAAATGCCTACTTTGATATCGACACAGCGGGCGGCAAACACGCACCACGCATGACGCCCTACGCCATTCAAGGTCGTTATGGCGATGAACTGACAGTTGCCCAACACTGGCTAAAAAAAGCCTACGAACACGCACAACAAAACCCAACACTCTTTGACGCTCACTTTGTCAAAAGTTTAGAGCATTTAATTAATCACTTAGAAAACGGTAACGAAGAATCTTTTAAACTGCATTCAATTGAATGGCTCAAAAGTAGCAGCAAAATCGATTACAATTTTGGTTTTATTGAAACATACAACGATCCAAAATCACAACGCGGCCATTTTCAAGCAGAAGCAACTATCAAAGCAGTTGATATTCAAAAACTCAACGCACTTCTGCCGGCCATTGAAAAAGCAATGCCCCTCCCACCAACATTTAAACGCGACACGCTTGATCAAGGAACGGCAAGTATTCCAAATGCGTCGATCAATCTGAAAGTTTTTGGTGCCGGCGGCCTGGGACCAATGTTTATTACCGCTGCCTACTGCCTACCAAATGACGAAGACATTCGTTCATCGCATGGCTCAAAGCAAATTATTTATCCGGCAGAAAAAGGGCTTGAAAGTATGATCAACCCAGACCTTGCCCGCCAACTTTCTTATTTAAAAGATGAAGCTGCATGGCTTGCACTGCACGACCCCAACGATGAGCTGGCACAAGATATCTGGAATGTTCAATGCATTTTGCATGAAACAATTGGCCACGGCAGCGGTAAACTGGCAACACATACTTTTCAAGAGAATGAGAACCGTTCGATCGGTGGCATAACGTACAACGTTGGCGACACAATTCCGGTTACCAACAAAAACATTAGTGAATTTTTGGCTGGCTATGAAAGCACAATCGAAGAATTGCGTGCTGAAATCAACGCACTCTACATCAGCATTAACCACTTGCCAGCACTTCAACAAGCAGGGCTACTGACCGCATGGGCCAATAAATTAACCAACGACGAGATGATCAACCATCTTATTTTGGGCATGGCAAAAACAGGCTTACGACGATACTTGCAACAAAGTGATAATGCGACCGAAATTGCTGGGGACCATGCGCGCGCCAACTGTACTATCATGTACTATTTAATTGACAACGGCGGGCTCGAACTTGCTGAAGAAACGGCAACAGTCAACAACAAACAACACACGGTTGTAGGCCTACGTATTGCTAACCTTGAAAAAACGTATGCGGCGATCACTAAACTTATGCAACTGGTACAACACATTAAATCAACCGGCGATAGCTTGGCGGCACAAAATTTGATTGAAACGTATGGCCGTCCGCTCCGTCATCCAAATTACCTCAAATATTTAAAAGAAAATAAACAAGCGATTGTTGGCCATTTAAAAACAAGTGCCGTTTTAGCACCACACTTGAGCCCTGTTTTTGACGACAATAAAGCAATTGTTGCCATCAATGCTTCATGGCCACACGATGCATTTGAGCAAATACATTATTATGCTCAACGGGAGCTTTCAACTGTTTAGGTTCTATTTTCTTGTTATTTTACAAAAATCAGGTACAATTTTGGTGGGTTGCTAGCTCAATGGTAGAGCAACAGACTCTTAATCTGCAGGTTCAGGGTTCGAGTCCCTGGCGACCCACCATCATCTTCTTGAGCTCTTGCAAGAGTGGCGAAATTGGTAGACGCGCTGGCCTTAGGAGCCAGTCCTCGAGAGAGGGTGGGGGTTCGAGTCCCCCCTCTTGCACCACGTAACTTTTTCACAATATTATTTTAACACTTGACCATGATATGCAATCGTGTGTTATCCTGAAAAACATTGAATAGTTTTTTTTGCGCCTATCTTGTTAAAAAGGAGAACACATGGATAGTAGCACAACGAAAAATCATTTCGACCAGAAAATTGACCCTCTCAAAGATTCTTTAAAAAAGAAGCAACAGCCGGGTTTAACTTTTTCTGTACATCAAATTTCGTCGCACTTGCTCAAAATCATCATTGATATTCATCCGCAGATTACGCAAAGCCTCTACAACCAAACAATTGAACTTTTCAAAGGGAAAAATTTAGATGGTTTCAATAAAACAGAAATACCATCTTCGTATGTTGAAGAAGTTTTTAAGAATGAAATAAACAAAAAGATTAAAAACTACCTTCTCAAACATTTGGTAATCGATCATTTGATGACCGAAATTTTAGCGCGCAAAATTTTAATGGCAAACTATCCACGACTCAATTCAATAACCTTCAACCCTGATCTTTCCGTTTCTTTTACGTTTGATATTTCAACCGCGGACCCTATCGCTTTCAAAGAATGGAAACATTTTTCATTCAAAGCACCAAAGCGCAAAAAATATAAAGACTTGGATAAGCAGGTCATACAATTTATGGATAAAGAAACAATCTCTGAACGTAAACAAAATCATTCTTTAATTGAAGAAGGAGATTGGGTTTGTTTTCAGGCAACGCTTTTTAATAATACCAACGAAGCTGTTTCAAAAAATTTAATAAATACGTTTTGGATTAAAATTAAAACACATGAAATATCAGACCCGCTTGGCACACTTTTTTTAGGCAAACATATCAATGACTCGTTTATCACGAACCATCTTGATTTAGAAGATTCAACCAATGATTACGAAAATTATCGCTATAATTTTTTACTCAGTGTTAATTCAATCATTAAAGGTACTAACCTTTCGCTCGATTGTTTTAAAAGTGCTTTTAAGCTTAAAAACAAAACCGAAGTCCACAACAAACTGATGGAAGTTTTTTCTTATCGCAACGACCAGTCACAACGCAAATCTATTATTGAAGAAATTTTCCACCTGTTTTTAACTAAACATCGTTTTGAAATTCCTAAGCATCTTATTTTGCGCCGACAAGAAGATATTCTACTCTCGCTGACCCAACAACCTGATTACCAAGTTTACAAAGCGCAAAAAGATTTTGGCATCCACATTGAACAATTAGCAGAAAAACAACTCAAAGAAGAAGTGTTAGTCGATCAAATTGCCTACAACGAAAATATTAAGATCGAGTTCAAAGACATGCAACACTACCTCCACCTTTTTAACTCCAAGCGACTACGAGAATTTGTTTATTTCAAGCCACTTATTGAAAAGATAGACTTGGTAAATAAACCTATTAATACCGGCATGCTAGCCCAAACGATTATGCGCGAAAAGACGCTGAACCATATAATTTATGTCCTCACACACTGACACGCCAAAGGCGCTAAATTTCAATATAATTCCTAGCTTGCACTTCATGCGTTTATCAGTTACAATGGGAACAGGTGATTGAAGCAATATTTTCAGATTGCAACAATCGTAACAAAAAAATGATCATCGCTAGGAGCAATCGTGTCAATAACGTATAAACCAAGTAACAAAAAACGTAAAAGAAAGCATGGCTTTCGTAAGCGTATGGCAACCTCCAAAGGCCGCGACATTTTAAACCGTCGCAGAGCTAAAGGCCGTAAACGCCTTGCCGTTTAAAGATTTTAGGGGCCGCAAGGCCCTTTTTTCATGCCATTGAAACTATGGAACTTATTTCAAAAGTATTACCTGCCCGCACCCTTCGAGACACCCCGCTACGCAGGGTTCCTCAGGGAAAACGGGATAGAATCTGAAAGTATGAGAGTTAGATCAAAAACACCACCCAAAACACCGGTCTCCCTGAGGAGCTCTGAGTTTACGAAGAGCGTCTCGAAGGGTCGAAAGCCCTGCCTTAATAATAGAACCAACTTTATGACTAAATTACACAAAATGTTTTCCTTCCAAAAAAAAGAAATTGATGCCGCTTTTGTAAAAGCCCGGCTTGCCGGTCGCTGCAATGGCCTCAAACTGCTGCAGGCTGCAACACCCGTAGAACCTGGCAATGGTAAACTTTTGATTATCGTGCCCGGCAAAACTGGGAAAGCGCACGACCGCAATTTAGTACGCCGCCGCCTCAAAAGCATTTTTTATGAAGAAGGTCTTTATAACAAGCCCTTTCATTCAATCCTTTTGGTCTACAAACCAGCACTCGATTTGAGCTTTGATCAGCTCAAAGATTTCTTAGAAAAATGCTTTTCATGAAACTGCATCACCGCATTATTATCGCCTTTTTCGATCTGCTCCGCCCCGTTCTTGGCTACATGGGCATCTGCTGCATTTATCCCTTTTCCTGCTCAGACTATGTTAAGCTTGCGCTCGAACAAAAATTCTTACCCGTTGCTTTGCTCAAGATCGCACTGCGTGTGCTGAGCTGCAACCCCATCACCGCCCTCGCCCTGCGCCTTTCAAACCGCTTTAACTAAAACTCTTGCCCCACCAACCTCAAAACGACTATCCTAAAAAAATGGGCGCTATTTCATTTATTAAAAAAAGGGAGTGGGCATGAAACGTTTACTATTATTTTTGTTCTGTTTTCAAGCATCGATTACGCTGTGGGCACCTCAAGCACAGTGCGCTGCCAGCAATCCACTTGCCGATCTTGCCGACGGCCTCACGGCGCTCAAAGGCAAGCTAGCCGAGTTGGCGAACAGTTTAGATTACATGACCAATAAAGGCTCTTTCAAAATACAAGCCGAAGCCTTTGCCCAAGCAGCTGCACTCTCTGCTCAGGCCGCTCGTGATTCAGCCACCAAAGCTGCCGAGTACGCGCTCAAAGATAGTAACGCATCTGAAGCAGCAGCTGCTGCCGATACGACCGCAACTCAAGCTGCCACTGAAGCCGCTCGCTCTCTTGCTCAAGTCGCGATTGCAGCCAATGCCAAGAATAAAACTGATGCCAATCTGGCGGTAGTTGAAGCAGAAAATGCGGCAAAGCAAACTGAAGAATTTGCTAAAAAAGCAAAGGATCATGAAAATGATGCAAATGAAATCGTAAACCCAGATGAGGTTATAAAAAAGGACTTAACCCCAGAAGCAATGAAAACATTCATTCAAGAAATTATCAAACCAGTCAATTGGTCCGACGCAATAGAAAAAGCATTTAAAGAGAAAACCCTTCAAAATTACTACAAATTAAAAAGTACCATCGATTATATAGAAAATAACGAGATCGCAATAAATACGGCAATCAAAGAAAGAACAGATAAAGATACAGATCAGGATAAAGTAGCACGCAGCCATTCGCTCGAGCAACTAATCACTAAAAACCTTAAAATAAATTTAAGAAAACAATTAAGAACAAATTTGATTAGCAAAACTGATATATTTCTAGAAGACGCCCTGAAAGCAGAGATAGAAAAAAATTTCATGAAGAATCTTTTGAATACAAGTACCATAGACCGAAGCAATGTAACAAACTGGTCAGCGCTATCCCCTAGAATATTTAAAGGTATAATGAAAAACGACAGACCAGTATTATTTAAAATATTTTATGAAAACCGATTAAGCCTAATGGTTGAAGTAATTCTCAACGGGCTCAAGCCGGGAGAAAACATCCAAGAAGATAAAGATCGAGTAAAAGGGACAACCAATGCACTTCTAAAATTTTTAAATGTTCTAAAAAATTATGAAGGATATGAAAATGCTACTATAAAAGTAACATCTCCTCACGCACAACCATCAAAATCTATTTTTGAAATTTTCTTCGATTCAATTAGAAACAAAGCAAAAAATATAAGCGATATAACAAATCCTGATTACATAATAGAAAAGGCAGATGTGCCTGAAAGCGTTGAAATTCCTCATTTTGAAAAAAATCAACATGAGTTTAGCCAACAAGTTGCAGCAATTGTTGCCTTCTTTAAAAAACATGGATTAGAAAATACTGATCTCACCAATCCGATCACCATCAATAATCAAACAATGAGCAGAGAAGATTTTTTCGATACCATTTTTGAACTATTTTTAAAACCAATACCAGAATTTAATAAAGGCACTCCTCGCGATCACTTCGAACAATTATTTTCTAACAACACTTTTGGCTTTCCTATCTCTAGACCATTTATCATAAAATCATCTGACTCTTATCCAACCGCTCAGTTGCCAATTACCGCAGAATCATGCCAATACCCATTTATTTTTGATCCAGTTAAAATGGCTATCCTAGCTCTTGAACCACTACCACCAACTCCTAATTCTGATAAAGAAAAGGCAATAGCAAAAAACGCGCTTGAGGAAAAAGGAATAAAATTTAATGAACAGCAATTTGAATTTGAATGGAAACAGGAATGGATAGATGGAGAAAGAAAGATAATTCCAAGTAACGCATGGTTAGAGAACTGGATTAGATGCGAAGAGGCAAGGGCCATCTATAATGAGGGAATAAAAAATTTACAAGGAATAGCAACCCCATTTACCACTATAAAAAATATATTCAAAGAAAACTGGCAACAAGACGCTGACGCCATAAATAAACCTGAGTGGATTCAAAATTGGGTAAACACAATAATTGAAACAATAGTGAATAACTATGTATCTAGTAAGATAAAAATTAATCATGCAGATGCAAAAAGTGCTTTACTTACAAGCTTCAGCAATCTAATGTCTAAAAAAGAAGAAGAGCAAAAACGAGTCGAACCAAACCTCCTTGAAGAGTTTACGATAGCTTGGAGGAAAGCCCCTGAAAAAGATGCAAAGTTTATAGACGAATGGATAAAACAAACAAACACGATGATAAAGTGCTGCAAACATGCAGAAACTATGTTTCTAAAAAAGAATATACCGTTTTCAGCCGATCTCACACAAAAATTCTACAGCGATTTCAAAGAGCAGTATCAAAAGCAATTTGAGCCCAATATCAGCAGCCAGAAAGCAGTCAATGGTCATGGCAACAGCAAGCAATCGTTTTTAGAGCAGCTGACAAAAAAAGCTAAACAGTTTATTGGTACTAAAAAACAAAATTCGCCTGATAAAAATTGGAATGATGATCAATGGATTCATTGGACAAACGAATGGATCAAAGAAACTGTAAGGAATGTTCAGCAAGCCCCAGGCCCTAGCAACGTCCATCAGAGCTCAATGCCCAAATCTGACGACTCTGACAAATTAAAGGCGGCAATAAAAAAAGCTGAACAAGAATTAAAAGAAAAATTCGACGAACGCCAATTTAGAATAGATTGGCAGAATGGTCCTAAAACAGATTCATGGCTCGATGATTGGATCCTTACCAACGTAAGCACAAACGAAGATGACTGGAGCTAGGTCTCTATAAAACTCAGGCCGTTTTAAGGGGGTAGGCTTTCGAAAGCCTACCCCCTCTTACATTTAATGTACTCGTTTTCTAGTTTACTCGACCCACGCGCACACGGTCCATGTCGTTCATCACAAAGTATTTCGCACACAAAGCGTTCAACTCATCACGGTCCATTGTTTGAACACGCTTGAGCGCTTTATCGTAATAATCAAAACCAAGATCAAATGCTTCAAGCGAGCCAAGCAACTCACCCACGGCCGCGTTGTTTGAAACGGCATCAATTAATGATTTCAAATACAATTGGCGGGCACCATCAATTTCTGCTTGCGTAACGCCATGATGGCCCATTTCTTCAATCAATGAACGAATGCCTTTTTCAGCAAATTCAAGCTTGTCTGGACTCAAAATGGCACCAACATAATCAAAGCCAGTATCTTTGCTCGCGTTAGAGGCCCAGCCGCCAAATGCGGTATAAAACAAGCCTGATTGCTCACGGAGTTTAAACAAGCGAGAACCGAGCGAATAAAAACCAATGTAGTTAAGCAGCTTGAGCGGAATAAGGTCTTGGTGATAAATGTTAATCGCGGAAGGTCTACCAAAAAGAAGCACCACTTGATCGCGCACCATGCTGATATCGGCAACATCGTTCGGCACGAAATCTTGCGTTGGACGCTCGACTTCAACTTGTTTACCGGCTGGCAATGTTTCAAACACGGCGCGAACAGTTGCTTCCATAGCATCCATTTCAAAGTCGCCCACAACCGTTAAAATCATATTGGCAGCTGAAACGTATTCGCTATGCAAGCGTACTACTTCTTTTGCTGAAAGAGTCTTGGCCATTTCAATCGCTTCATCAAAGCGCCAACCAAACGGATGATTTTTATAAATCATCGTTTTAAGTTCGCGAACACCACGATCGGTAATTTCATCTTTGCTGCGCAAGAATGCATCAACCGCAATATTTTTGAGTTTTTCAAGTGCTTCACTTGGAAACGTTGGCTGAGTCAACACATGCACAAAACGTTCAAAAATTTGGTCAGCATCAGCATTGAGCATCGAAAGCCCGGCACCAGTAGCACCAAAATTGTAGCCAACTCCGTGAAATTCAAAGAAATCGACGTTATCTTTTTTCGCAAAACCCTTACTCCCTTCCATCAACATTTCCATCATTAAATCAAGCACCACACCTTCGCGTGAATTTGAAAGATAGAAAAATTCTTTGAATTTGCAGTTCACACTCAACAGCGGCAAGTAATGATTTTGATGCAACAAAACCTTGAGGCCATTATTAAGCACAATCGTGCGATTCGGCTTTGGAAAGGTAAAATCTAACATATTTGGTTCAGCAAATGTTTCAGCTAATTTGGGCAGCTCAATCGGCAGTGTGCGCTGATATTTTGCCAACAACTCTGCGTCCTGCTGGTCAGATTCTTCCTTCGCGCGCTCGCTCAATTTTTTGCACGCTTCTGGCATTGGAATAACTTCAATTTGGTTAACCAAATTTGGATCTAAATGCTGCGCAATAAAATCTTGAACATCGCGTGATTCAATATCAACAAATTTATTTACACGTTTGAATACCGCCAACTCATCGCCCGTGGCAAAAAATGAAGTCAGCCATTCGTAGGTAAAGTTTTTAAATTGTTGCATGCGTTGGAAAAAGCGCTTTGCTTGCGTTTTAGTCACATGCTCAAGTTCTTTATCATTAAAACCATGATCAACCGCTTTCTTAAGCTCTTCACGCACAATGCGCAAACAATCTTCGCGCTTGCCGTTCACTGGCTCAAGCAAGATAACAAACACGCCTTCTTCCATATATTTTTCAGCATAAACGCCAATTGAGGAAGCAACTTTATGTTCGTCAACAAGCGAACGATGCAAACGACTTCCTTCTCCGCCACCCAGCAAGTACGATGCCATGGTCGACAAAATTTCATGCTGATCTTTCAGGCCGGGAATGCGCCAATAAAAACCAAGTTGCTCGGTTGCGATATCTTCAAACATGGTGGTGTGCTGCGTTACCAAATCGGTCGGTACGCGCGGAAATGCATGAATGTGCGCGGAGTGCTCTGCCGTCAAGGAGGCAAACTGTTCTTTAACTTCTTTAATTACTTCGTCTGAATCAACATCGCCAATCACAAACAATGTTGCACGATCGGGCGTGTAATATTTTTTGTAAAACGCCTTAAGTACATCTGACGACAAATTCATTAAATCATCTTTATAACCAATGATGGGATAATGATACGGATGGTTAGCAGGAAATAAAGCACTGCTAATTTTTTCAAACATCATTGACCAATAATCATCTTTGTACATCTTTAATTCTTGAACAACAGCTTTAAGCTCTGACGCAAGATGTTCATCTTCAAATCGGGCATTTTGCATGCAGTCTGCCAAAATACTAATGAACGGCTTCCAGTTATTTTTGTTCGATTCAAAATAATAACTCGTCACATCTTTTGAAGTAAACGCATTGTGTGATGCACCATATTTGCGCGCAATTTCATCGATATCAGATTCCGACATTTTATGCGTGCCTTTGAAAATCATATGCTCAATCAAATGCGCCAACCCGCGCTCGCCGCCCTCTTCAACATACGAACCAACGTTGTACGCAATTTGCATTAACACCTTTGGAATCGAATTATTTTTGAAAATGAGCAGGGTCATACCATTGTCAAGTGTGTGCTTAGTAACGCCATCAGTCGATATTAAAAAGTTGGGACGCGTTCTAAAAAATGACGGCGTCACACCACGCGAACGATAAATACGTACGAGCACAAAAACAACACCAGCAAGACAAACGAGCATAAACGCTAGCCCAACCAACATTTTATAACGTGCAAAAAATTCCATGAAACTCCTTGGTAACTTAGTTTTTTTTCTCATTTTTAAAGATCATGACAAAAGAACGAATCATGAGTATACTAAATTCATCAAATAAGATGCAAATGGTAGTTTTAAACCTTAACGGCTTTGCAAAAATCATGAAAATTCTCATCGTCCGCGTTTCTGCAATTGGTGACGTTGTTCACACCCTGCCCGCTTTTTTTCTTTTAAAAAACAGCTTACCCAAGGCACAAATCAGCTGGGTGGTACAACAAAAAGCGGCAAGCCTTTTAGTTGATCAACCTTTTTTAGATAAACTATGGATATTGCCTGATAAATTTTTAATGCCGCAGAATTGGAAAACTACCGAACGCATTGCGCGCGAAATGCACGCAACCCACTGGGACGCAATCATTGATTTTCAGGGCATTTTTAAAACAAGCGTTCTCATGTTGGGTCTCAACGGCACCAAATATGGTTTTGATTACAAAAATGCGCGCTGGGGCATGAGCTCTTTTTTAACACATAAACATACCTCACCAATTTACGATAATATTATTCAAAAAAATTTGGCACTCGCTTCTGACGTCATTACCAATTTGAACGGAGCAAAATCATGCCCAACCATTGACCAGTTACACAAGGAATGTTTTTTGGCTATTAAACCTGAACAACAAAAAGTTATTGAACAATGGCTCAATGAAAACGACATAAAAAAATATATTCTTTTAGCACCCAACACTACCTGGAAATCTAAACATTGGCCACTCGAGCAATGGCAAAAACTTCTTGAAATTTTTTCGCACGACTACCAGTCTATCTATCGCGATTATGCCATAATACTCTTGGGCAAAGATTTCGGTGATCAGGCAGAACTGCTGGCCACCTTTTGCAAAGAACGCAACTTAAATATTGTACTAGCACCAAAGTGGGACCTGATTACCACAAGCTACTTGATTGACAAGGCACAGCTTGTGATTGCTCCCGATACCGGCGTTTTGCACCTTGCCGACTTTTTTGGCACACGATCAATTGGCATCTTCGGACCCACCAACGCACAAAAGCACGGTTCATTTCTCATGAACCAAAATAAAAAAAATGTTATTCAAATTCCTTGTCAACATTTTTACCAGAAAACTCATGGGCTTGAACAAAAGAATAGCAATTTCACCAACTGCATGTATAAACTAACGCCTGACCAATTACTGGAACGTGTACACGCAAATCTTTAGCTCGTGTAACTCTTTTTGCAAAGGAATTAATAATGAAGCGCATAGTATCTTTATTTTTCTTTTTTGCCCTTGCATCATCTTCCTCGTTTTTACACACTTACTCAGCACCAGCAAGCAACACCACTCTTACAACCCTCAGCATGGAAGAAGCAATAGAAATTGCTCACAAAAACAAACCAAGCCTACAAGCTCTTGAGCAACGTGTTTATTTGAGCAAAGTTGAGGAACGCCAAGCATGGGCTGGCTATTATCCAACGGTAAACCTTATCAGCAACCTACGACAACAACGTGGACAAAGTGGCCCACAAGCATTAGCAACCTTGTCGGCAAATCAACTTATCTACGACTTTGCCGGACCACAAGCGCAAGCAAAGCGTGCACGAAAAAAAACTGAATCACAACGTTATTATACGCAACAACTTTACAACGACGTACGTCTCGACGTTGCTCGTACTTTTTTGCAATGTTGGCGTATTCAACAACAACGCGCAGCAATCCAAGCGCTAAATATATCTTCTCAAGAAATTTTTGACCAAGCTCGCCATGAAGAAAAACTTCATCTTCTTGATAAGAATGTTTTTTTACACAATGCAGAAACACATGCCACTGACCTTGCTACTGTTTATTCTTATCACCAAGATGTAGAAATTTTTCAACGCCGTTTAGAATTTTTGATGGGTCAGACAGTGAATTTGAATATTGTTCCTCACAAAAATTCCGAACTCCCCACCACCAAGCTTGTGTGGCAAAACGAACAAGAAATACAACTCTACGATATCAATCTCTACCACGCAATTGCGCTCAGCAACCATCCTGAAATTAAAGAGCAACAAAAAAATATCGAGGTTCATCACGAAAGTGAAAAAATTGCACTTAATCAACACCTGCCAAAATTTTCTGTTCATGCACTGGCTGGCGCTACCAACGTAGCAGAAACAGGCTACAGCAACTATCACAATTTTGGCATTGCCATGCACTGGGATATTTTCAACCTACCATACATCGATTATCAAGCAAAATTGGCACGCGTACAAAAACTTGAAGCAACGCTCATGAAACAAGAAATCGAAAATCGCGTACGCTCAGAAGTCGCAACGGCGTATTACTCACTCACTCAAGAAGTAAGCAAATTGCGAGCAGAGCGCTTTCACTACGCACGCGCTCATAACGAATTTACGCTAAAAAGCCAAGAATTGGCCACAGGGCTGATTTCGCCGGTTGACTTAATCGTTGCCCAGACGACCTGGAAAAACGCCCAAATAGCTCTAATTAACCAACAAGTTGCAACCGAAATTCGCCGACAAGAATTATTGCATAAATGTGGCTATTCTGAAAAAATAATAGTATAATATTTTCCACTAAAAAGCCTTGTCTTTACTCGATAGGCAGGCTTTTTTCTTGTATTTTTCCTATCGTTTTTTTAATTAATTTACAACAAACCACTGATATCATGGGGATGAGTAGGTATGTTTTTAGTTCTTTTTATGCAACTTTTATATGGTTGCACCCTTACCATCAGCAAAATTTTAATTGGTTTTGCTCATCCTATTTTTGTGATTGCTGTGCGCATGCTCATTGCCGGAGCTCTGTTAACAACCTATGCAACGTTTATCGGCCGCAAAAAGAAAGTGGCTATTGATGGGCTATCATTATTTTATATTGCACAAATTGGCGTCCTTGGTATCTACCTGCCCTACGTCCTGCGCTACGTAGCACTGGTCCACTTGCCCGTCATTAAAGCTGCTTTGATTTATAATTTGGCGCCTTTTATTTCCTACTTTTTCTCGTATATATTTTTTAATGAAAAAGCAAGTTCTCGCAAATGGTGCGGACTTTTTATTGGGCTCATTGCTATCATGCCAGTACTTATTGCGCGCAACCAAACAGAGCAGGCTGCCTTTGGTTTTATATCCTGGCCAGAGATTGCTATGCTGATTTCTGTATCGTGTTTTAGTTATTGCTGGGTAGTTATGAAAAAATTGGTCATGCACACCGAAATTCCCGCACCCCAATTTAATGGACTTAATATGCTAATTGGCGGAGCATGTGCTCTTGGAACAGCACAATTCATGCAAGTTCCAACACAGATCCATGAACCGACAAGCTTTTTTTTCTGGCTTGCTCTGGTAATTTTGATTACCAATTTCATTTGTTATAATTTATACGCACATTTACTTAAATCCTACTCAGCAACCTTGTTGTCAATTGCAGGCTTGCTGGCACCCGTTTCGGCCGCGGTAACTAGCTGGTTCTATTTTCATGAAGCAATCACGTGGGACGCCTATTTATCAGGCTTTTTAGTTTTGATTGGTTTCTTGGTCTTCTATTCCGAAGAGCTAAAAAATTCGCATGTTCATCCAAAAAAAGAAGACGAAGAAACCTCAAAATTGCAAGGAATATTGAAAGATTAATTTACACGCTTGGCAAAGTAATACCGCGTTGTTTCATGTATTTCCCTTTACGGTCAGCATACGAAACATCACATACTTGATCAGATTCAAAAAAGAGTACTTGCGCAATGCCTTCAAAAGCATAAATCATTGCTGGAAGTGGCGTGGTGTTGGAAATTTCTATCGTAACATGCCCTTCCCATTCAGGTTCAAAAGGCGTTACGTTCACAATAATGCCACAACGAGCATACGTCGATTTGCCCAAGCAAATGGTCAGAACATTGCGCGGAATTCTAAAATATTCAACGGTACGGGCCAACGCAAAAGAGTTAGGCGGGATGATACAAATATCGCGCTGAACTTCAACAAATGCATCTTCTCTAAAATTTTTTGGATCGATAATTGAATTATAAACATTGGTAAAAATTTTAAATTCGTCAGCAACACGCACATCGTAGCCATAGCTTGAAACGCCATAACTCACCACTTTTTTATCTGCCAACCCGCGCACTTGTGCTTCAGCAAACGGTTCAATCATCCCTTTTTCAAGGGCCATTTTTCTGATCCAACTATCTGGTTTGATACTCATCTTTTTTATTCCTTGCGCTTATATAAAACAAACTCAAATTCTGAAAAGTCTTTACGTTCTTTAACTACCCATTCATGCCAGTTTACTGGCGGAAAAAAAACATCGCCATCATAATCTTGTTTGATGTAGCTCACATACAACTCATCAGCACTGTGCAAAAATTGAGCATACGTATAAGCCCCGCCAATAACAAAAATATCTTTTCCATAAGCCTTTGCCATACTCAAAGCCTGCTCTGCAGAGGTACAAATCTGAACGCCATCAACGTTACGTTCTGCGATATCAAGTACAATGTTATGCCGATTTGGCAGCGGCCTTCCAATCGATTCAAAGGTCCTCATTCCCATAATCACGGTATGCCCTTGCGTCAGAAGCCTAAAATTTTTAAGCTCATCAGGAATATTCCAGGGCAGCTGGTTTCCTTTTCCGATAATGCCTTTCTTAGTCATTGCCGTAATAATTTTAATCATACGGCAATCTCAAATTTGATAGCAGGATAACTTGTATAATTCATAATGCGAGAGTCTTCAGCTTTCCAATCAAAAATTGAAGTGAAGGGTTCGGTTACCATGCAAGGCAGAGCGTGCTCAATCGGATTGCGCGCAAGCTGTTGCAAAGCTCCTTCAAGATGAGTAACGTAGATATGCACATCAGCCAGAAAACCAATAAGCTTTCCTTCTTGAAGACCAGCTTCTTTTGCAAGAAGATGCAAGAGCAAAGCATAGCTGGCTATATTAAAAGGCAACCCAAGCATAACATCTACCGACCGCTGATTCCAAAGTAAATTCAGCTTGCCATTGGTCACGGTAACTTGAAACGCATAATGACATGGTGGCAACGCCATATTCTCAAGAGCTGGCGGATTCCATGCGCAGACAATCATGCGTCGAGTGGGATTTGTTTTTAATGTCTGAACTAAGTTTTTCAGTTGATCAAACCCTTGTCCAGAATAGTCGGCGTCATACGACGTGTATTCAGCCCCGAAATGTCGCCACTGAAATCCATACACTGCACCAAGATCTCGTTCTTCAAGCATCCGCTGTTTTGCTTGCGAACTGTGGCCATAGGGCGCTTTTTTTGGATAAGCCCACTCATCCCAAATATGATTATTGCGATCTTGTAGCCATTTTTTATCAGTAATCCCTTTGATGAAAAATTCAAGTTCTGTTGCTACAAGGCGCATACCAACTTTTTTTGTTGTAAGCAAAGGAAAACCTCGTTGCATATCATGCTCAAACATACAACCGGTAACGGTCAATGCATCAATACCTGTTCTATTCGAAACCCGCACTCCCTGCTCAAGAATGTGTTGAACAATGCGATGATACGCTATCATTATGATCCTTTTTAAAATAATCTTTCGTTGCTTTAAGCACTTCACACCTTACCAAAAAACAATTTCCATTCAAGATCTTTCGTTCATTGATTTTAGCAAGAGGCCTTGTATACTTAACGAAAATATGAGTAGATAAAAGTTTAATTTTTGTTATCAGGAGGTACTATATGCATCATCTTACAACTAAAAAAATATCACTCGCTCTTTTTGGTATCCTGACATTTATAAGTACTTTTATAAAATTAAGTCCCGTGCTCGGCTCCTTCAAATTTTCATTAACAAGCGTTGGAATTATGTTGCCACTGATCGGCGGCTTTGCAAATCTACCAGCAGCATCATTGTTCATAGTAGCTTATGGCTTGTACCGAGTTTTGAGAGCGGTTGGCGCTGCAACTTTTGGCATTCCACTTTTTTTTGCAACGGCTAATTGGAACATTCAAACAGCAGCGCTCATTAATAATTCACGAAAAATAAATATTGCACGTTTTTTTATGAACGTTGTAGTTCCAATAATTTGCATGACACTTTTTGTGGCACATCCAGTTGGCGGACAAGCATTTGTATATGCAAGCTTTTGGCTTATTCCAATCTGTTTATACATTCTTCAGATGTTTAATTTTCATAACATTTTTAGTATCGCTCTTGGCAGTACCTTTATTGCGCACGGCATAGGAAGCGTTATGTGGATTTATATGGTACCCATGACAGCTGAACAATGGATTGCGCTCATGCCGCTTGCGTTAGCAGAACGCTTAACGATGGCCGCAGCCAGCTCTATTATTTTTATGGGCATACAAAAAACCAGTACTCGTTTGAATAATATCTGGTTAACAAGCAAAAAAACTGTTTAATTACCATCACGGCAACTTATCCAAAAGGAACATAATTATGAAAAAGAATATTGCTCAATTTTTGTGCGTGCTTGTTTTACAAACAACGCTATGCACAGCACAAGACTTCACAACAGAAGCAGCTCAATCATTACAAACACTTACTTCTAACAGCGATCTGCCATTGCATCTCGTCAATAAAATTAACAACGCTGCACTGTTTAAAGAAGAAGAACTTATTGCTTTAATGAGTGACGTTTTTACTTTTCTACCAAGCACCGATAAAAATATTCAAAAAATTCAAAGCATTCAACAATCACTAATTACCAAATTGCGTAACTACAAAGTGACCGGCGTTTCATTTGCCGTTGATCCAAATTTTGCTTTCTTTGTGGAAACACAAAATCCAGAATTTACCGTTCAATACAAAGACCAAGCTGGGAACGTGAAGATGCGCTCTTACAAAGCAAACATTAATACAATCGGCCTCAAACTTGAATTATCTCTTAAACTTGATTTGATCTTTTTTGTTAATACCGACATGAATTTTTTTGATTCAAACAAAGAAATTAAATTCGGCAACGGTATTGACGCTAACATAGCCATGTTTTTTGGCTGCGGCGTAACATACGCAAGCTTTGCCAATATGCCAGGCGGCATGCTCATTTTAAGCTTGCCACTCTTTTTAGCTGGCCCGAGCTTGAGCTTGGTAACAGGCGGCAGCTTAATTCCTGCATAATCACACACCATTGAGTAAATTTTTAAAGAGCTTGACATCAAAATCCAGCTCTTTTTTATGTATCAGAACAGCGCGACATATTTCAAATTGAAAATTAATAAACTGTTTGGCCGACACACAAAACTATCGCATAATAATTCTATGGATCCAATGCTATAAAAAAGACCCTGTTTAATTATCACCACGACCAACTTACCCAAAAGGAACATTTCGTGAAAAAAAATATTGCTCAACTTTTATGCATACTGGCTTTGCAAACAACGCTCTGCACTGCGCAAGATTCAATCGAAAAATCTTGTTACATTAATAGATAATGCTTTTAATGCTCACCACGGAGACTTCTATTCACAGCTGCCAGAAGAAGAACTTGTTACGATAGCAAGCAATATTTTTACTTCTATGCCAAACGCCCCATATTTTCAAGAAGAAGAGCTTATTGCATTAATGGGAAAAGAAGGCATTTTTAAGTTTGTGCCAAATACCGACAAAAATCTTCAAAAACTTAGAAGCCTTCAACAATCATTGATCACCACATTGCGTGATTACAAAGTAACCGGCTATTCTTTCGCGGTAGATCCAAATTTTGCTTTTTTTATAGAAACGCAAAATCCAGAATTTACCGTTCAATACAAAGACCAAACTGGCAATATAAAGACGCGTAATTACCGAGCAAAGATCAATACAATAGGACTCAAACTAGAATTATCTCTTAAACTTGATTTGATCTTTTTTGTTAATACCGATATGAACTTTTTTGATTCAAACAAAGAAATTAAATTCGGCAACGGTATTGACGCTAACATTGCCATGCTTTTTGGCTGCGGCGTAACATACGCAAGCTTTGCAGATATGCCAGGCGGCATGCTCATTTTAAGCTTGCCACTCTTTTTTGCCGGCCCAAGCTTAAGCCTTGTAACTGGCGGCAGCTTAATTCCTGCATAATTTACAACGCAGCTTTAAACATCTTTTTTGCTTGAGCTGCCATATCACTGTGATCAACAAGAGGGGCTGGATAATCACTATCAGGCCTCTTTTCATTGTTGTACCAAGAATGAATTTGTTTAGGCGTCAAATTTTTAAGTTCAGGAATCCACTGCTTGATGTACTCAGCTTGCGGATCATATTTTTTTTGCTGCAGCCATGGATTAAAAATTCTAAAATATGGCTGCGCATCGCAGCCCGTCGACGCAGCCCACTGCCAGTTGCCATTGTTAACGGCAGGATCACAATCAACCAATTTCTGGGCAAAATATTTTTCGCCCAACCGCCAATCAAGATGCAAATCTTTTACTAAAAATGATGCTACCACCATCCGCACACGATTATGCATAAATCCGGTTTCATTCAACTCACGCATACCAGCATCAACAAGTGGAAAGCCGGTCATACCGTTGCACCACGCTTCAAAGTTTTTTTTACTTTTTGACCACGCAAGATGATTATATTTTTCACGAAACGCATGACCAAAAACATGTGGGAAATAAAAGACTATCGTCGTAAAAAAATCACGCCAATAAAGTTGTTTGAGCAGTACCGATTTACGGCCAAGCGTATCAGCTATCGCATAAAAAACTTCACGGACCGAGCAGGTACCAAATTTTAAATGCGCTGATAAATGAGTTGTAGCAAGCGCAGGAATATCCCGCTTTTTTGCATAATCTTTAAAATCATCAAGCGCACGTAAAATCTTAAGACAAGCTTTGCGACCGCCCTGCACCGCTGCTAACTTATTTGTTTTAATCGAAACTTTATCTTCAATGTTGTGAAAGCTTGTTGCAATGGTACCAGTAAAATAATTTTTGAATGCGTTACTACGCGGCTCTTCAACTTTTATCATCGACATCCGTTTATAAAATGGCGTAAAAATAGTGTACGGCTTGCCGTCTTTTTTTAGGCTTTTTTCAGGCGCATGCAACAAAACATCTGCGTGTGCTTGAAAAGCAACATCTTGAGATTTGCACACACGCTCAAGTGCATGATCACGCTTAATGCTAAATGGCGTATAATCCTGATTAATAAACACCGCATCAAGCTTAAGCTGAGTACAAAGTTTTTTTACCACATCTTCAGATTTACCATAAAACAAATATAAGCGACCATGTTTATGTTTTAATTGATCAGCAAGATCGTTCAATGATTCTATCATGAAACGAAGCGCATTTTCACTTTTATACTCGTTATCATCAACTTGACGGGGATCAAAAATAAAACATGGCACCACTTCTTCTGTTTGTTCTAATGCGGCCAAAAGACCCGTATTATCGTTCAAGCGCAAATCACGCCTAAAAATAAAAAGTGCGCGCGCATACTGCTTGGTCATCATTTTACACCCAATGAACCTTCAAAAACAATCTCCGCCAATGGCTTACGATCTGAAGGTTCTTCTTTTTTTTGCAGTTCTGCGGGTAAATCTTCTTTTTTTCCTGACTTACCAAGAGCAATCATTGCCAACACTTCATAGTCAGCCGGAATATTCAACTCAGCTTGTGCACGATTGTAATCAAAGCCTTCCATGCCATGCGCTATAAAACCACTCATACTTGCTTGTAACGCTAAATTTGCCCACGCAGCACCCGTATCAAATGCAAAAGTACGAGACGGTTTTCCATTAAATTCAAAGTTTTTATGCCCAACAACCACTACCAACGCAGCAGATTTATGTGCCCACAATTGATTAAAAGGAACCAAAAGATCAAATAATTTTTCCCATTGAGACGTTTGGCGTAGAGCATAAATAAAACGCCATGGTTGATTATTGTACGATGATGGCGCCCATTTTGCAGCTTCAAAAAGTGACATCAATTCTTCATGAGTGAAAGACTCACCAGACATTGCTCGTGGCGACCAACGTTCAAGAAAAATGTTAGCAATAGAATATTCAGCATGACGTTTATTCATCGCTTACTCCTTTTTGATTAAACAAATTTTTGAAAACTAAATCTGTCAAAACTTTGCGACCAGAAGGATACTCGCGCACTTGAAGATAATCAGGCAAATATTCTTTATTGCCAAGCTTGCCAATCGCAAACATTACTTCAATAGTATAATCAGGAGCATTAAGTAGATGTGCTGCCTGCTCATAATCAAACCCCTCAATTGCATGAACCACCAAATCCAGGCATGCAGCTTGCACCGCCAACAACTGACAAGCAGCTCCCGTCAACAATGAATTTTGGCGCACAACATCAACATATTCATTTTTTTCTGACAACACAATTAACAAAACATATGCTGGTTCGGCCCATCTTTGATTAAAAGGATTCAACAGATCAAAAAACTCCTGCCATCGAACAGAACCTTTTTTCGCATATACAAACCGCCATGGCGAACGCTTCAATAAACTATGCGCTTGTTGAGTCGCTTCGAAAAGCTTTGCAATCTGTTCGTCAGTAATTGGATCACTGGACAACGCACGCGGCGACCAACGATTTATTATCCGTTGATCAACAGGATACTCATTTTTTCTTGTTTTCATTTAAAGCCCTCGAATAGTTAAGATTCAAGTTTAAAGTTGAACCATGCCATTAGCAAGCGCTCATAAAAAAGGGTCGAACAAGTCGACCCTTTAATTTTTTTAGTAATTTAGTAAGTAGATTTTATTTTACAGATGCTGACGCTACTGGCTTTAAGCTTGCTAATTTAGCTTGATAATCTCTTAATTTTCCTGCTAAGCGAGCACGTCTTGCTCTTTCAATAGCGTGTTTCTTTTTCTTAACATCAGCAATTTTTGCCATCGTTTGCTTTTTTAAGCTTCTATTAGTTTGTTTTGAAGCTTTTGCTTGTAAGGTTTTAATTTCTTTATTGAGTTTCTCGATATCCGTTTTTTCTTGGATTGCTGTTTTATTATGTTCAGCTTCTTTTGTTTTGTCTATCACGCCACCTAAACTTGTAAATTGTGCTCTCACTTTTTTAATTTTATCACGCAAAACAGCTTCTGCTGAGGCTGCCTTTACATCGCTTGCTACAGCATCAACTGCCACACTTGCTGTATCAGCGTGAGCAATAGCCGAGGCAGCAGGAGCAATAGCTGCAACAATCTCTTCGTCAGTAGCATCTTGTGTTTTTTCAACACCAGCATTGCCCATTTGATAAAGTTCTCCTTCTGGCGTTAACAAAAATACCGTTCCTGCAGCATTGGCCGAAACATTGTTAAAACCGACAGCTTCTTGACCACTACTGTCTTTCATTTGTTCCCAAGTGCCATGCTTATAATGCCACACGTAATCTCTACCCTCACGCTCTTCAATAGCAAAAATACTGTCTTTGTTGACTACCGCGAGATTGGTCATTTTTTTACCATCTAAAATTTTCTTCCATGCGCCATTGTCAAGTAAAAAAACATCATTGTGAAGGTTAACTACTGCCACGGTATTATCAGCACCAACACTCACGGCAAGCGCATCCCCATTCGATTGAAGCTCAAAGCCACCATCTGATTGTAATTGATAAATACTCTTTGTTGTATCAACGGTAGCCCACACATTATCCCGACTACCAACATCGATGCGAGCAAACTTAACACCTTGGTTTACGCCGCCCACATCAACACTTGCCCATCTGTTAGCTTTTAAAACTTGACTAGCTAGCGCTTGAACAGTTGTACTTGCCACTGGTGCAGCACTAGCAGCTACCGCGGCAACAGCTGGCTGCGTATCTACAACACTTACTGTTTCTTTTTTTGAAGCAGCACTACTTTTTTTCGTAATTTTTCTTTTTTTCGTTTCAACACGATGAGCCCTTTTTTTAGCATCAGCAGGATGCGCTGCCTTGCCTTTTACCTTCTTTTTAGTTGTTTGAGCTCGACGATTTTTCGCAGGTTGTCCTTTTTTCTTCTCACTATTTTTTTTGTTTTTCGCTTTGCAGTAGGCGTTGCGTCAGCCGTCACTTCTTCGTCATCTTCTGGCGCATCTGCGCCAGAAGTACCAACCGCCAACATTGCCTGAGTTGTCATCGCGAACATAATCAAGAGGCTTAAAGGCCACCGTCCGATCCGTTTTTTATTCATTATTAATCCTTTCATCTTTTTTTAATTCTTTTTTATCTTTTTGATTTACTCGAGTTATTTTTTCTTGGCAACTCTTTGATCTCTCAAAGAAGCTGCTTTTTTAAGAGGCTTGCGCACCTTGCGTTTTTGAGCAACACGTCTTCGACTCTTTTTATCTTTTGATGCAACTGATGTTGCCTTTTTACGAGCAAGTCGTGCCTTCTTATTTTTAGCTTTAGCACTACGTGAAATTATTTTACCGCGAGCTTCTTCTTTCTGTGCTACTTTTTCAGTAAGCGCAACAACATCAAGAACTGGTTTTACAACAACTGCAGGAACAGGCACAACGGGGCCTTTATTTGCTCGTGGTGCACGCAAGGTGTTTTGTCCTTCACGAATAAACGTGTATACCAATCCTGAATCAGTAACGACATATACAACGCCGTCATCACCAGCTGCAACATCTTTGACTTTACCAAGATCTTTATCTTGCTGATCGAGCAATGCAACAACTTGCCAATCATCACCACTCAACCCACCATTTTTATCGTGATAAAGTTTACCATCTTTATCAACGGCCCATGCTTCAAAGGAACCTTGATGACTACCAGTTGTAATTTTAACAAAGCGCTTGTTTGTTTCCACTTTGCTAAATCCAACAGGAACAATGAATTTTGGTTGAACCGGACGAGCAGGACTGAAGGTAATGTTCTTAAATTCAGCACGACTTGAAAGATCACTCAAACCAACATAACGAACATCAGTAGCCGGCTTAGTGTCTTTCCATTCAATAAAAGAACGTTGACCAATTTCAGTACCCTTACCGGCAGAAACCTTCCCACTTTCATTAATCATAACCCAGTAATCATCCCACGCTTGACCTTCAAACGGAAGGCCACCACTCACGTCTGCATCACTATTGCCTGCATCATCAGCAGAAATTTCAAATACTGACTTACCATCTTTGAAAATTGCCGATTTAGTATTGCTTGTATGACCTATTTGAACTTCGTACGCAGGCCCATTGGCTGGATTCATCGTAGCAGCAAAAGCTATCGCTAAACCTTCAAGTGCACGCGCTTTGAACTTAACCCAGCCATAACCAGCTTCGGCTAACTTCCATTTTTCATGGTAAGCAACTGTTCGTTGTTGATAAAGTTCTGGAATGTACGTAAATGCAGCTCCACCAGCAACTGTTTCAGCACCAACAGGCTGTACAATTTCTATAGTAAATTTGGTTGACGCTAAGTCCGGCGTTGCAGCACGACCCTTACGATCTTTTTTAGTCCACAAACGACCAAAACCTATCGCGTGCAACTCATCACTCTTATGATCATTATCATCTTCATCGTCAATTTCAGCAGGTACTGTTTTATCAACGCCCATAGCAGCAAGATTCTTATCTTCATCTATTTTCTCAACACGATGTCCCTTGCGCATACTCTCACGAGAAAGAATATTTAAGAAACCGCCAGACGCTTGGTTATGCAACTGCACCACGCCAAGACTATCATCTTTGGCTGGAACAAGAGCCCAATGAACTCTCGTGTTTTCATCCTTTTGGAAAGCATCGCCCGAAAATAAAACTTCATGTGTTTTGGCTGCAGCGCTTAACGTATTACCAGCTGCATGGTATGACTTAAAGCCAATCCAATTGCCAAGTCTCATTACCACAAAACGACATTGCGGTTCTTTTGAATCGCTACCGGTTGGCATTAAATATTGTCCATCTTCCAAGCGGAGATATTTGCCCGCTTTGTCAGTACTTACAACCTTAATCGCTACCACCGTCCCAGCCTTTAAGCTTTGCAAAGCTGCAGTATCGCGTGGCGTAGGAATGATCCCTGCAATATCTTTTTCTAATTGAAGACGTCGTTTTTCTTTTTCTTCTTCACTCAAAACTTTTGGTTTAACTACAGCAGGACCAGCTATTACAGTAGGCGCTGGAGTTACTACAACTGTCGACCCTGGAGTTGCCGTTGATGCCGATGTAGCTGGTGCAGGAGCTGGTTTTGCTGATGACGGTTCTGGAGAAACAAGACCTGTATCTTTTATAACTTCAACAATAAATTTTTCTGCTTGAGTAACGCTTTTCGCAGGCTTATTACTTTTACCACGCGTCCAAACACGTCCACGTGACCAACTTTCGGAACGAACGCTCAAATACCCGCCCGTTGCTTCATTTTGTAATACCCAGTAATAACCTTCTTCTTCTGAGCCCATTTTCACTGGTTGCCAATGTTCCCACTTCATGAATGCAGCATTTTGAAATTGTACTGAATAAGGCGGATTGTCTTCGCCAACTTGAAGAACCGGACTACTTTGTAAACGAAATTTTGGCTCAGTTAATTTTTCAAAACCAACAAAATATCCCTCACGCAAAACTTTAAAACGAGAATTTTTATTATCAGAATTTTCAACACCAGGCGCCAAGAATTTACCATCAACAATATTAAGATACTTTCCTTGACCTGGACTTTTTGGATGAGATCTCAAGACAACGATATTACCCTCTTTAAATGGATAATCATCAGCATCTACTTCTCGCGCTTGTTCGGTTGCTTGTACACCAACAGACTTTATAATTACTATACTAAATGTTTCCCAACTATCTTTTCTGGCAGGCTGAGCTTTACCATCAACAACACGATGATCGCGTGTGTACAAACGTCCACCGTTTGACCATGGTTCTTGACGAACACTCAGATAGCCATCAGTTTCAGCATTCTTAAACCATACCTGTTTATTCAAACTACCAGTTACTTCTATGAACCAAAGAGACAACTTTGAGTGATCGTCATCAAAATTTTGGTTTTCAAAGCTAACTTCAAAGGAATCCTTAACGCTTTGCAAGTTATTATGTGGCGCAGCAACTTGTTGTAATCCAAAAATATCACCGTGGCGCAATATTTTAAATTGGGCATTTTGATCTTCGTTGACTTTTTTTAGTGAATCATGAACAGCTTTAAGATACTTGCCATCAACAACTGCCAAAAATTTACCTTTACCAGGACCTTTTGGATTAGATCGTATAGCAATAATCGTATCTTCAGGAAGAGCCTTTAAAATATTATGATTACGTTGCCACTCAGCTGAAATACGTTCTTTTTCTTTTTCTTCTAATTCTTTTGTATTGTTAAAAACAATAGGACGCCCACCAGGCCCATGCCCAAAAGCATGCCCAAAACCACGTGCCGCCAACTCTCCAAAAGTTGCAACCAAAATAAGGCTCAAAAAAAGCCCCCACCGTTGATTACTTTTCATCATACTCATAACAAACTCCCTTTCTAGATATACTCAACCTACTTTTTATTGCAAAAACTTTCCTTACTGTTTCAATGTAGCATTTTGAATCTTTCTTAAGTCAACAAAAAAATTTCTCTCTGCGAAAGTCATTCATTATTCTCTTTTTTTAGGTCGATTGAAAATAGAGCATGTAAAAAAAGGGTGGCTTGTAAGCTACAAGCCACCCTTTTTTAGAATTCTTGAAAATCATTTAACTACTTACGATCATGCTCAGATTTGTTTTCTTGAGATTTGCTCTCTTGATTTATCTTATCTTTTGCACGACTATCGCGCATATCGCGATCGTGACCACGGCCGACATGCTTATATTTATCATGATCACGCTCATGCCAGCGAACACGACCTTCGCGATGAGAATTTTCATGACGAGGACCACGCTCATGATGTTTTGAATCTTCATCATCATGGCCAACATGCTTATGTTTATCATGTCTCACATCGCGATCACCATGTTGATGAAAAGCTACTTCATCCTCGTTTTCTTCATCTTCAGTATCACGAACATGGCCATGAAATCTTTCTTGATGTCGAAGCTGACTATCTGAATCCCATGATTTACGCATTGACGGCACAGGACGGCGCCAATCAATTTTACGACGTACGCCACCATGCCCTTGCTCGCTGCCACTTTCAAAACCTTCAGATACGCCACCTCGAGAACCTTGAGGACGCATTGGACGGTACTCATCCCCATGAACTTCCATACCGCGGGCACGTTTCTCAGCTTTGAGTTGAGCAAGCTTAGCTCTTAATTTTGCATTTTTTTCAGCCAATTTTTGGGCTCTTAGCTGTTTTTTCTCACGATGCTTAGCACTTTTTACTTTCCTCTTACCGCTCTTATTTTTTCTTTTTCTTTTGTTTTTTTTATGTTTTTTTGAAGATTTTGAACTAGTCTGCGAATCTTGAGAAACTACGCCCTTAGTCACATCACTTGCTGAAGTACTCGTATCAGAGTCACTTTCACTACTCGATGGCACTGGCGTTGCAGGGACATGAACAGGAACATCTTGATCCAAATCATCAACAGCTGGTGCGCTCATATCGGTACCTAAATCATCTGCCACAAAACTCAAATCATCATCGGCAGCCACAGCTCTTATCGCCACGCCAAAATCTGCAAAAATAAACAAAAGACCCACCAAAAGAAATCCTTTGTTTTGTATTAATTTCTTCATAAAAATACCCCTTTTTCACCAGGACTTATTGTTCAATTATTACTATTTGAACAATAACATATTTTCAACCTGAAACTCAAATAAATAAGAAATTAACGAAGGGGCCGAAGCCAAACGAATAAAAAAAGGTCCTTTTCTCTTCAAAAAGGCCCTTTTTACAAAACTTAAAAAATAAGAAAATCTTCAGGATCGGTTAGCCACCAACTTTTCTTTAACAATCTCCCAAACCATTTCGACAGTTACTTCATCAACAACAGTTACTCAGTAGGAAAATGTAACGCTGCAAATCGTTATTAACCAAATTAATAGGCTCATTGCTCATAAAGGTTTTTACATTGTTTTTTCTACACAAATCTGCTAAAACTAAGGCAATATGACAAGGCATCTTTAAGTTTAAAAAAAGCCTGGAGCCCTTATGACAACGCGCACAAAAATAAAAAACGTTTCAGAAAAAAATATTAACTCAACAATGGTAATCAAGGGTTGGATTCGCTCAACCCGCACCCAAAAAAACTTCTCTTTCATTGCCGTAAACGACGGCTCAACCATGGCACCTTTGCAAGTAATTGCAGATTCTTCGGCCAAAAATTATGATACGTTACTTGATAAACTTGCCGTTGGCGCTGCCGTCATGATTGAAGGCACACTGGTCGCAAGCCAAGGCGGCAAGCAGGCGTTTGAGCTTAAAGCAAGCGCAATTGAACTGATTGGCGAATGCGACCCAGAAACGTATCCACTACAAAAAAAACAACACACCTTTGAATTTTTACGCACCATCGCCCACCTACGCCCACGCACTAACACCATTGGTGCCATCGCACGCGTTCGCAACGCACTCGCATTTGCTACGCATAATTTTTTTCAAGAACAAGGTTTTTTGTACGTTCATACGCCAATTATCACGCAATCAGATTGTGAAGGCGCCGGCCAAATGTTTCAAGTGACCACACTTGATTTAAACAAAGTACCAAAAAACGATAAAGGCACGCCAGATTATTCACAAGACTTTTTTGGCCGCCAAGCGTATTTAACGGTTTCTGGGCAGCTGAATGGTGAAACGTACGCCTGTTCACTTTCTGATATTTATACGTTCGGGCCAACCTTTCGTGCCGAAAATTCAAACACAAGCAGACATTTGGCAGAGTTCTGGATGATCGAACCAGAAATGGCATTCGCTAATTTAAAAGATGATATGACTTGCGCCGAAAATTATATCAAATATTGCCTGCGGAACGCACTTGATAATTGCCAGGAAGATTTAGAATTTTTCAATCGCTTTATCGACCAAGGCGTACTTAAGCGCCTTGAGCACGTTGTTAACAGCCCGTTTGAACATATTCCGTACACACAAGCAATCGAGTTAGTTCAAAAAGCAGACAAGAAATTTGACTACCAAGTAACATGGGGTTCAGATTTACAAACCGAGCACGAACGCTACCTGGCAGAAGAATATTGCAAGCGGCCAGTAATTGTTACCGACTATCCAAAAGATATTAAATCTTTTTATATGCGCTTGAATGATGACAACAAAACAGTTGCCGCCATGGACGTTTTGGTACCAGGCGTTGGAGAACTGATTGGCGGCAGCCAACGTGAAGAGCGTCTTGATGTCTTAAAAAAACGTATGGCTGAATGCAACATTAACGCTGATGATTATTGGTGGTACATGGAATTGCGAACCTTTGGCAGCATTCCACACGCAGGATTTGGGCTTGGCTTTGAACGCTTAGTACAATTTACTACTGGCATGGAAAACATCAGAGACGTTATTCCATTCCCTCGTTCACCAAAAAATCTTTCTTTTTAAGTCATAAAAAAATCGGCAAGGTTTACAAACCTTGCCGATTTTACCAAAATTTGAGCACGTATTTATTCACAGCACGAATCAGTCGAACAACACGGGTTTACCATCTGAAAACGCGGTATTTTCATGCCCTTAAAATCAATATCTTCCATAAACATTTCAAGCGGCCGCACCCATAAAGCATCTTTGCCAAAGCCTTCACTTTCATACAATGCTTGATATAAAACAAGTTTTTCAAGCGTTTCTGAATGATTAACGACACCCAAAACTTTGTAACGCTTGCCCTTATAGTGCTGATAAATACCCGGTCTTACGATCATAAAAAACCCCTTACATCTAAGAAAAACGACTCTTTCTACAAAATTATATCATATAATTGGCCCCCTCACCACATCACAAATCTCATTAAAATTCTGTCTGTCATCAAAACTCAAAAGGGGGGCCAGGATTCAATGCAAAATAACCAAATCATCAAAACCATTTTCTTACAACCCTCATTTTGAGAGACTGACAAGGTAGGGTTTATTTTTCTCAAGGGGATTTTTTAGGGAGAACGTTATGTCAAAAATCAATCGCTTTTTATTACTCTCTTCATTTTTTGCGGTTTCATTAATGCACGCAACAACCAACGTAGATGCAGCAACACGCATGGCGCCAGTTCGTAGCAGCATTAACGACTTTGTGTTAAGCACACACGGTTATGGCTACAACAACCCAGAAGCATTACACAAAATGGCTTGCCTTGCACACAAACGAGCACAAAATGAAGTTAACAAATCATGGCTCTTTGATGAAATTGCTTTGTTCTTTGCAATGCTTTGGGAAGAACTCACTGGACACTTTTTCAACTATGATCAATCATCATCAAACGATGCAACAAATGCCGTCGCTGATCCAATAACAGACCCTGCCACCCTAGAGCATTTCGTTGAAACAACATTAGAGCCCATCACAACAGAAGTTTTTACTGAATATACACCCGTAGACGTAGCATACGCTGATGAATTTTTAGAAGAACAAGAAATTATAATCGACGAAGAAATACTAGCAGCAGAAGAAACTATCAATTCTGAAGAAGAAGCAGCAGAAGAAGAATCTGCCGAAGAATTCAATCATCAAGACTCCATAGCCACAATCAACATTGAAGCCAAAGCTGACGAAGAAGAAATTGCGCTTGAAAACCTCATTGAACTTGAACAAGCAATGTTTGACTATTTACAAGAAACTAATTCAATGGTTGAAGAAATCACCAGCGCAGCAGGTGCAGGAACAGAAGAAGAATCAGACCTATCTTTTGAAGATGATTTTGACAGCTTACTTTATCACATTGATGATGAAACGATCGAAATTATTATTCAAGATATGATTGAAAGCTTTTTTCAACCTTATGAATATGACGAAGAAATTAATAGAGCGACAACACACAAAGAAGTTGTTGAAAAAGCACGCAAGGTTATTTTTGCCATCAGAAATGCTGCTCGCATCCGCAACGCTTAATAATTTGTCACTAAAAAAGGCCGGGAAGTTTCCGGCCTTTTTTTAATTCTTATCTTTTAATCTCGTTACGCTACTTTTTCCGAATCTCCACTAACCTTCAAAACTGAAGAACTTGAGCTACTCGAACTACTCATAGAACTCGCACTACTTGGGCTCATTGCAGGACTTGAGCTACCTGAGCTCGATGAACTACTTGGAGAGCTTGCATCAGCCGAAGTAAAAATCGGAGCAAATTTTGACCAGCCGTCAAACGGATCTTCCTGTTCATCTAGTTTTTCCTCTCTCCCACCTGATAAACTAAGCTTTTCAATCTCACGTCTTGATCTTTCTTCTTCTCGTTCACGCTCTGCTCGATCATTGACTCTTTCGCGTCTTTCTCTTTTTGCATTTTTTTCGCGCTCTTCTTTTTCTTCAATGACTCGTAATTCAGCATCCTTTTGCTGCCATAAATTCAAAACAAATCTACAATCATTGATATTCCCAAAAAACTGCTCCCAACCACCACAGACAGAGCAAAAGTCAAAAAACGCAAGTGCCACAGCTGGTTGAAAACGCTTGATTGTTGCTATGTTATTAGCATCATCCAAACAAGCTTCATATTTTCCTGCATCAATCACCCCAACCGAGTAACCCCAAGAAATCCATGCCGGCTGTATAGTCTGCACCCAAACACAAGGAAGAAAATCAAATTGTCCATTAGACCCAAGAGAAAAAAACCATTGCTTAACATCTCTAACCGTATCTTGAAAAGAAACACTGCCAAAAAGTTGTTTACGCAACTCATAATGATTCAACCACACTTGATTAACTTTACTTTTAAAATACTGATACTTAGTAACAAGAGCACTATCCTCGCCAAAAAGTTCAATATACGTCGTCGCATCAAGGCAAACACGCATTAAAAATTGCATAATTTTTTTCATGAAATAAGGCCCATGCTGATGCGCATCAAATCCTTCAAAAGGATTTTTTATTTGCCAATCAGCATTTCGTGCATCGAAATATAAGCATAAAGCATCACCGTTTTCGGCTTGCTTACGAACCCAGGATAAAGCGTCATTACTCCTTTGTTGTTCTATAAAAAGACGCAATCTTGCATTCAGTTCTTGATAATCGCCATGATCCAGCAAAACATCCATTTCTCCGGCATTAAACTTTTTGCCTGCAGCACTCAATAACGAAACAGAAAAAAGACACGCAATCATTACAAAAAAAAATCCAATTCGATGTTTTTTTATTATTTGCATTACAACACTCCTTCATCAACTGCAACTTTCAAACCCAACAACAAAACATGCGTTTTCAATTTATCTTATCCATTCCTCCTTGATTTGCTTTGTTGAAAAAAACAACTTGTCATACTAGTCACCAACAAAGACATTCACTGCCTTGTTCTGCTTCAATATGTTGACACAATTTTTCAAAATCATGAAAACCAAGATCGTCAGACAACTTAAAAATATATTGAAGTTGATTAAATAAAAGCACGAAAAAATAGATACATATGATTTTTTTACAAAAAAAATAATCTGAACATTCTGGATTTATCTTATGCACAAGATAATGAACTAATAAAATTGGAAAACAAGAAGTAATTGAGAAATAACATATGAGAAAAAACATGGCTAATATTTTCACAATACATTACCTTACCTTCCTCTTCTTTCTCTCTTTCTATGCGCCAATTTTTACATATTTTTTCAAGGCACTTGCAAGGCGTTCAGTTGCTAGAGTATAAGACTCTTTTCGTGTAAAAATCAATGGCTCCCCAAAAATTATCTCTACCGTCCCTCGCGCGTGTGGCATAAGTTGCGCATAAGAACAAATCGATTGCGTACCAATAATAGTAACCGGAACCACCGGCACACCCATTTCTATCGCAATCAAACCAGCTCCAGGCTTAAGTGGTAACAACTCGCCCGTTTCACTCACTTTCCCCTCGGGAAATAAAACCACTGATATATTTTTATCGAGCAAGCGACCAACCGTATCAAGCCCATGCTGAATATTTTCTGCCTCATGACGCGGAAATGGAAATGCATAAAATAAAAATTCGGCTAACCATGCTCCCCACGCAAATTCTTGATACAAAACATCAGAAGCGGCAGCAAATGCTAAACGAAAACGCACGCGCCATGGCAATGCAGCAATAAGCGCCAGCGGATCAAGATAGCTTGTGTGGTTTGGCATAAAAATTACGGGACCTTTAAGATTGTGCACATTCTCAAGCCCACGCACGCGCACGCACATAAACAAACGAGAAATTAATAGAAAAAAACTTTGCAAAAGAACACGCATTACGCGCACTGCCAACCACGCAGGCCATTTTTTGATGGGCGGCATTTGTTTAACTGGCTCTTTTTTTGCAATCATCGCTTCAATATCAGCAACTGTCGTTTTTAACGTCAAGGCGCTTTCATCAATAGCGGCAGCAAAATTTTGTTCAACACGCATAATCAATTCAACCGTCAAAAGAGAATCAAATTGAAGCTGACCGAGCGTTGTTGATTCATTAATTTTTTCAATATCTCGACCGCTCATTTGCGCAATCATACGCATGAGTGGCGATTTAAAAGATTGCGCTTGGTCAACTAGTTGATTGCCAGTAACTGCAATAACTTTTTTCACTTCTTCTTTTTTAATTTTACGCGTAGAAGTTCGCGGAAAATCACTATCGCACCACAATGACCATCCACTAATTTGCTGATACGAAGTCAACTGATTATTAGCCAGCGCAACAATTTCTTCCGCTGTTTTTTTTGTCTGCTCATCAAGCAACAAGACAGCATGAATCTCAACATGACCACTTGGCAGTTCAAGACCCAAAATACAACTATCCCTCACTCCGTCAATTTGATTAAGTTCTTCTTCAATATCTTCTGGAAAAACATTTTGTCCCCCAGAACCAAGAATCATATATTTTTTTCTGCCATCTAAAAATAAAAAACCATCACTATCAAGATGGCCCATATCGCCGGTTTTAAACCATCCATCGCTGGTGAATGCTTCGCGCGTTTTTTCTTCATTCTTAAAATAGCCCTGAAACACATTTGGCCCTTTGGCCAAAATTTCACCGTCATCGGCTATCGACAATTCAATGCCTGGCAAGACTTTACCAACAGAACCAGGTCTATGGCTTTGCAATGAATTGTACGTCAACACCGGCGATGTTTCGGTCAGGCCATAACCTTGCAAAATCATAATGCCAAAAGACTGCCACTTTTTTTCTAACAATGGATCGAGCGGAGCGCCTCCGCACGCAATAATATCGAGTTTGCTGCCAAGAGATTTTAAAACTGGTCGAAAGAGTAAACGAGAAAACCATATCATACCACAGGCCTGAGATAGTTTTTGCATACGTTCAAATAATTTTTTCTTGCCACGCTGCTCGACATCATTCTCAATTTTTTCCATAAATACTTTTAAAAATTCAGGTACCACAATGAGCTTGGTAATCTGATATTCTTGCAAAAGAGAACGAATGGCGGTATGCGAGTGGGCATAAATAATATGCGCAGACAAATACGACGGCAAAAATAAACCAATCGTCTGTTCTAAAATATGACTCAATGGCAAAAGAGACAAGATACGTTCACGCCCAACAAAAGGAAAAACTTGTGCAACTGCCTGCATATTTGAATACAAATTTTTGTGCGTCAGCATAACACCCTTAGGATCTCCCGTAGTACCAGACGTATACAATATTTGCATAAGATCATCTTGACAAGCTTGGTACTCATGCATTGCAGCCCCGTCCAAATCAGCTACAAGTTCTGAAAGTAATTCCATATCAAATGTTTTAATAGAACCACAATCTTGCCTAAAAAAAGTATATTTAAAAAGTAACTTTGCTTCCGTTTGTTCAACAATTTTTTGCACCACCTTGCCCAAACTTTGTATCGTCAGCGGCACCATAACAGCCCCGCGCAACAAACAACCCCACATGACACAAACCCAATACGGAGAGTTTGGCGCAACAATCACCACACGATCTCCAGGATTCACCCCTTGCTGCTCTAAAAAAACGGCAACCTTGCGCGACAATTCATACACTTGCGAAAAAGTAAGTGATACAGTTCGATACCCCATCCGCATCGTCAACGATGGGTCATGAGGAAAATTTTGAGCATTATGCTTAAGAATAGACGTCAAAATCATGAGCAAACACCAGGTTAGATATTATAAAAATTATTAAGCTGAAAGCTATCATCTCAACAAACAAAGAGTCAAGAGTCAATGTACATCGTAATACCACCCACAAAAAAATAGCTCGCCATGACGCGAGCATGTAAAAAATAAAGGCAACAAAACTTTATTAAAAAGTCGTTGTCTACATAAAAATCACTGAGCGCGTTGCCAGCTTATTTCTACATAACTCAATAATTTTTATCTGGCAACACACTCAAGCTAATAATTGTGGAGAAGGATACTAGGTTCTGTTGACTTTTCATCGTAACCATAAAATTGCTCCAACAAAAGAAACGAACGATAAGTAATTCTGGGCCTTTTTGTCAAAGCGAGAAAAGACATGTCTGAAGTGTTTGATTTTAGAGAAAAAACATTCAACGAGATGTCTTTCTTTGTAAAGATGCTCATCATATTCATACTGAATCTTTCTGTTAGATCGAGGCGGAATAACAACCGTACATTTTTGATTATTTAACAAAGTTCGTAATGCATCAGAATCATAACCTCGGTCGGCTATCACACAAGAATTTTGGGGTTGCTTTGAGCAGGGTTTCAGCTTGCGTTATGTCATTTCTTTGACCAGGAGTTATTATAATTTTTAGTGGGTTGCCCAAGGCATCCACTGTCGCATGAATTTTTGTAGTAAAACCACCTTTACTTCTTCCCAAGCCTTCTTCACTTTGTTTGCCATAACCCGCTGCGCAAGGATGCGATCTTACTATTGTGGCATCAATCATGACGTATTCAAGGTCGGGGTCGTCAGCACAAAATGTTAACAATTTTTCAAAATTTTCTTTTTACTCCACACATCAAATCGCTTGAATACGCTATTCCAGTTGCCATAACGGTCAGGCAGTTCTCGCCATTGAGCGCCTGTTTTTAAAATCCAATACACACCCACTATGAACCTCTTACAAAGACCTTCATTTCTAACATAAATACCTTTTTCTTTTTTAAGAAACTGATATATTTTCCGCCACGCTTCATTTGTGATATACTCTCTTTGCATGATAACGCCTTTTTGAGTTTTTAATAAACTCGTTTTTTTTGTTGGTGTTATCATGCACTCAAATCACATTTTTGAAAAGTCAACAGAACCTAGCTTATTTTGCTAATAAATATCTTTCTGCCAATGCTGCTACAGGAACAGCGAAGGTAAGTACATAAAGAAGGTTCAATCCATGAGTGGAAACATGTCCAAGATCACCCAAAACAAACCATGCTCCAATAACGGTAAATACAAGGCCACAGAACATTTTAGGATTCCAGAGTTTGCATTTGTCTTTCTTTGAGCATTCCATATGACAGCTCAATTTGCTAATACCAAGTAACAAGACAGCCCAGCTCCAAAACATTCCTTTAACGGCAACCATACCAAGATTGTCTAACATGAACATAAGACCAAGAACGGCAAAAAGGGCAAGGCCTAACGTAGGCCAATTACGATGTTCCATAACTCTCTCCTTATTGTGAAACACACACTTATACACCAACTTACTTTATTAAGTCACTTTTAATTAATCATAACTTTTTCTCAGCATAATAACTCAAACATGAATACGCAATTTTATCTAAACAAAATAATATTATTCTGATTTTAGCGCCATTTTTTTAATAAAAAAAAGAAAGGACAATATTTTTTTTAAGAAAACATTGTCCTAAAATTAAACAAATATTGAATTAAAATTGATAATCAAAAAAATTTTAAAAATTAAATCATACCAAAAATGACCGCCTATTGCCCGGCCAGGCCAGCAAGTAAATGTCCTATGCCATAAGCGGCCATTGCCGCAAAGCCACCAATACCAAGCATCTCAAAACCAGACTTAACCCAGTCTTTTCCGGTAACCTGAACTTTCATAGCACCCAAACAAAATAACGTAATCGCGGTTAAAAAACAGGCAATAAGAAACGTATGTTTTATAACTTCAGGAAAAATAAACGCAATAATATAAACCGTCAACGGCACAATACCAAAAACAATAAACGACAAAAAAGTGTACAACGATTTTATGAACAACGATTCTTCAACCGTCACAATCCCTCGTTCAAGCAATGTCATGGAAATAAAGGAATTTTTATTACCAGCAAGCAACGAAACCATCTGGAGAGACTCTTGTTCGTTAAATCCTTTACCAACGTATGAATTTATCAGGCGCTGTTTTTCTTGATCAAAATCAGAATGAAAAATACTCTCCGCATGTACTTTTTCGCGTTGCTTGTATTCATTTTCAGCACGAGAACTAACATACTCACCAAAAGCCATTGAAATGCCATCGCCTATCAAATTTGCAAATCCAAAAATAAGAATAATGCCAGGATTGAGAGACGCTCCAGATGCACCAGCAACAACAGCAAACGTCGTTACAATACCATCAAGTCCACCATACACTATACTTTTTATATACTTACCATGAAATGATTTTACTACATTTTTAAAATCGCTCATCAATATCCTTTCTTAGTTTATTTTAAGTCAACCCCATTTGCCGAACAACTATAAAATGTTTGGAAGAATGCTGCAAGAAAAATTCATTTCTCAATCAAAATAATAAAAATCTTGTATTAAGAAAATCATCCATTTTATGGTAGGGACTAATAATCAAGATACAAAAATTAAGTACCTTTTTCACCCATTTTAAGGAGTTTTTTTATGATCAATTTCAAGAGATTAGCCCTTGCTATCTTGTTAATACAAGCATCCCTACCCAGCAGTTCACCTCAAGAGTTCAAAGGAACAAGTAAAAAAGTCTCTAGGTCAGCATGTAAAAAAACAGAAGAATTAAACAACAATCAACACAGAGTTGCATTTCCTCCTCTACCACGCATTATACCTCGTGTTTCACGTGGGCGCACCACACGCAAAGCCAATACAAAAGCGATTGAAGTTGCACGCTATCCTGAACTCAGGACATTTGATTTTACCGAAGAAATAATCAACACCGAAGAATTTTTACGTGTCGCTCAACCAGCACCAGTAATAAAATTTGAAGTTGATTCACTTGATATCGCCAATACTTTCCCACCAGATTGTACTGGCGTTGCAGGCCCTGACCAATTTGTTGTTTTTGGCAACAACATTATCAAAAGTTTTGATAAAAATACTGGTCAAGCTGATGGCGGTATTGATATCAACCCAAGTGCTTTTTTTAGTTATCTTACGTCTAACCCAATCAGTGGACCACGCATTCATTATGACCGCTTGAGCGGACAATGGATTTTACTGGCAATAGATTATGATGTATCTACTTATGACAACAACAAGATCTTACTGGCGATTAGCAACGAAAGTTTCATAACGCCATATACCTACTGGTACTTTTACTCCATCAACGTTGGTCCTAGTATCTTTTTTGCTTTCCCAACACTTGGCGTTGATAGTCAAGCAATCTACATTGGCGGACATACCTACAGCAACACCAACAGCGGCGTTGTGTTTGTTGTACGCAAGAGCTCGGTGCTCAGCGGTGGCTCAATGGTTTACACACGCTTTGATAACTTAATTGATTTTGAAACATTTCATGGACCATTTGTACCACAAGGCGTTAATAACTTTGATACTAATTCAACTGATGGTTACTTTATTGGTGTTGATAACGCAAACTTTGGCATGCTCACCATGCGTCGCATTTACAACCCAGGCGGAACACCAACCATCTCAGAAAACATTTTAATCAATGTCCTTTCAACAACTTACCCACTTCTTGTACGTCATCTTGGTAATGAAAATGGCTACTTTGGAAGACTTGATAGCATTGACGATCGTTTGACGTGTGCTTATGTGAGAAACAACAGATTGTGGACAGTACACAACATAGCAACTGATAACCAAGGCATTAGTTCTAATGCAGTAAATTTAACACGCACCTCAAGCAGATGGTATGAACTTGATGTAAGCAGCGAAGGAACCCCAGCACTTATTCAAGCAGGAACCGTGTTTGATGAAACTCCAGAAGACCTCACCACCGACAACATATCATACTGGATTCCCTCTCTTGCCACATCAGGCGCTGGACATATGAGCCTTGGGTGCAACGTTGCAGGCCGCCAACGTCATGCCGATGCCGTTACAGTTAGTAGACTAGCAACAGATCAACTTGGAACCACACAAAAACATCGCAATATAACCACAACCCCATTTGCTTACAATCCTGCAGCAAATCCTGGTGGTCAATTTGGCCGAGCATGGGGAGCTTATTCTTTGACATCAGTAGATCCATGCGATGATATGACCATGTGGACTATTCAAGAATATTGCAATGCTGAAAATAAATGGGGTGTTATTGTACAAAAGCTCATAGCACCACCACCAGCAGTACCGGTAGAAGTATCTCCCGTCAAAGTACCAACCAACCAAGCATCCGTCGTTATCAGAGTACAAGGACTTGATAAAAAAGGATCAGGATTTTTTGATTCTGGTAATGGCTTTGAATGTAGATTACAAGTAGATATTTCTGGCGGCGTTATTGTTAATAATACAACCGTTATTGATAAAAATACCCTTGAACTTAATATCTCAACCGTAAATGCTCCGGTTGGTTCAAAGACGGTAACCGTAACCAATCCTGATGGACAATTTGCACGAGGACAAAGTATTTTAACAATCTGTCCTCCTGAAAATATTCTTTAAAAGAAACTTTTTGCCCACTCGCTCCAAGAATCTTGTTGAACATTTTTAAAAAACTCTTGCCAGGACGATGGTACTGCATAATCCAGTACCATCGCCTGTCTTTTTAAACGTGCTTCTTTCACCAAACCAGCATAGGTTTTAAATATATTTTTCGCATTATGCGATGGTGAATCAAAATTAATAGTAGTTTGACCACTAAAACAACACATTAATATCCATGCAGGATTTGGTAAATGGTCATAATCAACTTTCTCTTTTGCAATAGCTGCTACTTGCTCAAAAACATATTTACACGATGCACTTTTAATCCGATCAATGTATGGCCTCAACCAATACCAGTATTTCCATTTTAACAATCTATAAACTTTTGCGGCTTTTTCATGCGGCTCAAGAACCAAAGACACGGCAGCATAATCTTCTTGCACACGCAACAAAGAAAGAATTATGTAGATAAACATGGTATTTAATTCATCCGTTGAAAGCATATTCCCTTTTTTTAACCGTTGTACGTAACCGCGCACCACCATGTACATCATAGGCACATGTTTATGGGAACTTGCACCCTGTAAAATAAACCCAACCATATCAGATTGCTGGTCAATTTCGGTATAATAATAAGCGTACGGCATCAATTGACTATAATTTTCATCAGCCAAAAGTTCGGCCAACTGCTTAGGCGTCCCAGAAGTCCACTGCCCTGGGCATTCATACGAAGACGAAAAATAACCCGCCCCAACAAGAAAAGAAGGCGTTCCTACAAATATGCCCCCAACAAGCAGAAAAAATCGTACCCACGTAAGCTTCATAGAAACTCCTTCTCTCTATTCGTGCGATAAATATTTGATATGAAAATTCACGTTTTACAAAATCACTTTAAAATAAACTAAAAAAAAGAAAGCCAGTTTGCCCACGTAAATCCTGCGCATAAATCCCACCAATCAAAATAGCAGCCACCACTCACCACCGCCAATGAACCTCCGGCAATAACAACCAATGCCAAAAGACCATTTTTCGCTTGAGCCAGACGCTCTGCCGAAATAGTTGCTCCAAAACCAGCATACCAACTTGTTGCTTGGTCTGGATACTTTTGCGCTTCTTCTATCGTGTCAACTACCTGGCGCAAAGCAAGCGCAACACTCACAACTCTTTTCAATAAAAGAGCAGTTTTGGCGGGATCTACCGAAAAGCGCGAACGCGAAGAGTGCGAACGTTCAAAAAAGTACTTATCTAGTTCTTCAAGAATAATCTCCAGCTCTTCCAAAACAACTGGCTTGTTAGGAATGACTGCTTCTTCCGGATGATCTTGCGCTAACCGAGTGCGAGCCGCTTTTTCTAACGCATCTGCTAATTTACGAATTTTTTTGAGCGGTAACCGAGGAGCTCGTGACATCAACTCTTCTTTTAACAATCCAACTTCTTTTAACAGCAGACTGATTTCATCCCTATCTTCAGCCACTGCTCGAATTGGCGCATCATCAGCGTCTTGATCCTCTCCTGATGCCTTGTCATTCGCATTTGATTGCACACTGCTTTCGCCAGATTCTGCAGGCAGATCAAGCTTATTTGGGACACGACTCTCAACTCTATTCGCTAATCCTGCAGGATCAAATATTACTCGCCAACCGTCATCATCTGCTTCTGGCCAATCAGGCACATTATTGTTGGCAACAACTTTGAGCTGAGCATTTGACGGCACATCAACCCATGGAGACAAATCACTCTCTGCATGAAAAGTTTCTTGAATCACTCCATGCCGACCAACAAATTCTTTCTCGCTTGTATTGCTCTCGTCATCAACATCAAACTGGGCTGATAATTTTGTTTTTTTTGCAGGCTCAAGATCAGATTTTTTCGTCAACTTTCCTTCACTAATCCACTGCCGTTCCATTGAGCGTTGTTTCGTACCAGCTTTTTGATAATGCTCAAATTCTGTACGTGATATATTACCACCATAAAAAAATCTTCGGTGTTTTACCACCATCTCGACAACATCAAAATTAAACAATGCTTCACACTCACTATCACTCGGCACAACCGGAATATCGCTCGCAGCATGCAGGGAACTAGCACCAACAAGCATCATGCCCGCAAAACTAAATCCTAAAAATTTCTTCATTTTTTCCTATCCCTCATTTTTTGAACTTTCAATACTACTCACTCGTCGATATCAATAGCAGTATTTATTCTAATAATCAAGACAATTGTAATCCTCGCGTTTTCATCAGCAACTTCAACAAATTAAACCCAATCATAACTCAACAAAATGGAAAATAATGCAAATTTATAGACAGGATAATCATAACTATTTTAAATGGAATATAATGGAAAATAGTTGATTAATACTAATATGAAGAATACTATGACAAAAAAAATGTTTTTAATTTTTTTGATGTTAATATCTTCTGCAAAACACCACACGATTGATGCTTTGACAGAAAGTAAAAAACTACTTAAACCATTCACAGATCTTGAAATTCAGCTCGATACTATCGCACTCAACGCTGGCATTAAAGATTGGAATGAAAGAATATCGCGCTTCAAACACAACCTTGCCGTTCTAACCACTGATCCAACGCTACAAAAAGATCTTCTTACCGAGGACATTAAAACCGCTGGCCTTAGCGGCCAGATAAATAACCTCCATGCCTACCCCGACGAATCGGCATGCTTAATTCTTTCTATTCTAGGATTAAAGCCAATCAATTCAGATCTCCAGAATAATCCACTACTACCACGCATCAAGGATCTTATCGATAAAAAAAAATTACTTGATATGAACTGCGATATCACGAATGGTATGATTGGATCAAAACCAACTATTCCCTTTTTTATTATTTTTAAAAACTACGAAGTAGACTTCGATACAGCAATAAAAGAAACACCATCCTGGAATCCGTTACAAGAAAGCATACAACAAGCAATTAAAGAAGCTTGGGAAAAAAGACAATGGATATACCATACACACAACATAAAAACAGCCTTTCTAGACATTGAAAAAGCACCAGAAGAACAAGGTGAAACCTTACAAAACTTTGCGAAAAATAAGCTTAATGGGGCATCTGGATTTGGAGGCAATAATGGCTGGCAGGAAGTATCAGCAGCCGCCGTAGTGCTTGGCTGGCAACCTTGTATAAGGTCTGTAACAACTGCTAGATTTAATGATTTTTTTAAATACTTCCCCGTTGTTTTAACTATTAACCCCACCATAGAACCAGACCAGCAAGCAACATGGGAAAGATCATGCGCAAATCCAACAGGAATCTTCGGATCAATAACGGGCTTTATTGGTAGCGATATTCGAAACGAATCAGAAAATTCGAGCTACCTACCGAATTCTACCATCATTGGCTATCTCAACACCAAAAAATATAAAGAACTTGTCCCACCTGATAGATCTTTTTCAAATCACATTTACGTAGACCTTGAGCACTTAGCAAGCTTTACCTTTATTGGCAACATGCATAATTATCGCCATTTCTTTTGCGGAGCATCAATTCTCTACAACGATAATTCTACGTATATGCAACTTAAAGGATTGCTACTCGAATATTTTTTCAGATCGTCTTTTGGCGATGATTGTTTTTTAGCATTACTTTATCAAAACTTGACACAAGAGATAGAAAAAGCAACAACTTTTTGCCTTAAACCAAGGGAAATAATTAAAGCACAAATCATGGATATGTCTTTTACTAAAATCAATCTAATATTTAATGTATCTGCTATATCTTCTGACACAAAAGAAGATATCGAAAATCGAATCAAACAAAAATTTGGTGATAACGTTTTTGAAACCATCTTTCCCGACTATCACAAAGAAACTATTGTTGATTATTTCAAACAATTTCTCAGCACAACATTTGGCCAAGATACCTGGCAATGGAATAGCGACAATCAAGACAATCCATTAACATTTAACCCAAATAAAAAAGACAAAATGTTAACGCAATTTCTGAAAACGATTGAAAAAAATACCAATACATCAACCACCAATCTGACAGACTTACAAACGGCACTCACCGCCCTCAAAGCCTGCCTCGTAAAGCTCTGCACCTCTTTACACAATCTGCAAAATATCGCTTAAATAGCACAGGCTGCTCTTGATAACAAAAGCAGCCTTCTTTTTTCAATTTTCACAAAGTATTTGCTAAGGACTCAATAATGTCAGGTATTCTTACCGTTGGCACCACCATCACCCACCAATCCATATAATTACCAGCATGAACCACAATCATCGAAGCAAAAAGCCCACCGAGTGTCCACTTTAAAATGCGCTTATACCTATTAAACATGTCTGGCGAAACATCGTTCGTATTTTGGAGATTTGAGTTCATCTTTTTTTGTACAACCAACAAGGCTTCAATAACTTCTCCCAAAACTTTGGCAACCTCCATGGTGGTTGGTTTGGGTGCTCTCGATGCCAACTGAGGCTGATATAACATTTTTATTAAATGATCGTAAGCTTGTCCAAGATCATAAACCGCTCCTTCTTTCTCTTCTTCTTCATCATCGCTAAAATCTTGATCTACTCGTATAAACTCTTTAATAACTGGCTCAACATTTTCAAACCATCCATCCAATTGCTTTTTAGCTTCAGTTGCCACTGTCTCATACTTTTTTTCTAAAGGAGTTATCATCTTTAAAACTCTTGGCGTCTGCTCCAAATCTTTAAGCTTTTCAATTCGCTCTTCCAGCGATAATAATTTTGTATACGTTCTTAACAATTCTTTATCTTCATCATCCATTTCATCAGTTATCTCATTATCTAATTCTCTTCTCTCTCCCATCGCAAACACATGTACGGAACCTACCACCAAACCAAAACCCACCATCATAATTATTTTCTTCATCCCCGCTCCCCCCTAAAAAAACCGGCCCTCAAAAATTACGGTCAATACGAAAGTTCTTGTACACCAAACGGCTTATATAAAGTCAAAAAATCATCAATAAGCTGCGTAAGAGGCATCATGATTTCAGGTCTAAGCAAAGAACTACCAATAATACGCCACTTAACCAAATAATGAGTTTCTATGTATTTCACTAACTCAATCGTTTTTGTATACAATTTTTTTTTACGCTTAGGAAAACAAATAAAAACCGCTTCTTTATACATTTTTGTTAAATGAAAAATATGATGATACAATTGCCAAATAATAGCCAAAGCAAGATCTATATCTCGTTCAAGTTGACCAACAATAACTATCTGATCCAACACCAAATCACGATACTCATCAAGAGCCAACTTTAAATTATTCAAATCAACTGTCATGCGTAATTGAAATGAAAAACCATCAAGACTGCCAGCAGAATAACCTCTTTGATGAGAGATTCTTTTTTCATGAACAGACGGTTGCTGAGCAGCAACACAAAAACCATGATAAAAACTTACTACCACAAAAACAATAGTAATAGTTTTACCCAAACCCCATCCCAATTTATACATCCCCGCGTCTCCCCTAATTACTCCCTACTCACCACCAACTGCTTGCAATACTCATCAACATACCACTCATACATCGCTTTAATGCCGTCAAACAACGACGTTTTGGGTTGATATCCCAACAATGCTTGCGCTTTAGAAATATCGGCATAGGTAACCGCCATTTCAGTGCGCGGCGCCGGCAATCGAACAAACGTTGCTCCTTTGCCCACCACTTGCTCAATCACATTAACAAATTCATCTAACGACACCGTTGAACCACTCCCAAGATTGATGACCTGATAGCCAATAGTTCTTTGCATAAGCCCATCAATCGATGCAACAATGCCATCAACAATATCGCCAACATAAGTAAAATCACGCTGCAAGCTATTTTCTTGATCATACCGAACAAGCGATTTTTCGTTATGAACAGCATCCATAAATTTAAAAGCTGCCATATTGGGGGTTCCACGCGGGCCATATACAGTAAAGAAACGTAAGCACGCACAACGTAAACCAAAAAGATGGTGGTAGGTATACGCCAACAATTCGCCCGCCTTTTTACTGGCAGCATAGGGACTTGTTGGCCGATCGGTATCATCGGGTTCTTTAAACGGCACGTTGGTATTGTTGCCATAAACACTACTACTGGAAGCAAAAATTAAATTTTCTATGCCAAACTTTCTGGTCAGCTGCAAAATATTGAGAGTACCCTGCGTATTGATTGCCAAATGCTCTTCTGGTTTTTCAATACTTGCTCGCAGATCGGCATAGCCAGCCAAATGACAAATAACATCGGGCCGCTCACGCGCCATGATGGTCGACATTTTTTCCATATCCAAAATGTCAGATTCATAAATCGTGCATAATTTTTCAGGATCATCGGCTTGAATTAAAGCAACATTACGATGCTTCCACGCGGGATCATACATCGGACAAAAATTATCAACAATTACCACGCCATCACCTCGAGCAATAAGTGCCTGTGCAAGATGGCTGCCAATAAATCCCGCCCCACCAGTAATCATAATTTTTTTTCTGGCCGGCTGTTTGCTTTCTGCCCCGCACACAATCCAAATCGTCAAGCCTAGCACACAACTCAGCAATGCAATCAGCCATGGCATTCGTTGGTTAAATGAAAAAGAATTCATTTCGTCCCCTTCTTCTTTATTTTTTATGCCGACAACTATCACTCTAACGCAGTGAGGCAAAAAAATTCAAGCGGAAGAAAAAGAGCTCATAAAGAATCATGGTTCATAAACGTAAACGTTTATGCGTTTGACACAACACTCAATAAAAGTTTGGCCAATATATCATTTTCCTTTTCCATATCAAACGCTTGCTCAATTTTAGCACGACCAGCTCGCCCCATCGCTGCCCATCGATCAGGATGTTTGATAAGATACAAAAGATGCTCCGCAAGCATTGCAACATCTTTTTCGGGCGCTAACAAACCAGAAACGCCATGTTCTACTAATTCTGGAATACCACTATGATACGTACTCACCACCGGCAGCCCCATGGCCATTGCCTCTTGAATACCATTCGGAATCCCTTCCTGCGATCCATTTTTAGCAGTGATGGAAGGATGAATAAAAATATGCGATTGATCAAGAAGCTGCACAACCTCTTCATGCGCTTTGCGCCCAACAAGCTTAATTTTATTATTCATACCAAGCTCTTCGATCACTTGAACCAAAGAATCATATAAATCACCCCCACCCACTATCGTATACTCAATATTTTCATGAGCGCGCGCAACTTGCGCCACAGCACGAATGGCATACTCAAGGCCTTTCATTTCAACCAACCGACAAACGGTGATCAAATGAATAACATTATCAGGCCCTATCGAACGCTCTTTAAATGCAAATTTTTTAAGATCAATCGAAGAATGATGCGTAATAACTTTGTTTGATGGAGCACCCATCGATCGCAATCGATCAGCAAAATAATCGCACACCGGCAGCAAAAGATCGGCCTTTTTCATCACTTCATCGTAAGCGTTACGATAAAATTTGATATACCCACTCAAATCATAACCACGAAAACAAACGAGCAATTTTCCTGACAACATTTTTTTATGAATGAGTGATAAACACCTTGATGCTGAACCCCCAAGCTGGCACAAAATAATATCAAAATCACCCTGACCTGACGGTACAGAACGATAAAAAACACGGTCGGTAAAATCGTAAGGTTGTAAAACATCTGGCATAAAACTATCAGGTGCTATCTGTGCAAAAATTTTGATGTCAAAACCTCGATCGATAAGGCCGGTCATTTGATTGATAATAAATGTCTGTAAACTGTAGGGAAACTTTTCAACAACAAAAAGCACCTTAACTTTTTCGTGCTCAACTGCTGAAATTGTCCCATGCGCTAAGCTAATCAAAAAAAATAATACTGAAATAATTTTCAAATTCATACTTCTTCCTTACCAAGCAACTGAAATAAAATTTGTTCAAGCTTTTCACTCGCCATTTCTGCATCAAATTTCTGCTCAATCACCAACCGAGCGGCGCGCGTCATACCTTCCCACTGCTCTGGATGCTCAATTAAAAATTGTACATGATTGGCAAGCGCACCATAATCTTTTTCAGGAGCCAACAAACCCGAAACACCATGCATTATAAGGTCAGGAATCCCGCTGTGATAGGTACTGACCACCGGCAAACCAAGCGCCATCGCTTCTTTAAGAGAGTTCGGAATACCCTCTTGATCGCCAGATTCTGCCGTAATAGACGGCAACATGAAAATGTCTGATTGGTTTAAAATTTCAATAACTTGCTCAGGCTCACACCACCCAGCAAAAGAAATATAGTCACTCGCCTTAAACTGCTGAACCAACTTCATTAATCTGGTTTTTTCGCTACCATCACCAATAATTGTATATATAATATTCGGATATATTTTATGCAACCGAACAACGGCTTTGATAGCATATTCTATGCCTTTTTTTGCCGACAAGCGACTGGTACTCACTATTTTTATTGGCCCCGTCTCAGAAAGCACATGCTGCTTAAATGCAAATTTTTTAACATCAATGCCAGAATGAAGCACTACTATTTTTTCAGGGTCGGCGCCAAGCTCAATAAGCCGTTGCGCAAAATACTCACAAACCGGCAAAAACAAATCACCCTCTTGAAAAAGTCCACGATACATGCCCGGGTTCTTTTTTTCGTAAGCACTAATATCTTGCCCACGAAAGCAGGTTACCAGCTTGCCTGGCAGGTTATCTTTTTTCTTCAATTCAAGCATATGAACACCATGCGTACCAAACTGTGCCAGCAAAATATCGGCATTAGCCATCTCTCGCGAGATATAATTGTGTGTTCGTTCAAGCAAGCCATAACGCAAGACAACGTCGGTAGCCTGTTCCTTAAATGGCTTAGCATACATATAAACATCATGCCCTCGCTCTAACATGCCCACAAACTGACTCACTACAAAAGTATGCGTCATGATGGGAAAGTGCGGCTCTGCCATAACAATTTTGAGGGATTTACTTGATACGCACAGAACATGCATACTCAATAAAATGAGAAAAAAACCAACACGACCATACTTCATGTCTTCTCCTTTTTTTATAACTTCTTCATAACGTTGAGCATGGCATGGCTATAAAAAAAATCAAAAGAAGATGGCAGAGTTGTTTTGCTCAAAAACAAAAAAAACTTTTGAAAACGAAAAACGTTTAATCAAAAGTTTTTATAATAACTAAAATATGTATTTTGTGGAAAATCATTAAAGAAAATGGCCGTGCCATACGAAGCTCCAAAGGAGCGAAGTATGGTGGAGGTAAGCGGATTCGAACCGCTGGCCTTCCGCGTGCAAAACGGACGCTCTACCAACTGAGCTATACCCCCGAACATTTCAATGTGATCTGGTAATTCTTTTCGAATTGAGAACAGTCTACCATAAAAAAATCATTTGCAAAGTATTTTATGGTGGGCCTAAGTCGACTCGAACGACTGACCTCCCCGTTATCAGCGGGGTGCTCTAACCAACTGAGCTATAGGCCCTCAATAATCACCAGAAACAATAGCTTATTGTAATCTCAATTTAAAAAAGAGCCTACTTAAGCAGCTTTTCAAAGACGTCAGTGCAAAAAAGCACTTTCAATGATGGACCTATTGTACTTGGTTCCAGAGTACTTTTCAAGCTTTTTTTACCATTTATTTACACTTTTAATAAGAAAACGCCCAACAAGCCCTTTATGCCGGCTTTAACAGCCAAAGCCCAACCGTCAAACATTCCTATTTTTTAATAACAATATTATTGACTATTAAAGTTAAAATTCATTATAGTTATAGTACAAAGGACGTTTTTAAGTACAATGAATCAATACAATGAAAATCAAAAAGGAGAAGTAATGGGAAAAAGCATACGATTAGATGCAAAATATCCAAATCAACTTACCAAAGAAAGCAAAATACAAAACCAAGAACATAATGAATATTATGAAGGAAAAAAATCTAAAAAAAGCCAAAAAAGTAAAAAATACTTCAAAAAAGACTTTCATATCCAACGCATCTGGGGAAAAGGAAGTGAAGATAAAAAAGGTCACAAAGTTTAAAGGCCAAGCCTTTATAAACCTTGTTTTTCTTGCGTAGATCATCAAATTGGTGTTTACTAGTGTAAAAATCTTAGTTTTTAATAATCACGTCATTAAGACCTTTAGGTTTACAAGCTATGCTCATTGATGATTTACGCGAAAAACTAAAATCGGTTGAACCGGATGTCCAAGCAATCAGACATTTTTGGGAACAGTCCCAGTCAGGACCTCGACTGGCCGCCCTCACTCAAGAAGTGAATGGGGCGAATTTTTGGCAACACAAAGATCGGGACGCTATTTCCAGCGAATACAACCGTCTTAAACATTTGGCTGAAAGTTATAACGACGTAACCAAAACCTACGACGACAATCTTGAAATGATTGAGCTTTTTGCTGAAAATGAGCAAGAGCTTGCGGCTCTTGAACCTGAAATAAATCCTCTTTGCCGTAAAATCAAAAAATTTAAACTCGAGCTCTTCTTAAATCAAGAGGGCGACGATAAATATTGTTACATGAGTATTAACGCTGGTGCTGGCGGCACCGAATCCCAAGATTGGGCGTCGATGCTGCTGCGTATGTACTTGCGCTTTTGCGAGCGCGAAGGCTTTAATGTTGATATTATCGACTACCAAGCCGGCGAAGAAGCGGGCATAAAATCAGCCACTTTGTACGTTCAAAAGAAAAACGCGACCGGCTTTTTACGTACTGAAAACGGTATTCACCGCCTTGTTAGAATTTCACCATTCGATTCGAATAAACGTCGACACACCTCTTTTGCAGCTGTTTCAATAACGGCTGAAGTTGAAGACGTTAAAATTGAAATCAATGAAGACGACTTGCGCATAGACACGTACCGTGCAGGAGGCGCTGGTGGCCAGCACGTCAACAAAACAGACTCGGCCGTACGAATAACCCACCTACCAACTAACATCGTTGTACAATGCCAAAATGAACGTTCCCAGGCACGCAACAAACAAACCGCCATGAAGTTGCTTAAAGCCCGCTTGTTCGAACGACAAGAAGATGAGCGCAAAGCAAAAGAAGGTGCGATCAAGAAACAAAAAATAGAATGGGGCTCCCAAATCAGGTCGTACGTTTTACATCCGTACAAAATGGTCAAAGACCACCGAACTGATATTGAGTCACCACAACCAGATCTCGTACTTGATGGCGATCTGATGATGTTTATTGAAGCAGCATTATTGCTTGATGCCGCTGCGGCATCAACTCAAAGTAAATAATACCAGAATAATCGTATGAATATTGCCAATCTGATCGCACATACCAAACAACTTATTGCTGCGCATTGCATAGAAAATCCAACTGTTGTGCTGGGCCTTTCTGGCGGACCAGACTCAGTTTTTTTGCTACATCTGCTTGCTCAACTTCATAGCGAAGGTTGTATTACGCTTATTGCAGCACATCTCGATCATGGCTGGCGACATAACTCGGCCGATGATGTTATTTTTTGTCAGAAGCTATCCGCAAATTATGGTATTCAATTCTTTAGCGAGCGAGCACTCCCTACCAAACACCATGGTTCATTGGAAGAACTTGGCCGGAAGCTGCGTCGCGCGTTTCTTGAAAAAGTAATGCGAGAACAAATGGCAGATTGTATTGCCCTTGCCCACCACCGTCAAGATCAGCAAGAAACGTTTTTTTTACGCTTACTCCGCGGCAGCTCACTTACCGGCCTGCGTTGTATGAACAGGGTCAATATGCCATACATTCGACCCTTGCTCGAAACAAATAAAAACGACCTGGTTGCATTTCTTGAATCAAACAGTATAAGCTATTTGATCGACCCCACCAACCAAGCTGACGATTTTTTACGCAATAAAATTAGAAAATATGTTATCCCTGCCTTACGCATGTGCGACCAACGCTTTGAGCAAAAATGCGAGAGCACGATCAAACATTTACAAGCCGAAGATGATTTTTTGAAAAATCTTACCAAACAAGCAGCAACGCTCGTTTTTGCTTCGCAAAAAACCGGATCTCTTGCAGTACTTCGCACCTGCGATCCTGTCATTCAACGAAGATTAATTATTGATTTGCTCATTAAAGAAAAAGCATCGTTTAAACCAAGCGAAAACTTTATTACCGAAGTACTTAAATTTTTACTCAACCCGCGAGGCGGCAAGCACCAGCTTTCAGCACACTGGTCGCTCATAAAAAAACAAGATCACTTTTGGCTTAAGCACCATCAAAACTAGCGTCCTATTTTTACCATCTTTTCATCCATACGATCCTCAATCATTTGCTGCGCAAGCTTGCGATGAACTTCAGCCACTTCGCGCGCCCTCTTGCCAAAAAGAGGCATTCGATGCCACCAACGCACACGTCCTTTTTCGCGATGCTCTTCATACTGACGTTGTAAAAGTTCTTTTTGGGATGAGGCATAATCAGCAAACAACACACGATAAGCTAATTCGCTTTTTTCAAATTTTTCAGCTGCTTTCTCAAGACGTTTTTGTGCATAAGCAGCATGCTTTTTCCAAATAAAAATACATTCTTCAAATGAATCTGCAAACACTTCGGCCTGCTGCACGGCACTAGAATAATGTGGCCGACCAGCCATTTCTTTTTGTTTTTCTGCCTGTTCTTCTTCGAGCTTTTTTATATGCTCCTGCGCCATTACTAGTGCTTGTTGCGCATGCTCCAATTCTAAACGTGCTGCCTCTTTTTGCTTGTACAAAACCCAACGTTTCCGCTGTAACCGCAACGATGCGTCGCCAGACTGCAGCTCTTCCAAAACTTCATCAGAAACTTTGAGTTTGCGAGCTTCTTTCAAAAAAACCTGATCCTTTTGTTCAGATTTTTTTATTTTTATTTGAGCTTCCGGCGCTATGTGTAATTTATCACTCAACTCAATGCGCTGCCGCTCAAGTGAACGACGCACGGCACCGCATTGAAAAGAAACGGCCAGATTCAATAATAAACAAGCCCCTACAACAACTATTTTCATACTTTTTTCCTCTCCCCAAAAATGCCCCAACTTTGAAATGATTTTAACACGATGAGAACTGCAAGGTAAACAATCTCCATTTTCTATGACAAAACTGCTGACTTTTTACCGAAAAAAACGGTACAATGAAATTGGAGAGCCGATCTTTAAAACATAAGGCGTTGGAGAAGTAATGAATTTCAAACTCCGTTTTTATTATAATCTAAAACTATTGCCAACAAAAAAGGGGCGCCTTGTTCCTGTCCTTTTTACTTCACTACTTGTTCATTTCTTTGTGCTTTTTTTTGCTTTGAATGTTGGCTTCAGGTTGAGCCTGCCAGAATTGGCTAAAGCATTTGAAACAAAGATTCAACCAATCATGGCAAAAAATGAACTGCCGGCCGCCCTCAAGCCCCGCAAGTCGGATTTTGGTTCTTTTGTCTTTTTTGATAAACCAAACGAAAAAATACCACAACAAATGCCCGAACAAGAAATCAAAAAACAAGCAGCGACAGACACGCAGCCACAAGAAAAAATAGTTGAAAAAAAAACAAACACAAGCAGAGCTTAAAAAGAAGCCCCCATAAAACAGGCTACGCCAGAAAATAAACTTACGCAAAAAGAAAAACCACAACCAATCTCCGATCAAAAAAAACCAGCCCAAGCCCCTCAGCTTGCAAAAAATGACGGACTGGCAAAACAAGAAGCGAAAAAAGAACCAGCAGAAAAAGTTCACCAATCACTTGAAGATCGAATCAAAAAAATTGAGCAGACACAACAAAAAGTTGCCGCGCTAAAGGCACCAGCAAAAGATTTTTCGCCGCTCATTAAAAAACAAGAAACAATCGACCCACTCCCTGCACCCAAAAAAAATATTATCGCTATGACGCGCGGTTTTTTAGAAAATCGTCTGGACAAGGGCGATGACTGGCTCGAGCGCAAGGGCGATGAAAACAAAATGCCTTCATTTGAAGAGCTAAAATATTTATCGTACGAACAGCGGATTAACTGGCAACTCCAAGCATCGTGGAAACAAAATTTTGAACGCAATTTTACCGCACGCCCTCTGCAAGGAAAAGCGGTTGTTGAATTTAGCATCAATGAAAATGGCCAGTTGGTATGTGCCAATATTATCAAATCAAGTGGCATGCGTGAACTTGATGATATTATTCTGGCCACCATGCGCCACGCAGCCCCCTTCCCACCACTTCCGAAACATTTCAACAAAACTGTTTATGCAACAGGACGAATTATATCGGTCCATGCGCACATGTTCGGGTTTTAGCAATGCCAAAACACAAGAGTGTTGCGGAAACTTAGTAACTTGTTATCATTGGTTCATAACAAATCTACAAAAAGGAGAACTCGTGCCAAAGGTTGTTATACTAGGCGCTGGGCTGACAGGTTTGTCGACAGCCTACCATTTGGAAAAGGCAGGTTTTTTTGATTATCAATTGTTTGAAAAACAAGATCGAGCCGGCGGCCTGTTGCGGTCGTTTCAACAAGATGGTTTTACCTTCGATTTCACGGGCCACCTGCTGCACATTAGCGACAGCTATTTTAAAAGCTTTTTGCAGACAACCGCCAATCTTGATAACTTCAATTTAGTACAACGCAGATCAGGCATCTACCTGCATCATCAAATCACCGACTACCCTTTCCAAATTAATCTTCACGGTCGCGACGCCAGCGTTATTTATGACTGCCTTAATGGTTTTATTAATCGCCATAAATCACTAAAAAAACCACAAAATTTTTATGAGTGGGTGTTAAAATATTTTGGCAAAGGTTTTGGTAAGCATTTTTTCTTTCCCTATCAAGCAAAAATTCTTTCGTGCGATATTAAAAAATTAATGCCATCATGGACCGGTCGATTTGTTCCAAAAACTACGCTTAAAGATATTGTTTATGGCGCCGTTAAAACCAAAACAGGCGTTGGCTACAACAGCTCATTTTATTATCCAAAACAAGGCGGCATTGAGTTTATTATAAAAAATATTACACCCAAACTTTCAAACCAACCCCACATCAACCATAATGCTTCTATTATCGATTTAGCAGACAAAAAAATTCACTTCGATAACGGTAACCATACATCCTTTGAAATTCTCGTTACCACTTTACCACTTGACCAATTATTGACCAGCATCACCAACGCCTCTCACACAACGTGGAACCAGACCAGCAAAAAACTTTCATGCGCCGGCGTACTCAATTTTAATATTGGATTTGATAAAGAAGATATTGCTGATAAACACTGGCTTTATTATCCAGAAAAACAATATCCTTTTTATCGACTTGGTTTCTGGAATAACATCAACCCAACGTCAGTAAAACAAGGATCTAGTGCGATTTATGGGGAATGTTCATATCTACGAGGCTCAAAAACAATGAACCAACTTGAACAAATAACAAAGAATGCTCTGAGCAAAGCGCTTGAAACATTACATTTAACGCATGACAATATTATCACGCAAAAGATTCTTAATCTTGAACATGCTTACGTTATTTATGATCAATGGCGGGAAAAGAATCTCACTAAGCTTCTTGCCAATTTACAAGAACACAACATTTATTCGATTGGTCGTTTTGGCGAATGGAAATACTCAAGCATGCAAGAAGCGGTTCTTGATGGTAAAAAGGTAGCAGAAACTATTCTGGCACAACTGGGGCATACGCACACAAGCACACCACCATCATTGCCCATACTACACAAACCACAACATCATAAAGGACATCGCCTGTAACATTTTTAAGAGCGAAACGTTTACCTAAAAGCCACAAAAAAGGGAGTTAGAGAAGTAATGAAGCAACTTGAATCATTATATAAAAATAAACAGGTTTTGGTTACCGGAGGCGCCGGCTTTATAGGCTCGCACTTAGTCGAAAAGCTTGTTGAACTTGGCGCCCGCGTCAGCGTTTTGGATAATTTTTCTACCGGCAACCTTAATAATTTGCGCTCAGTTCTAGCTCACATAACGTTAATTTATGCCGACGTTGTCCATTTGCACAGCGTTCTTAAAGCAACCGCAAATAAAGATTTCGTTTTTCATTTAGCTGCGTTTGTTTCCGTTGCACAATCAGTAAATCAATCAGACTTGTGCTGGAAAATTAACGTTGAAGGAACCAGAAATGTTCTTGAAGGTTGCTATCAAAACAATGTAAAAACGCTCGTCTTCTCTTCAAGTTCTGCCGTTTATGGCAACCAAAACTCTCACTGCCATGAAACAGACACCCCACAACCAATGAGTCCGTACGCCAAAAGCAAGTACGAAGGCGAAAAATTGTGCAAAGAATACGCCGCAAAGTATGCTTTTAATACCACATGTTTGCGCTATTTCAATGTTTATGGCAACCGCCAAAACCCTCAAGGCGTTTATGCTGCCGTTGTCGCTCAATTTAAAAATAATTTACTGACTAAAAAGCCACTAACCATTTACGGCGATGGCACGCAAACGCGCGATTTTATTAATGTTGATGAAGTAGTACAAGCAAACTTACGCCTTGCGCTTTTGAACAAAAGTGTTGGCGAAGTATTTAATATTGGCTCAGGAACAAGTATGAATTTATTTGAGCTCATCGCAAACCTTGAACAAGAGCTCAAAATTCAAAAAACTGATATCGACTTTAAACCCTCGCGTGAAAACGATATTATGCATTCGCAGGCCAATTGCGAAAAATACCAGAAATTGGTTGCGGGCTTGTAGCACCCTTTTAAAAGCTTGGCAAATACATAAATACTGGTATTCTTAGCAACGGATAAAGAGTACCAGAAGGTACGCTTTTGTATGCCGAAGTGGTGAAATTGGTAGACACGCTAGGTTCAGGGTCTAGTCCCGTTAAAAGGATAGGGGTTCGAGTCCCCTCTTCGGCACCATACTTCGCCAAGGCTTCGTATGGCACGGCCATCTTCGCCAAATTAAGCTTGTCCTAGCTCCGACCCTTCGACAAGCTCAGGGCGTACGGAGCATCCCCCAGTGGGACCATTTTTTATGGCACCCAAAATAACCTAATAAACAAGGTTAACGAAAAATTCAGATCCCGCCCATCCTGAGCTTGTCGAAGGATCGAAGGGCGGCCCTCAAAAAAGCCCTTGTCTGAAGGCCTTTCCCATGCTATAATCTAAGCATAACTGACTAAGATTTTTTAGACCCTAGAACCCTGGTAAGAGCTATGAGCAAAAAAGATTATTATGATATTTTAGGCGTCCCTAAAAACGCCCCGCAGGACGAAATTAAGAAGGCCTACCGCAAATTAGCCATCAAATATCATCCTGACAAAAACCCCGACAACAAGGCAGCCGAAGATAAATTCAAGGAAGCCGCTGAAGCGTACGAAGTACTTTCAAGTACCGACAAGCGCCAACGATACGACCAATTTGGCCATGCCGGCGTCAACGGCGCAGGTGGCCATGGCGATCATGGACAGCAGTACTCAGACCTTGGAGATATTTTTGAAAATTTTGGCGACATTTTTGGTGACCTTTTTGGCAACCAAGGACGCAGCAAAAAGCAACGCGCTGGCGGGCCAACCCCACAAAAAGGCCACGATCTTTCTCAACGTGCTGAAATTAGCTTAAAAGAAGCCTACGAAGGCTGCAAAAAAGAAATCAAAGTTTTCCATTACATTCCATGTACCGCCTGCAACGCCTCAGGCTGTGCGGCCGGCAGCAAACCGCAAGGATGTAAACCATGCGGCGGCAGTGGATCTTTGCATTACCGTCAAGGGTTCTTTGCGTACTCGCAACCATGTACCACCTGCCACGGCCAAGGCTTTACGATTGCTTCGCCCTGCACTTCATGCCGTGGACAATCGCGCGTGCAAAAACACGACCATTTTTCCATCAACATCCCAGCCGGCATTTATGACGGCGCAGAATTGCGCTTGCAAGGCAAGGGCGATGCGGGTGTTTTTGGCGGACCATCGGGCGATCTTTTCTTGGTCATGAGCGTTGCGGCCGACCAAACCTTTACGCGCCGCGATAGCGATTTGGTAGCCACGCTGGTACTGACGTACCCGCAATTAGTTTTGGGATGCCAAATTGAAATGACACTACTTGATGGCAGCACGGAAAGTATTAAAATTCCAAAGGGCTGTCCAGTCGGTAAAGAAATTATGATTCCGGGCAAAGGCTTTCCAGATTTGCGCGGTCGCAAACGCGGTAATTTAATTATCGTAACGCAATGCGATATTCCAACCAAAATTAACGAAGATATTAAAAAAGCTTTGCTTGCGTATGACGAAACACTGCAAAAGCATTACAAAGGCTCCAGCAGCTTTTCATCATTTTTCAAACGCTTTTTAGGCTAAACTATTGCCCCCTCTTTAAGCATGACGGTATACTGAATGTATTAAAGAGGGGGCTTTTTTATCAAAAAAAAATATTGTTCACTCATCATCTTACTTTTTCTCAGCACACCACACGGCCACGGGCTTGCTTTTTTTCGCAAACGACTCGACAATTTTTCTGCCGTTGAGCACGGTAAATTGTACCGCACTCGCCAACTCAACCCCACACGTCTCGAATATTATCTCAAAAAATATCAGATCAAAACGATTATAAACTTGCGCGGCATTAATGCGCACAAAAAATGGTGGCAGCAAGAGCAAGTAATGGCCGACAAACTTCACGTCAAATTTTTCAACATCAGCATGAACGCGTGCAGTATGTCCAGCAAAAAAAATCTGATCAAACTTCTTACGCTCTACAAAAACGCCCCGCAGCCAATTTTAATTCATTGCAAGAGCGGCACCGATCGAACCGGCGAAGCGGCAGCATTGTGGGTCTTGGAACAACAAAAGCTGAGTAAAAAAATTGCCTTGAAACATTTTTCATTTTTCAGGCATGGCTATATCGCACACCGCCGCCCTGCCAAAAAATTTCTCATAACTATTTGGCGTAATTATAAATGGCTCACGCACGAGTACAATCCAAAAAATTACGCTCATTGTTTTTCATAAATAACACTTATAAATCCACTATTTTTTTGACAATTCATTGCAAAAAAGTTAGAGTCTGCCAACACTAGGTATTGTCCGTTCACGCAACAATCCAAAAGGGGATTTTATGCAACATCTGTTACACACTTTTAAGAAACGCAGCGCTACAACCGCACGCGTACTCGTTGCCTGTTTTAGCTTCAACATGCTTCTGGTAACTGCCGTGCAAGCAGCACAAGCAGAAGAAGCAACCAAGATCGCCAGCAACAGCAGCTACAGCCACCTTGCCAGTTTGCACCTGCCATCAATGGCAAAGCAAGAAATGGCAGAAAAAAAAGCAGCACAAGAAATTGCCGAGCACAATAAAAAAATTGATCTGAAAGATAAAAAACAGCTCAAAGATATTAAAGTGCAAGAAATGGGCGATGTAGAAAAAATGAAATACATCTACCAAATTTTGTCTTTTAAAGCTAACGACAAACCGGCAAGCGTTATTTCAGACAACGTTCACAACGACCTTGAAACGTATTGCGGCAGCAGAACAAATCCTGAGCACAATTTGCTGAAAGCTTTGAACAACACCAGAACTTCTGTTGGTTCGGTTGAGTTGCAACGCATGCTTTACGAAGCGACCAATGATATTAACGAGCTTAAACGCCGTCAAGATATTGTTAAAGCGCTCGTTGAAGATCAAGCATTGTTCAACCAAATCGATGCCAAACTTGAAACGTACAAAGCGGCAGAGAAAGATTTCTTGTGGCTTTGGAAAGAAATGGATGACGAAGTAAGCAAATATTTTGATCAAGCTTATTTTGGCAAGAAATTCTTTATTGATTTTTCTGGTTACAATAAAAATGAAGCCCTGCTCCAAGCTTCAGGTACCTGGACCTTGGCTAATCCAGGCATTCAAGTAATTCAGCCAATACTACTGACTTACTTGATGTATAAAATGGTTAACGGTTTGTTCTATGGCAAACTCTTCTCAACACCTGGTTCTCAAGCGGAATTCGAAAGAGAATTCGGCCGTGAAAACGGAGCAAATTCTTATAAATGGTTTCTCAAATGCTGCCACAAAGTATTCATACAGCCGCTTTATAAAGGACATATTGATTATGAAATCGGTGGATACAAGCGCACTGAAGAAGTAGGCGCGGGCCAACGTGTTTTTAGTGCTTTGATGCTCAGTCTTTACATGTACCAATACTACCGCTCAGTAAACGCCGCCGTTAACGACGCAACCACGTTCAACAACGTAAGTAACGATATTCATCGCCGCATGAACAGTGCTGCTGTTATCACCAACACCGTTGGCGAAATTGCACAATTGGTAAATCGCAATGAAACGTTGAAACAAGAGTTAAGCGCCAACTTGCAAGCAGTTAAAAATGCCTACACTTTCTCAGCCGGCAACACACGCACCGCGTCGTTGTTGTCTACCTTGCGTGCTGACACGTTCAAAACTGAACCAAGCATGCTTGCCTTCAAAGGCCGCGCCATGGCAGCATTCAAAGAAATATTTGACGTCAAAGACAATTTGATTGGTTCAATCAGATCAGTTGGTGAAATTGATGCGTTCATGTCCGTTGCAAAACTGTATAAAAAGTTTGCAAACCATGACAACGTCAACTTCTGCTTTGTTGATTACGTAACGAGCAAAACCCCGTACTTGAACATTGAAGGTTTCTGGCACCCAGTCTTGAACCCAAACAAAGCGGTTCCTAACAGCATTTCGCTTGGCCATGGCAACGATCCTAAAAATGCCGTGGTAACTGGTCCAAACGCTGGTGGTAAATCTACTGCGCTCAAGTCCATTACCGTTTGCGTTATGTTGGCACAAAGCTTTGGTATTGCACCAGCTCGTTCAATGACTATGACGCCATTTGCGTTGGTAAATACGTATATGAACATTGCTGATACCGAAGGCAAAGAATCTTTGTTCCAAGCAGAAATGCACCGCGCACAAGAACTCTTGCGCCAAGTACGCAGCCTGCGCAACGACCAATTTAGCTTTGTAATCATGGACGAAATCTTTACCGGTACCAATCCAAAAGAAGGTCAAGCAGCGGCATACGGTATTGCAAAGAAATTGGCTACCTACAACAATAGTTTGGCTATTCTTGCAACACACTTTATCGTCATGACTGATTTGGCGTCAGATACTGTTGAAGACAAAGCACCAAATGGTAAGTTTGAAAACTTCAAAGTGTACATTGAACGTGATGAATACAACACCATTACCTTCCCGTACAAGCTTGAAAAAGGTATTACTGACCAAGCGATTGCACTTGACTTGTTGCAAAGCGAAGGCTTTGACGACGATATTTTGCAAGATGCATTCGACGTTATGAATAACAAAACGCAAGCACAAAGCGAGCGTATTGCTAGCAAAAAGTAAATCGTACAACGTGGGCGGCGGGTTTCCAAGCAGAAACCTGCCGCCAGGACTTTCATCTTTTTAACTGAGGAAACTATTATGAAAAAAATCGTAAGCACATTAGTTCTCAGCCTGATGGCAAGCCAAGCACCAGCACAGATTGCAGACTGCAGCATTCAAGCAAACCTTGAGCAATGCATTGCTTTAGCGCAGCAGGGCATGTCAAATGAAGAAATTCTTGCAACCGTGCAGCAAGCACTTGATCAAGCGGCACATACCGACAGCTTTGATATCAATGTAAAAACGCCAGACAACAAAAAAGTTATTCTGTACGTTGTTGGCGGCGTTGTTGTTGCGATTGGCGTTGGTGCTGGCATTTATTACTATTTAAAAGAATCTAAAAAACCAACCAATGAATCTGGCAGATCAGAAAACAGGGATCAAGTAGAACCTCGTGAGCCGCGTGGCTTTGGTGAGCAAGTAAGAGAAAATCACGAACAACATCAAGAAGTTTTACGCAAAATGCAAGAAAACGTTTTACGTTCTGCAACTAATGATTTGAGAAAAGATACGGAATTCATGAATCGTGCACGAGAAGATCAAGCAGAACACCAACAAGTGTTTTTTAGCCAGATGCATGGCAATGATTTGTTTGCAAACATTGAAAAAGAATGGCAAACAAATCAACCAAGCCTTAATCGAGAGCAATATTGGGCACAAGCACAAGCTGAAATTGACGCAGCCAAAACCAAAGCTGCGGCAGATCACGAAAGAGAAAATAGCGAAAAAGTGCAAAGAGAAGCGGACCTTGCTAGAAACAGAGCAGAATTAGCGCGAGCACAGCGCGTTCTTAAAACCATGCTAGAGCTTGATCGCATCGCTCGAGAACAAGAAGCTCGCGAAAAAAAACAACATTAAGACATCAACGGAATCGATTAACAAATAGTTTATTCAAGGACCATCGTGAAAAAAATCGTAAGCGCATTAGTTCTCAGCCTGGTAGCAAGCCAAGCATCAGCGCATATTACCAACCACAGCATTGAAGCAAACTTACAACAATGCGTTGCTTTGGCACAGCACGGCATGTCTAACGAAGAAATTATAGCAACCGTTCAACAAGCGCTTGATCAAGCGGTACTCGCTGACAGCGCGAATATTGAAGTAAAAACACCAACCAGTGACACCGCCCGGCTTAAAAGCCGGGGCTTCTCAATGAACATTTGAATATCACTGGTTCTGAATATATTTTCTGATAGCTTCTTCGCTGCACTGGCCAACTGTTTCTGCAAAATAGCCATCTGCCCAGAAGCTATCTCCCCACAAAAATTCTTCCAATTCTGCAAACTCTTCTCTCATTATCTTGCTACTACCACCCTTGAACAGCTGAACAACCATACTAACACTTATGCTCGGCTTTATCTGAATCAGCATGTGAACATGATCTGACTGAATGTTCAGCTCATGAATTTCCCATCGATTTACTTCTGCACACTGCCGAAACAATTCTTCAATACGTTTTGCTATAGCTCCCTTTAGTATCCTTTTTCTATATTTTGGGATCCAAACTAAGTGGTACATTAATCTATGCCTTGTATGTGCTCCTGACCAATATTTCTTCATAGTCTCAGTATGCCACTTCAGTTGGCTCTTCGCAAAAATACTTCGCTTTTTGCTTCAGCGCCAAGTGGACTCGCATTCATCCCCAGGCTTGAAAAGCCTTGGGGTATTCTGCTCATGGTAATAAAAAGGTTGTTATGTACATTGCTGGCGGCGTCGTTGTTGCGGTTGGCGTTGGCGCGGGCATTTATTATTTTTATAATGCTCAAAACAATACTGCTAACACCCAAAACCTTAACGATATTGATTAACTTCCAACTTCTGAATTTATCTAAAGAAGGCCACGATTTGAATCGTGGCCTTCTTGCTTTTTGAACGCTAATTTTATACGCCAGCCTCAGAAATATTTATTTATATCTACCGTGCTTTAAAAATTTCCGCCACGTCCTGCCAACCAAGCACAACGCCAGAAGAACGCTTCTGCCCTTCTTTTCCGGCATACACCACAAACGCTTTTGCTGGGTCTACCTCGGCAAGCGTGCACCAATAATTGAGATTATTAAAATAATCTGACGACACGGTTTTTCCTGCTTTAACTTCGATAGGAACCAGTTCAGGACCTCGCTCAAGAACGAAATCGACCTCTCGCTCAGTTTTATCACGCCAAAAATAAACACGTGGCTGGCGGTCATGGTTGTAGTACTGCTTCAAAATTTCGGTTAACACAAAATTTTCCATCAAGCCGCCCCGCAGATAGTGGGAATAAATCTCTTCTGCCGATTCTATGCCAAGAAGTGCGCATGCAATGCCAGTATCGTAAAAATAAATTTTTGGTGATTTTACCAATCGCTTACTAAAATTTTTGTGGTGCGGCTGCAATAAAAACACCAGATAACTTACTTGCAATAACGTAAGCCACGAATTGGCGGTTACTTGCGTAATGCCGCAATCATTAGCCAGCGAAGCAACATTTAATATTTGGCCAATGCGACCAGCACACAACCGGATAAATGTTTGAAAGAGCGATAAATCAGCAATGTTTTTTAGTTGCCGTACGTCGCACTCAAGATACGTTCTAATATAATTTTGATACCAACTGGCAGCAAAATTTTGCGCATAAATACGCGGATACATTCCTTGATGAATCACGGTTTCAACCGTTTCGGGTAACAAAGACGCATTCACAAGTTCCTGTACAGAAAGCGGCAGGAGCGTGAAAAGAGCAATCCTTCCTGCCAACGTTTGCGAGATAGCCTCATTCATTAAAAAGTTTTGAGAGCTCGTCAAAATAAAATAGCCTGGTTTATAGTCTTTATCAACCGCCAATTGAATGTACGAAAGAATAATCGGCGCATGTTGAAATTCATCCAAAATAAGACCATGAGGATTGGCATGCTCTTCAAGAAATCCCTTTGGGTCGCGTTTAACATACTCTTGAATATCAAGAATATCTTCAAACGAAAGATATTTATGGTGAGGAAAAACTTGCTGGGCAACGGTCGTCTTGCCAGACTGCCGTGGGCCTAAAATGGCCAGCGTGGGGTATTTTTGTGCCGCGGCACGCAAACTATCTTCAATACTTCTCTTGATCATCATATCCTCACTTTTTTACGATTGAATCGCTATTATCAACCATCATAGACAAATATTACACCAGACTATAAGATTTGTCCAGCGTGCACCGAAATATCGACTAGATCGAAGCAAAACGGCCTTTTTGCTTTTTTGATAATAATTTTGTACGCTGACCTTCAGAATTAGAAAGTAATTTATTTATTTTTGACAAAGATTACGATTAATCAAAGGAGTAATAACAATGATTATTCATAACAAATTTCTTATACCAGCCATCACACTGGTTGCTTGCACCGCTCAGGTCAGCGCCATCATGGTTTCAACATTCAGCGTTCGTGATCGCGTTACCGAAATAGGTCGCCAATATTTGCAAGCACAAGGCTTTTCGGTCAGCGGCATTCCGACACGCATCGCACCAGAATATCGAGAAAAGATTAGTGAGATTGCTGATTTATTAACAACCAGCATGAACGCACAAGGCCGCAGTTACATCGATTTAGAAGATATTCAAGATCTGACACGTTCAATGTTGCACGATTTTGTGCACACCTTAAAAACACTCGTTCAATCATTCGACCTCTCACGCCGAGCTGATGATATTATCAAACGCGTGACACGTGAAGAAAGTATCAACCCAGACACCATGGCCGCAACGTTTGTAGCGGAATACCACCGCAAAGGCGCAGCCATTGTGGACCGCATGCGCGCGATTATGCGCGAAGACGGGAGAGATTATGTGCGCGAAAAAGAAATTGAAGATGAAACGCGCCGCCAAATGAAAGATCTTTTTGCCCGCATCAAGCGCGATAACTCAACCTGGAGCAGCACGAGCACATCAACTAACAACCAAAGCAATGCACCATTCAGCTGGTTTGATTTTTTCTTCGGCACCGGCACCCAGCAGCCAAGCAACGTGGTTGAGCAGCGCAAAATTGATGCCAAAGTGCTTGAAATTGCCAACCAAATTTTGCGCGATAAAAAAATCAATCCAGACAACATTCCAGCTCGAGCAGTTGGCGACTTGAGCGATGCCATCCAAACGATCATTCGAACGGTCAAAAATGGCATGGGCTACCAGCAACCACCACCACGCAAGTTATCACCAGCATTGCCGAGCAGGCACTGATCCCCGTCATTAATAAAATCAAATTTGTTAATGAAACGTGCGTGATCTGCCAAGACGACTACCAAAAGGCAGACACTGTGGGCATTTTAAACTGCGGCCATGCCTACCACAACGATTGCATAGAAACCTGGCTTACCCGCCAACAAAACTGCCCACTCTGCCGCCAGGAGTTTGTACGGGTAACGAGCAAGGAACGCGTGCCTTAAAAAAAATATTTTAAAAAACGACGTGGGTCTCGGCCAAAACCGGGGCCCTTATTTTTTTGATCAACGACATAAAAACGGCTATACTCTTAGATATTTCTTACCTACAAGTTTTGTCTCTTTAACACGGAGCGTACAAATGATCGATTTAAGCAGACTACGACAAGACCCCGAAACTATAAAAACTCTCATTTTACGCAAAGAACCAGGCTTTGCGATAGACTCCCTGATCGACCTTGATCAACGCGTTAGATCGATCAGATCCGACGTTGAACAACTTCGCAAAGAAAAAAATGAACTAGCAAAACAAGGCGCTGGCGGCGTTACCGCGCAAGTACGCGAACGCGCCATTCAACTGGGCAAAGACCTTAAAACCAAAGAACAAGACCTTGAAGTAGCCGAGAAAGAATTTAACCACCTCTGGCTTTCATGCCCCAATATCCCGCAAGATGATATTCCGGTCGGCGACAAAGCAGACAATAAAGTGGTAAAAACATTCGGTCAAAAGCCGGTTTTTTCTTTCACGCCAAAAAATCACGTTGAGCTGAACGAACAAGCCCAATGGTTCGATTTACAAGTTGGCGCAGCCATTGCTGGCTCACAATTTGTTTTTTACAACGAATTCGGTACTAAAATTATTTATGCACTCACTTCTCTCATGCTCAGAAACAACGTTAAGCACGGCTTCAAACCAGTACTCCCGCCCGCTCTCATTCAAGAAAAAGGGCTGTACAATGCCGGCAACTTACCAAAATTTGAAGGCGACTTCTATAAAGTTAATGACGAAAATTTATGCCTGATTCCAACCTCAGAAGTCAGCTTGACCAATCTTCATGCCGACCAAATTATTGCGGGCGATCAGCTCCCGCTGCGCTATACCGCGTGGACCAGCTGCTTCCGTCGTGAAGCGGGCAGCCATGGCGCTAACGACCGCGGGCTGATTCGCATCCATCAATTTGAAAAGGTTGAGCTGTTTGCCATCACCAAGCCTGAAGATTCAAACAACGAGCTTGACCGCATGGTTGCAGCAGCGGAAGATATTTTGCAATCACTTGGCTTGCATTACCGCATTACACTGTTGGCAGCACAAGATTGCTCATTTCAATCTGCTAAAACATTTGATATTGAAGTATGGCTGCCTGGTCAGGACCGCTTTTATGAAGTATCTTCATGCAGCAACTGCCAAGATTTTCAAGCTCGCCGCGCCAGTATCAGATACCGCACCAAGCCTGAAGAAAAACCTTGTTTGGTGCACACGCTCAATGCATCATCATTGGCATTACCACGCTTGATGGTGGCACTCATGGAAACATATCAACAAGAAGATGGCAGCATAAAACTACCGGAGCATGTACAAAAACTTATTGATAACGTGTGGTAAAACCATAAGGATCTACTTATGATTGACAATACCATCAGAACGAAAATTCGTAAGATTAAAGTCCATACCAAGCGCGTTATGCAAAGCAGCTTGTCGGGCGATTATTTGTCTGCCTTCAAGGGCTCAGGCTTGGAGTTTGATCAGCTGCGCGAATACAACATGGGCGATGATATCAGATTTATCGATTGGAACAGCTCGGCCAAAATGAACAAAATCATGGTCAAGCAGTTTATTGAAGAACGCGATCGTACCGTTATTATCGCCATCGACGTCTCGGCATCGTCGCGCTACAGCTCGCAGAGCGAACAACGTAAAGAAAGTATTGCACAAGTTGCTACCGCACTGGCTTTTATTGCCGAAGAAAATAAAGATAAAGTTGGTGCGCTCTTTTTTTCAGACAAGATTGAAAAATGGCTCCCGCCCAGCCGGGGGCCGCTTCATGTTGGTTCAATTTTAGAAACTATTTTTTCGCTTGAACCAAAAAACACCGGCACCAACATCACCGAAGCACTCCGCTTTTTGATTAATGCAAAAAAACGCAATGCGATTGTTTTTATGCTTTCAGACTGGATTAACAACACGAATGATTATGCAAAATTGCTCAAAGTTGCCAGCGTTGAATATGATTTTATTGGCATGCGCTTTCAGGATCCGTGCGAAATAAATTTCCCCGACATTGGTCTTTTGGAAGTTCACGACCCTGAAACAAACGCAACCTACACGCTTGATACGCGCACCAAACATCAAAAAGTAAGTCCGCTCAACCTTTTTATAACTAAAGAAGCACACCAACAAAAAGAGATGTTTAAAAAATATAACATTGATCTTTTGGACTTTATCATCGGCAGACCGTTTATTAATCCACTAATTAGGTTTTTCCACCAAAGAATTAGGAGACAAATCTAATGGACGCAAAAACTGATTTTTTTGATATTTACGATTATGTGTACCAGCCAGTGTGGCAAACAACGCCGTTTAAAATTGGATCGGGCGTTATGGCGGTTCTGCTGCTGGCCGCACTTATTGGTCTTATCATTTATTTAAGACGTCGTAAAAAACAGCTCTCGCCATGGGAGTGGGCACTACGCGAAATCGCCAGCATTTCGCTTGAAAAATGCGTAAAAAAAAGCGATTTTAAAAAAGTATATTTTCAATTGACCGACATTTTAAAACAGTATTTTCAGAAACGATATGGTTGGCAAACCATTAATAAAACCGACGATGAACTGATCAACTACCTTACCAAGCAGCAGTTTGCTTATGCGCTGCTGACCGAGCTCCAGAAAATGCTTGAAGGCTCGCTGTGGGTAAAATTTGCCAACCAAGAAATGCTCAAGACGCAAGCGCAAAAAGATTTAAAGACGGCGGTGCGCGTGATTGAAGAAACATTGCCACGAGACAACGCGAAAAAATAATTACTAACACACCGACGCAACTACGGGGGTAGGGACGCAGACACCATGAGTACCAAACAAAAACTTTTTTCATTATACATCCATTGGCCGTTTTGCAGCACTAAATGCAATTACTGCGACTTTGTTGCGTTTGAGCAACACGCCGATTTTCAAGATGCTTATCATCATGCCTTACTCAAAGAGATAGAACATTTTGTGGCCACCAACCCGCTCTACACACCAGACATCACCACGATATTTATGGGCGGCGGGACACCAAGCCTCTATCCGCTGGACTACATGGCCCAGCTCTTTGAAACGCTTAAAAAGCATTTTAATTTTAGCGGCATCAAAGAATTTAGTATGGAAGCCAACCCGGCAGATATTAATGAAGAGCGGCTTGATGCCTGGGAATCTTTTGGGATCAATCGTTTGAGCATGGGCGTTCAAGTGTTGGACGACAACGTGTTGCTTAAACTTAACCGCCGCCAGCGCACTGCCGACGTTACCAATGCGCTCAAAATTATTCCAAAATATTTTAATAATTTTTCTATGGACTTTATTTTGGGCCTGCCTGGTGTTTCAGACCAAACCTGGGATGCAAGTATTGACTGCGCATTGGCAAGCCAAGCGAAACATATTTCCATTTATTTTTTAATGGTGCACGAAAAGACCCCGCTCTACTTTCAGGTACAAAAAGGGAAGGTCAAACTGCATGACGATGCCGACCTAATTGCTCAGTACGAAAAAACCATTGCTAAACTTACCGCCAACGGTTTTGAGCAATATGAAATTTCTAATTTTGCGCGCCCTGGCTATGCGTCGATACATAACCAAGCCTACTGGGAGCGCCTACCCTACCAAGGTTTTGGGATTGGTGCCTGTTCGTTTGACGGCTCCAGGCGCTTTATGAACGAGAAAAATCTCACAACCTACCTCACGAACGTCTTTAATAAGAATTTTGAAAATTTATCAACATGCGAAAACCTCACACCAGAGCAAGAAAAGCTCGAAATGCTCATGCTGGGCCTACGACAAAATAAGGGTGTGGGCTTGCATCGTATGGTATACTATTTAGACACAGAAAAAAAACAACGAGTTTTTGAGGCAATTGAGCATCTCAAAAGCCAAGGACTGCTCATTCAAAATGGCGACCAGATCAGGCTTACACTTCAGGGCATGGCCCTGGAAAACGAGATAATTTTAAAGCTGATTTAATAATTGTCTATTTATTGTTTTTTTTGTTATAATAATCGTCCTATCAAGTTGCATGTATCAAGTGATAATTCTGTTTTATGAAAAGTAACGTTTAGAGGGGCTAAATGGCTAAGCATGTCGGTATTAAGTTACCTGAAGATCTCATTGAGATGTTGAAAAAAGAAAATACGGTAGCAGTACTCGCCACCTTTTCAGAAAAAGGTGTGCCAAATACAACGCCTATTCAATGCATTTACCCCAAGGGACAAGAAAGCTTGCTTCTCAGTATTCATAAAGAGCATACTGGATACTTGAACATGGTCTGGCAAAAAAAAGTCATGATCTGTTTTATGGGCGAAGGAAACGTAGCTTACAGTATTCTTGGCCGCGCTGGCGTTGTACGTGCACCATCAATAGTTCATCCACTCATGAATATTGTACGTATTGACATTATAGACATCAAGAGCGACCGCTCTATTTTAACAAAAGTGGACCAAGGCATTACCTGGAGCTATACTTCTGCTGAAGCTGAAGAGTTGGAAAAAAGCTTGTTTAAAGAATTACGTGATTTATCTCGAACACTGTAACGTGTTTGCGCAGGAAGGTAATGAAGACTTACTCTCCTAAAATACTTTTTATTATTTTCACTTTGTTGATACAATTTAGTGCTGTTTATGGCATGCCGCCTGCTAATAATACCGCAAACGACTCAGATGAATCATCATCTTCAAACGATACTGATGATTCAAAAGATGATTCTGCTGAAAAAACTGACAACAACAAAGACAGTCAGGGTGATGACAGCAGTGAAGACGAAAGTGGCGGCGGCCCTGAAACCGTTGAGCTTCCTGCTGACAGCGTGGGCGTGCAAGGCAACTGGATGAAGAAAAAAGACTGGCTGATTCGGGCGCATGAAGTTAATACGCAAGTCCGTCAGTTATTGCTTGAAATTCAAGGTGCACGCACCTCTTTCAATCAAAAATATACATTGATCGATACCAAACTTGATACATTTTATCGTTCGATCAGTACCGATCAAGGCAAACTTAATGAACTTTTTGACAGCCTTGAAAAATACCTCAAGAAAAAGAAAAAACAAGAACTCGAAAAATTTGAAAATGCGAACAGCAAAGAACAAACAAAAGAACGTTATTCTTTAATAAAAATTCAACTTCTTGAAGAAGATATCACGCGCAAAAAAACACACCTCAGACAACTCAAGCTCGATTTGCAATCGATTGAAGATTTAGACAAATCAATCACTCAACGCCTCAAAAAGGTTGATGAAGAAATCAAAAACTCAATCGAGATAGCTTCTCAAACGCGCAAGATGATGGAAGATCTGTGGACTTTTATCGATCACAAAAAAGCAGAAGCTCATTATTACAAAATAAAAAATGATATTTTTGAGCGACTCAACAGCATCAAACAATATTTGAATGCTGAGCTCTTACGAGATTTTGACAAAGTTTCAAACGCCATCGAAACGCAAATGCAAAAAACTAAAGCCGCCATCGATGAATTAGAAAAAGAAGGCTTTATCATTAAAGACCGCACGAGCCGTATTGAAAAAATTAAAGTTGACGAACTCTTGGCTATTAAAATGGCTCAAGAAAAAGATGCGGCTGGTCATGCAAAAAAACAACCCCGTCACAAAAAACCAACAACGTGGTATGGCAATTTTTACGATAATTGCATTACTCTTGCGGCAAGTCTTTATTATAAAATTACCCACCCTGTTGAAACTCTTTTTGGTCAGCCAGCTCAAGAACCGAAAAAAGAATCCGCAAACGCTCCAGTAGAAAAATCTGCTATCTCAAAACCGCAAATGGTTACACCAGCAACAACCATGATGCCTACCATGGCGCCAACATCTTTAAGCCCAACCGTTGCACCAATTTCTCGCATGCCAACATTGACCACACCAACAATGCCACAATCTCCTGCCATGCCGCAACCAGCGCCGGCAAAATCAGTTTCAGCTCCCGTTGAGGCTGAAACGACTGAAAGCGAATCAGACTCTGAGGACACTACTGACAACACCGACACAGATGAACCTCAAACAGGTGGCATGCCTAGCGCTACGTAGCACCAAGCTCATCGTAAAGAGCATGGTAACGAGCAACCATGCAATCAAGCGCATAATCACACTCAACTAAATCTCTATTTGCTCGGCCCATTTTTACAGCTAATGAACGCTTATCATACAACTGCTGCAATGCGTTAGCCAATGCTTGCTCGTCGTTGACTGGCACCAAAAATCCATTTGTGCCATCAACCAACACTTCGTGCGACTTCCCTGCACAAGTTGAAACAATTGGTAAACCAAAAGCCATTGCTTCCAAAACGGCAACCGATAGTCCCTCACTTTGTGAAGACAACGCAAAACACTCAAAGAGTTGGTAAAAACGAGCACCATCTGCGCGCGCACCAGTCAGCACAACATGCGCACTAATACCAAGCTGCGCAACTAATGCTTTTATTTTTTCTTCGTCCTGCCCACCACCAACAAGACAGAGTTTTACTGGCTGGCCAGCAGGCTTTATAGTTGTAAGCAAAACTGCAAAAGCTTTTACCAAAACATCGTACGATTTTATGGCATCAAGCCGCCCAACCGAGCCAATTACAAAATCATTCTCATGCAAACCAAGCTCACATCGCGCAAGCGGCGCCTGCTGGACATACTCATGCAGCTCGCACACATCAATCCCATTTTTAATAACAACAAGCGATTGCGTAACTGCCGTTCGCTTCGCTTGGTCGCGCTGGGCACCAATAATCGTTTTTTCATATGCCGTTTTGACACCATCAGCAACAGCCACAATTTTTTTAGGAATAGTCGCAGTTATACTATCCAACAAATTGCGTACAGAACCTTCATGAGCCGCATTGCCATGCAGATCGCACATCAACGGCAGTTGATAAAAAAATGCAAAAAGACGAGCAATAATATTGGCAGACCACAACGAAGAATGAATCAGCGTTGGCTTAAAAGAATTAATTAAAGCATTAAGTCGATAAAACGCTACAAAGTCGTAGCAAAAAAATAATCCGGAAATTTTGATAACAGGAACGCCAAGATCGCGAATTTTTTTAACAAAAGGGCCATCGTAAAAATAGGCAACTACATGTTGATAACGCTGATCTTGGCTTGATTGAGCAAGAAAACGATAGAGCATCGTCTCTGCACCGCCCAATTTTAAACTGGTAATGATATGCAAAATCTTCATAACTACTCATAAAAAAAGCCCGTCATTTGCTTCACAAATGACGGGCGGGTTAATTTAACAGATTATTCAAGTGAATCGGTATTAGCAAGATCAAACTCCTTGTCAAAGAAGCTTTGCAATTTCTTGCTACGCGATGGATGACGCAGCTTACGCAATGCTTTAACTTCAATCTGTCTGATCCGCTCACGCGTTACAGAAAAGTCTTTACCAACTTCTTCAAGCGTGTGCTCGGAAGCAACGTCGATACCAAAACGCATCTTCAGAACTTTCTCTTCACGCGGAGTAAGCGTTTTAAGAATTTCTCGAACACGTTCTTTCAAGTCGTCGTTAACCACCGCATCAACTGGCGTGTATTCGTTCTCGTCCTCAATAAAGTCTTTCAAGTACGTATCATCGCTATCACCCACCGGTGTTTCCAACGACACCGGCTCTTTGGAGATTTTGATAATATTCTTGATCTTCTTTTCGTCCAAGTTTAATTCTTTTGCCAATTCAGCATATGATGGCTCACGGCCTTCTTCTTGAACGTATGCGCGCGTAATTTTATTAATCTTACTCAGCGTTTCAACCATGTGGACTGGAACCCGAATAGTACGGGATTGGTCAGCAATGGCGCGCGTAATGGCCTGACGGATCCACCACGTTGCATACGTGGAGAATTTGAAACCACGCTCAAACTCAAACTTTTCAACGGCTTTAAGCAAACCAATGTTTCCTTCTTGAATCAAATCAAGAAAGTGCAGGCCACGGTTGATATATTTTTTTGCAATATTTACCACAAGGCGCAAGTTAGCACGAGCGAGATCATCTTTGGCATATTTGTCGCTGCGCTGGGCAACCACAAACTGCTTATACAGTTTTTCAACTCTTTCTTTAGATAAACCTGCTTCTGCTTCACACTTTTTGATAATCTTGTTAGCAGCTCTAATTTTATTTTCGAATTCAACAATTTGTGCTAAGTCAGCTTCGTTTTTGTCTTTGATGCCATTGTAAAACTTAAGCTTCTCATCGCAACCTTTAATTTCGATAACGCGCTCTTGAATCTTGGCAACAATCTTTTCAACACGTTTACCAAATTTACGAATCTGTTTATTAGAAAGCTTAATGCTTTTAACAACGTCAATAATCTTCTTTTTGTTGTCTTCAACGGCTGCAAGCATCTCTTTTTTCTTAGCTTCATTTTCAAGCTGGCCGCGATACGAACGATAAATCTTTTGTTCGTTATCTTCAATTTCACGAAGCTTTGCAATCGTTTTTAACAGCTTATTTTTTTCTTCTTCAAATTTTGGCGAATTATCTTCATCAAAATCTGAAAACTGAATTAGGTCTTTAAGAAAGATAGGATCTTTAGAAATCCGCTCTTCCATATGAATAATTTCTTTAGAAACAAAAGGAAACTGTGAAATAGTATCAATAGAGTCACGCTTACCTTTTGCAATTTTTTCAGCAATAACTTTTTCAGTTTTCTTATTTAAAAGAGGAATTTTACCAATTTCTTTTAAATAAAGTTTTACCGGATCGTTAAGCTGACTTGGCTCAACAAGCTCTTTAAGCTTTTCAATTTCGCGAATATCAAGATCATCTTCATCGTCATCAAGACTTTCGTCTTCATCAACCGTATCAAGAGACGACTCGATATCAGGCTTCATGCCTTTGAAAGGAACTCGCTCTTCTTCGCTATTCAAACTTGCAAAGTCACCGCCATCAGCATCAAGCTCTTCTTGCGCAATCAAATCAATATTTTCTTTATCTAGAATACGCAAAAGTTCATTAACATCTTCTTCTTGTAAATGATTTTTTTTGCTAAATGCAATCAGCTCTTCGTAAGTTAAAACACCTTCACTGCTGCCTTTTTCGATCAAAACTTCAATTTGTTTTTCAACACTTTTAAGACCCATTGCTGGTTCTGAAGGCACAGACGGGGCTGCAACAAAATCGTTTTTTTTCTCAACTTTTTTTTCTATTTTTTTTGCCGTACTTTCAAGCCTGGCCTTGCTGTCTTGATTGGCTTTATGCGTAGAAAAAATCTTTTTTAGAGTATTTTTGGCTGCTTCTTTGAACACCGAAAAAGGTCCTGACGATGACTCAGCTTTTGGCTTCTTTTTTACCACAGAAGCTTTTGAAGGAAACTTCGGCTCTGTCTTTGGTTTAGGATTGGTAACTTTAGATACAACAACAGGCTCAGTTTTTTTGACTGTTTTTTTTATAACAGATTCTTTAACAGAACTTTTCTTCTTCTCAACATCTGCAACCGGTTTCTTTGCTACAACTTTGGCAACAACCTTAGTTTTTACAGGGGCTTTGACTGAAACAGATTTTTTTGCTGGGGCAGCTTTTTTGACAAGCTTCTTTTTTACAACTACAACTTTTTTTGTAGTTGATTTACCAACAACTGCCTTGGTGACCTTTTTTTTCACAAGCTTAGCTTTTTTTGCAACAACTTTCTTACCAGTAACAATTTTTTTCTTAGTGCTTTTCACGGTACCACGCTTATTTTTATTGGCCATTATACCAACCCCCTATCATTAATTCCCTGCTTTAAAACAAGAAACTTATTGAGCAATTCATTCAATTTTATAGAATCTTGACGTTCTTTTGCAATGACAATATTCAGCTTAATATCTCGCACAATGTGCTTCCAGTGGTATTTACAAAATCGTAGTAACAGCTGGTCAAAAACCTCTCTGGCCATATCTTGATCGCATAAAATACTGATACGCGTAACCCAATCAACGTCAGGTGGTTCCAGCGTACTGACAAAAGCTAGAAACGCCTTGTCACTCGCCACACCATCACCCTCACAAGAAAAATGTGCCAACTTTTCTAAAACTCCCTTAATTCGGGCAGAAAAGTAAGGCACCAAAAGCGGATCGATCGTTAACGGCGGGTTTTTGCCAATACTGTTCAGTATACCACTAAATATCTTTTCCTCCAATAAGGAAATCTCCCGTTGCTCAAAATCTTCAGATTTTTGTTCAACAGAAACCGTCTTAGGCCCCTCTTGATGCCTAAATTCTGCATTAATGGCAATTTTTTGACCTCGATTCTTCATTAAATCGCGCAAGGACTGGAACGGCATGTTCATGGCCTGTGAAGCTTGCTGCAGCAATAACTCTTGTTTAAAAGAATCGCTGATCGTTCCGATAACTTCGGTAATTCGATTCGCTACCCTCATTTTCATGGCCAATGGCTGGCTGACAAAATCTTCACTCACGCTTTTTACAAAGAAGGTAAAAATGTCTTGAGCCTGGCTTATCAGCACGTCAAGATCGCCACCTTCCCCCAAAAATGACGCTGGATCTTGATTGGCCGGCAACAGAATAACATGCAAATCAAGGTTGGCTTCCCAGCAAAATTGAGCAGTTCGCAACATAGCCTTTTTACCAGCTTTATCGCCATCATACAAAAAATAAATACGCGTTACATAACGCGCCAAAAGTTTAAGATGGTCAAGTGTGCAGGCCGTTCCCAAAGTTGCCACGGTATTGGCATACCCATGCCCCACCATAGCGATGCAGTCCATATATCCTTCAACAAGAAAAGCACTTTCCTGTTTCTGCATATCTTTTTTTGCCAAGTCCAAGCCAAACAACAACTTGCCTTTAACAAAGCCTTCAGACTCACGGCTGTTATAATATTTTGCGCGCTCATCGTGAGGTTTAAAAACGCGCCCACCAAAACCACAATACCGACCAATATGATCTTTGATGGGGAAAATAATACGCTCTTCGAATGGTGAGTATAAGCACGTTCTGCCCTCGCCCAAAAAGCCATATTCTAATAAATCTTTAACCAACACATTCTGGGCAGCCATGTCTTTAATAAAATGATTAATAAACGACGCGCCACTTGGAAAATAGCCCAGCTTAAAAGCATTAATCTGATCCATGGTCATACCACGATTGAACACATACTCTTGGGCCGGCGCACTATTTAAAAGCCGTTGATGTGCCCAATCAGCAATAACACTACAAATATGAAAGTAGGAATCAACCGCTTGTGTTTCTTGGACGGTACTACTTGCTGCCAACACTTCAGCAGGAACGTTGATTTTGTGACGATCAATTAAATATTTTGCCGCCTCAAATTGAGAAATATTTTCCAGCCGCGCCATAAAGGCAATAACGTCACCAGTTGCCTGACAGCCAAAACAATAAAAAATTTGTTTTGCAGGACTAACCGTAAACGAAGCATCCGTCTCACTATGAAATGGACACGAGCCTTTCCAATAGCTACCCGCCGGCTTGAGTTGAACATAGTCGCCCACAACATCAACGATCGGCAAAGCATTTTTGATGAAGTTAAAAAGCGCCATAGACTCACAATTATTCTTTTGAGGTTTTTTGTAAACTGACCAAAATTAAGCCAAACAAGGATATCATAAAAAAATATAAAACATAGATTTGCACTTGAGAAAGTTGTAGCAATTTTCCATGTACTTCAATCACATCAACCAGCGTATCCCGGTCTCCCCGCCAAAAATCAACCCCAAACCGCGCCATGCTGTCTAAACATAAATAGGTAAAAAATAGTACCCCCGCCTTGAGCCGCGGTTGATACACCACAAAGCGCATAAAAATAAAAATGGCAAACGAAAGCGCACTCATATAAAGTTGGGTTGGATGCAGCGGCACCAACAAGGGCGCAAAGCCTTCTGGATTGGTAAATGTTACGGCCCACGGTACCGCGGTTTTAACCGGCATGCCATAACAACACCCCGCAAAAAAACACCCGAACCGAGCAATCGCTTGCATCAATGCCGCATAGATACCGGCTAAATCAAGCACCGGCAAAATGGCAACTCGATGCGCCAACAAATAAAAGGGGACCGCAATCAAAACACCCAAAATGCTTCCCAGCACCACAAAGCCACCCATCCATGGATACAAAATTTCTAGCCAATTGTGCGAAAACTGCTCCCACGCTGTCCATACAAAAAGTAGCCGCCCGCCGATAACGCCACTCATAAGCCCAATAAAAACGGCATTCAGATACGTATCACCATCAATATTTTTTTTACGCAGCGGATGATGATACGTCAGAAATAAAAAAACTAAAAAACCAACTGCTATCATTAAACCATAACTACGGATCCACAACGGTCCATACAAATGCACTAAACATGGATACATAATGCCGCCCTTTTTTTACTCAATTTTTTAAGAATTTACACTTTTTTAGAATATAACTTTTAAAAATAATAGCTACATTCAACAATTATGTATCAAATTGACATTTAGAACTGACCGTGCAAAACTACCCCAACTTTTTAAAACTCATACGGGAAACGTGCCATGAAAAAAAATTACCTCCTTACACTTCTTTTTTTCCTAACTGCTTTTTTCGTAACACACGCACGCGCAGAAGAAGAGATTTTTCATAATCTCATGGCACAAGAAATTGCCAATCTTAAAGAACATGATGCCCATTTTAAAAAAGAGTACCAACTCAAAAATGACATGCTGCGCTCTCTGTTGCTTGATGTTCGTACTATGGCTTTCATTAACGATAAGCAAGATGCGATCGACCAAATCACCAACTATCTGCTTTTCAAAGTATTTCCCGGCCCAGCCCTCAACTTGGTTTTTCACAAAGGACTAGTAGCAGTAAATGCTACACAGGCGCCTTTGTTGCACGAGTTGATTGGTACATTGGCACAAAAAATGAACATTACCAAACCGGCTATTTTTATTACGCGGGATAAAAGCATTTTTAATGCATGCGCTTCATCATTAGCACCCAACGCTTCATTAATCATTATTGGCCAAAAACTACTTAATACGTTATCAGAATCAGAACTACGCAGCGTTCTTGCTCATGAACTTGCTCATGTTAAAAATAATCATATTCCCAAACAACTCGGTTGCTCGCTTGGCATCTTGACTGGTTCGATTATTTTGTGGCGCTATCTTTTTTGTGATGAAAAAAAATCATTTACCGAAGAAGCTTTAAAAAGCACTGCCGACCATTCAGGCACCATGCTGAAATCGTTGGCGTTTTTAGGAGCCATAATTGGTGTTGAATTGCTCATGCTTAATCTTTCGCGCACTTTTGAAGAAGAAGCCGATACCGACGCTATCAAGATCACCAACGACCCTCAAAGTTTTATTGATATGATCAGCAAACTTGAAGATGAAGTTGAACAAGAATTTGAGAATTATCAAGAAGAATGGGATTACGTCATTGAAGAAATTAAAAAAATTAAAGAATCAAGCTCGTGGCACGCATGGCTCTACCAAAACCGCGCATTTGTTGGTTTAAATCTTATGAAAGCAAGCCGTGACCAGGCCCTCAAAGAAGATGGCGGCACACATCCTTCGTGGAAAACACGCAAAGAATACGCTCAACGATTGCTACAAACAGAACAAAAAGATTATTCGGTTACCGATTCACTTTCATAACGCTGTGCAAAAGCTGCACCACGCAGGCCTGGCCAATCGTTAAGCTCATCATCTGGCTCATGACGCCGTACCTGATTTTTTTCAGTATCAACTTCAACAGGAACAGGAGCATCTGCCCCAACCGCCTGAGAACTCAACTGTTGGACTTCTTGCGCAATATGAGCCGGCAAGTGATCGAACAAAGAACCAAGCGTCCCTTGAGAAAACTGCAAAAACAATACCATGCCAGCCATCATGAACGATACAAAGAGCACCGAATCGAAACGATCTAACAATCCGCCATGTCCCGGCAATAACGAACCAGCATCTTTTAAATTTTTGCGACGCTTAAAATAAGAAATAAAAAGACCACCCAAAAACGCTACCACGGTTGCTTTGGCAGCAAAAATAGGTATGGCCAACCAATGAAGCCCAGCAAAAAAATCAGCTAAATTGTGAATATTGGGAATCACAAAAAATAATAATCCCCACACGCCAAGAAAACTACCCAAAAGCCCTTCCCACGATTTGCCCGGACTTAACGTAGGACAAATTTTGTGTTTACCAAAAACTTTGCCAACAAAATACCCGCACGTATCGGCAACCCACGCTATCATAATCGGCAACAGCGGGAACAAAGAATCTGATGTTCGATACAAAAACGCAAACCCAATTAACAATGCAAACGGCAACATGGGATACAAAAGCGTCAAGAACCAACACCACAATTTATTGGCGTCAATCAACTTTGGCCATTCGAAAAAAAGAATCAACAATAAAATAGCACCTAAAGCAAAAGAATAAAGCCAAACCGAATGAAGATATGCCCCGCCCAAACAACCAACTAAAATAACTGACGTAAATAATCGCTTAATAAATTCACTAACTACGCGTATCATCATAATATATCACTTTTCGTAAACAAAGACCCGCCCCACTCGCCTTCACTAATGTTTGTTGAGGGTTTTTACTTGCTAACACCTCACGCAAATAGTCTACCGATAAATCGGGTCGTCGCGCAACATCTAGAGCATATCCAACCATTCTTCTAATTTGAAAGCGTAAAAAGCCTTGCGACTTTACAACAACGCGCAGTGTAGACCAATGAGGAAGTTTTTCAAGCCGTATTTCATCAATCGTTCGAATAGTCGATTTCTCTTCTTCAAGCTTACAAAACGAAGCAAAGTCGTGCGTACCCTGATAAATTTTGAGACACTCTTCAAACTTATCAATATCTACACTTTTGATAAATTCATACAACCAGCCATACCGGGCCACATGTGGCAATGGCCGTTTTAGAAACAGATGATAGTAATAGATTTTTTGCTTGACCTTGGACCACGGATGAAAGGCTGCGTCAACCTTTTCCAACGACCGAATAAGAATAGTCTTGGGCAATCCGTTATTCCACACTTTTTTTATCATTTCTTCAGAAAGAGGAAGGTCGGTATAAAACGTTGCTACTTGCCCAAGCGCGTGAACACCAGCATCGGTCCGCGAGGTACCCAGTACACTGATTTCTTTATTAAAAATACGCTTAAACGTATTTTGTAAACAAGACGCAACCGTTACTGCTTCTGGCTGTATTTGCCAACCATGAAAATCGGTGCCATCGTACGCGACGACTATTTTAAATTTCTGCATATCTATCACTCATCACCGAACATAAAATTTACAGGTAGAATTTTTTATTTTTCTTTTAAATAAAAAACCCCCATCCAGACGGACGTCTTGGACAGGGGAAATGGAGGTTATCTAAGCTATGTTTTAATTTTATCTCACCGACCTAAAAAAAGCAATCATTTTTTGTACAAAAATATTTTTTCTAACCAACCCCATCTGTTACTCAAAACACCAGTCTTAACCGCCCTATCATTCATCGTTCTTAATGGTCAAAAACAACAGGCTAAAGAGCTCTACAACAGCTATCTAAGCGATAATACTCATAAACAATTGATTTTATCGTTTCAAGCTTGATATGCTTTTAGATAAGCTTTTTTATTCATTCATGCGCTACAAAAAAATTAACAACCAAACAGAATTTTATGGAAACAATCAGTGCCAAAAAGTTTTATAATTGAATTAAGAGGAATTAATGAACATAATCAAAGCAATTTTCATACTTCTCATAACCTCTGTTTTATCAAACCATGCTCCACTTATGAGCATGCCCCCCGCAAATCAAAAAGCACCTAAAAAGTCTCAATCAAAAAGCACCCATAAGCCAGCCCCTCAAAAACCTACCCTCAAACCAAAAGTCGCAATTAAACAAAATGATGAAAAAGAAGAAACAGATGACGCTGAAGAAAAAGACGATTCATCAGATTCAGATACCACAAACACAAAATCTGCAAAAAAAAATAAAAACAGCAGCGGAAAAAAAACAAGCACCAAAGAATCAGGGGACGATCAATCAGATGAAAAAGATGATAACGAAAAAGACGACAAAGAACAGGCCGACGAAGCTGAATCAACACAATTAACCTGGCCCGACACTATAGATCTTGAAAACATCAAAGAAATACCAGGCGATGAATCAGGCACAAAAAATAAAATTATGGAAGAAGCTGCCGTACTTACTCCTCAAATTGAAGAAAGTATTCAAGCAATCAACAAACGAAGCGACGAATTTAAAAAAATGTTTCACGAACTAGCGGCACAATTAGACACGCTCGAACAACGATACGGCTTTATTGCCGGCCAAATTGAGGAAAAGACATTAGAAAAACTTGCGCCAGTCATAGCGCAACAACCAAATCTCAGTAACTCAGATGTTAAAAAAGGAGAGTCCAAATGAACCAATTTATTTCTCGATTATTTTTTATCAATGTCCTTATATCAACACTTTTATTCACCACACCAATATTCAGCATGCCACCAGCATCACCTGCTGTTGCAAAACCTACACCTGCTCTTCCCACTATGCCAATCCCAGTAGTATCAGCAAAGCCGATTAGTATGCCTACCGTTGCCACACTTCCTGCAACAACCGCTACTGCTGCAAAACCAGCAACTCCCACCACAATGCCAGGCATGCCGACCACAGCACCAGCTCCAGTTGTTGCCACCGTGGCAACACAACCTATACATATGCCTACGCCAACACCACCAACAACCATCAAAGAATCACTCTCATTCCACAAAAAAGAACTCATTCAAATTGATGCTAGCCTGAAAGCAATACAAGCCAGCAAAGCAGCTTTGAAAAAACAATTAAGCGAGCTTGACACAAAAATTGGTGACGCACAAAACAAAGCAACTGAAGCAAAGGACATTGGCTTTAATGTTTTACAAAAAGATACCGAAAAAAATGCTCAGGCTGATTTAGATAAAATTAAGAAACTGATTGCCGACATCAAAATAATCAGAGAATTTATTGATAGCTCATTTGCTCAAACATTTCATGAAAATATAACCGCCATAAAAGTTCAAATCGCACTGATCGACCAAACAATAAAAACGCTACAAGCACAATATCCAACCGTAACCTTGGGCGAACTTGCCAAAGAACAACCAGCGACAGTAACAACACCAGCAACAGAAAAACCAAGAGAATCAAAAACTATCGAAAACACACTCGCCAAGTTTACGGCATGGCTTATAAATTCTCTCAAGCAAATTAAAGATTGGATGCTTTCGCCTGCGGCCATTGAGGAGCAAAAAAAAAAATCTATAGCTGATAAAAATGCCGTTTCAGGACCCGTAAAAGAACAAGTAAACAAAGATATCGAGTTAATTAACAAATCAATTGAAGAATTAGATAAAAAAAATCTTACTTACTCAACCATGTACCAAGAATTAAAAGAACTCATTAAAGAACTGCGCGCACGATTTGATTCGGTACCAGTCATTCAAGCATATTTGTTACTGACCGAACATGAACAAAAACCAACAGAAAAGCTTTATTGGCGCCGCATTGCTCAACACATTTTTGACAAGCTGCTTGATTTAGTTGCCATTATTTTTGAGTTAGTACAAAATTTGACGGTCAAATTTTATCATAACTATATTGCCGGCACCATCAACCGCTTTAAACAAGATGTGCAAGAAAAAATTGCCGACATGGAAATAAGAAAAGCGGAAACAGAAAGTCTGTAGAGATTTTACGGCCCTTCTATTTCGACAAAAATTATACTATAGTACCAGGATCTATTCCCGGCATTGAACATTTAAGATACTGCCACCCCCGCGCATGAAGCAAAAAGGAGATCCTCATGAACGACTGTATTTTCCGCGAATATGACATTCGAGGCATTGTAGACACTGAATTACCCATCGACCAGGCTTACGATCTTGGCCAAGCTATTGTTACGTTTTTAAAGAAAAAACATCCCCACCTGACCACCATGGTTGTTGGTAGAGATGGCCGTACTCACGGACAATCAATAACTAAACACGTCATGCAAGCCTTCCTTGATCACGGCCTTGATATTATTAACATCGGCATAGTACCAACACCCGTTGTTTATTTTTCGGTTCATTTTTTTAACACGCCAGGCGGCATTTGCATCACGGCATCACACAATCCCAAAGAATATAACGGCATCAAAATATGGGCGGTGTGGGGAAAAGAAATTCAAGAAATAAAAAAGATTTATCAAACCAAAGCATTTGCTGAAAAAAACACACAAAAGGGATCAATCAGAGATTATGACATGATCACTGAGTACATTAATTACTTATCAGAAAAATTCCGCCATTTGCAGAATGCTAAGCTTGATGTGGTAATCGACTGCGGCAATGGGACTGCCGGCACGGTATTTCCTGCATTGGTTGAAAAAATGAAGTGGGGCAACGTTAAGCTGTTGTTTACTGAAGTTGACGGCACCTTCCCTCACCACGAAGCTGATCCGACCGTTAAAAAAAATATGCTAGCAGTCAAAGGCGAACTGGACCGCAGCTCATGGTTTAAGTTTGGTATCGGGCTTGATGGCGATTGCGACCGCATGGCACCCATGACACATAACGGTTTTTTGGTGCCCGGCGACCAACTCCTCGCCCTTTTTGCTCAAAAAGTATTAAAAAATAATCCCAAAGCAACCGTGGTATTTGATATAAAAAGCTCCGCCAGCCTGACCGAGGTCTTACAACAACTGGGGGCCAATCCGATCATATCGCCCTCTGGCCATTCAATCATTAAAGAACAAATGATCAAACACAAAGCACTGCTAGCTGGCGAACTCAGTTGCCATTTTTTCTTTAGCGATCGCTATTTTGGCTATGATGATGGCATTTATGCTGCCATGCGCCTTTTTGAAATTATCCAAGAAAGTAATGAAACTCTCGAAAATCTGATCGCTTCATTTCCCGCCAAAGTAAGCTCGCCAGAATTTCGAATCGCTTGCGTTTCAGAAGCAGAAAAGGGCATTATTGTTGATCATGTAAAAAATATTTTTGCAGCGCGCACTGATGCGGATATAATAACCATAGACGGTATTCGCGCTCAAATGGCTTATGGATGGGGCTTGGCGCGCGCTTCTAACACACAAAATGTTATTTGCCTACGATTTGAATCTGACTCTGCGGCAGGCCTTAAAAAGGTAAAACAAGACTTTTTTGATGCCCTTGTTCCCTATTTTGAAAAGAAGAAGTTAAAGGAAGGAATTGATCTATAACCACAAGATCGGCTTGCATGTTCGCTTGAAAGATAGCATTGTTGAGGTTCTTAACAATGCCAAGGACTATCATATTCGTTATGTTCAATTTTTCCTAAGCCCAACAAACCGTGATTCAAAATACATAAAGTTTAGCACCGAAGAGCAGGAGGCTTTTATCAAGCTTAAGCGGGAAAATTTTTCAGAGATCTTTATCCACAGCTCGTACTGGATCAACCCAGCATCAGGCAAAAAAGCAACACAAGACATTTCGCGTAAGCTCTTAAAACAAGAAATCGAGCTGGCACAGCGCCTCGACATTCCTTATATTGTGCTACACTGCGGCTCAGCAACCTGGCATAAGCCAGACTTGAGCGCAGAAGAAAATAAGCTATTAGGCATAAAAACGCTCTGTACGACGCTCAATGCGGTGCTAAAAGATACAAAAAATATTCAAATTTTACTGGAAAACACTGCTCATGGCAACCTCTCCCTGGGCAGCGATTTCCAGGATTTCACTCTGATTAAGCAATTCCTCGATTTCCCCGAAAAAGTGGCCTTTTGTGTCGATTTTTCGCATGCCTTCTCATTTGGCTATGATTTGGCAAACAAGGAGGAATTTATTAATCTTCTTAAAAAAACCATTGGTTTAAGCGCTATAAAACTCATTCATTTTAATGATTCGCTAGAACCGATGGGTAGCAAAAAAGACCGCCATGCCTTACCCGGCAAAGGCCTGATTGGCACTCCTGTACTGCAAGAGCTCATTAAAGACTCTGCGCTCAGCAGCATTCCAAAAATCATTGAAGTACCTTTGGCTGAGCCAGCGGTCATGAATCCCCTCCTTTCAGATATTTCAAATTGGTAACATTTTTTCACCCTTTTTAAAAATAAGTGGAAAACGACCTATTTACCACCTCAATATTTTCATATTTGAATATATTAAAGGCGTTTGACGGCTCTAGGGCCAAAATTTATACTTGTTTTATACTCAATTAAGTTTTAAAGCTTGTACGTTGGGGGGGCTTTTCTACTTAACATTCTTTGTGTCGTTATAGGAACTATTCAAAAGCGAGGTATATGCTTATGAAAAAATTTTACCTCTTTGTATGTGCATTGGTTATAAGTCTTACAACCAGTATGTGGTCACTAGTGATGGCAAACAGCCAGTTTTTTGAAGCAATCAAGTTTGAAGATCTTGCAAAACAAGCACTACAAACAAAACGCAAATCTCAAACTCCGCCATCAATTGAGAGCGACAAACTGCAAAAGCTTCAAGAAAGCTATGCAAAGTTTTTAGAAAAAAACTTCTCTGCAGATGCACTTGAACATGCACGCACGTTCTTTAGTAAAGGAAACTGCGAAGCAGCCAAAGTAATAAAGTTCAAGCAAGAAATGCAAGCAAAAGCAATGGCAGCTATTGCTTCTTTATTAAGTAAAGAGCCGGAGCTCTTGCCTGAGCATGCAAATACTCATGATCTTTTAAAAACGGCATTTACCATCATGGCAGACTTGCACACCGTTCTTAAATGGATCGATACAAGCAGCCTTGTCAGACGTTTAACACCAGAAGTTCACATTCTAATGAATGAACTTAAGCTCGACACGCAACAACTTCAAGATTTTTTGATATCAAAACACGGAGCTGAGTTTGTTTTAAAGAGCTGTAAATTGGAAAATGAAATAGGAAGAATATTTAACAACTGGCAATCGACACTCGCGTAAATGTTGAAATAACATAATGAAAATGATAAGAGGAGGTCTTTATCATGATAAATTTTATGAAAAAACGAGCTTTGTTAAGCTTATGCATGGTCCTTGTTTTAAGCAACAGTATGGCCTACGCAACAGAACCAGCAACCGAAAGTCTTTCATCAAAGATTAGTACTTTTCTCAAAGAAACAACCAACAAAGTAAACCAACAACTTTCCGGCGTTAATATAAAAGCCGTATGTAAACTTGCAGGCTTGATAGAATACCGACCAGCAAGTCTTGGTTATTGCTTAGCCTTTAAAAATAAAAACAAAGCATTGCTTGATAAGCTGCCAGCAGTAGCAAGCAAAATAGGCACACAAACACTTGAAAAACTTTCACAAACAATGCCGGCTGATGTAGTCGAAAACTTAGAATCACTTAAAAAAGAATACAATCACGTTATTCCAACCATAAAGCACCAACCGCAAGCAACGGCAAATCATGAACAAAAAGCATTGGTTGAAAAGCTTCTGAAAGCAGCTAACTACGACACGGTAAAGTCACTCATTCAAACAGGCTTATACTTTGCATCATTACAATATGCAAACTTGTTGGAAGTTTATAACATCACGCTCGATCCAGAACTTACAGCAGATATTATTCACGAAACTACAATTGATGTCTTGGCAACAAGCCTTACGGCCCATGAAATTAGCGAATTAACAGAGTTCTTTGGACACGAAACCTTTAAATTAATTATCAAAAATAGAGCGATCGCTATCGACCTGTTAATTGAACAAATGCCTGAGCTTGCACCGTTAAAGATGCTCGCCGGCGCATAAACCTTGAAATACATCCTGGTTAACGAGGCTCTTTGGGCAACTGTCCAAAGAGCCTCTCGTAATTAAAGGCTTATTTTATACAGCTTAAGGCTGGACAAAATAAGCATCTTTGCTAGAATTAGTAGTCATAAACAAGCAAATTTTTGATCGTACGATAAGTAAGCGCTATTTTTATATGCTGCGAGTCTGAAAGGCATAAAAACCATGAGTGAAGCATTAGCAAAGCCAGTGTTCGAAAAATACGCAATTTTTCAAACAGGCGGCAAACAATACCAAGCAATTCCAGGCCAAACCGTCGCTATTGAAAAAATTGAAGGCGAAGCCGGAACTCCATTGACCTTTTCTGAAGTATTATTCAGAAAACAAAGCGAAGGTCAATTTGAATTTGGCCAACCATTTGTTGAGGGTGCAGCAATTAAAGCGAGCATCGTTAAACAAACTCAAGGTCCAAAAATCATTATTTTCAAATTCAAAAGACGTACAAAAAGCCGCGTGAAAAGAGGCCATCGTCAGCCAATCACGGTTGTTCGAATCGAAAATATTTAAGCTATTTTTGCGTAGAAAAAACGATTACATCGTTTTTCTCAGAAGCTTCAAGGTGGGTGTAGTTACCGTACATTTGTACGTTGCGAAAGCCCACCTTTTCTAGTATCATCTTAAATTCATGCCAATTGTACCAACACAGCTGTACCGTTTTAACATAACTGGTCACCAACTGACTTTCTTGGTAAATCTCGTCCTTTAACCACTTTGTTTTTATTTGTTCAAAATAATTACGTTGAATAGCTTCTGAAAGCGTTATCTGCGCTTTATCATAAGGGCGCGTTATTGAACGCCGCATCAACCACACACCTTGCGCTTCTTGCAACAGCTGAACGGGAAGAAGTTATATGTCACACAAAAACTATGCGCAACAATCTTGCAAAAAGAGCATAACCTGGTATAACTTTTTTCAGTAAAAACATGAAAGAAAGATTTTATCTAGAGAATAGGTACATGATGATAAAAAAAATATATTTACTCTTTTTTTTGATTACAATATCTCCAATTTTTTTGAAAGCAGAAATTACTAAAACAACCATTAAAGTTGATGATGTTACCTGTTCTTACTGCATTAAATCGCTACAAAAGTCTTTTGCACAATTAAAAAATAAAGCACTAAAAAGTATTGAAAACAGAAATATTGATCTGCAAAAAAAACAACTAACGCTCAATCTCAACTCAGGAAATGCACTAACATTCGACGACCTTGAAAAAACTTATGAATCAACAATTAATAACGCTGGTTATAAATTTGCCCGCATCACCCACCTTGAAGCTATTGGCACCATCAAACACGATGACTTTGGTCATTATTTTAACGTCGATATAACCAACGACAAAATTTATTTACTCGAGCCATTCACCGAACAAGACACAACACAAAATCCTATCAAAAAAAAATGGTGGCAACGCATGCTCTTTTGGCAAAGCACACCAGAATCACAAGAAATGCCATCAACCAATCCTCTCAAAAATAGAATTACCAAATTGGCACAAAAACGTTCATTGCTGCGTATGAGCGCACCAGTACACCGCCATCCTGACAATACTTACGGTGTTTCAAATTATAATATGCTCAAAATTTTTATGGCCTAAAAAACGTGCGAACCGAGCAAACAGAAAGCTTACGCCATGCTCAACGCATCGCCATTTTAGGTTGCAGCGGCACCGGCAAAACAACGCTTGCTCGCTCTCTTGGCACATTGCTCAACTTGCCAGTCCACCATTTAGATCGCTACTACTGGCAGGCCGGCTGGCAGGCACCAGACAAAGATTTTTTTCAACAAGTGCACCAACAACTCTGCGCTGGGCAACTATGGATTATTGATGGCAACCAAATACTTACACAAGTTGAACGTTGCACGCGAGCCGACGTTATTATTTTTTTAGATTTTTCGCGGCACATTTATTGGTGGCGCGTTTTAACGCGCTGGGTTGCTTTTCGCAACAAGCAACGCCCAGATCTTGCCCCCGGTTGTCACGATTCACTCAACCGCCATTTTTTGGCCTACATTTTAAATTTTCAAAATACCTGGCGGCCAATCGTACTACATAATCTTGAAGAACAAAAACATACTGGCAAAACAATTATTATTTTGCGCAGCCCTCACGAAGTTGCTGATTTATTAAAAAGTTTAACGGTTACCATCGTGCCAAAAAATCAGCTACCTCACCGGCCGAATGCATAATAATAACGGGTACTTTTCGATCGGCGTGCTCAAGCGCCGCTATAACACGCGGCCGATATTTTTTTTGATAACACCAGACGTACCAAAAAAATTTGAATGACAAACGCTCCTGGCAACCGTCTGCCAAATCAGCACGACGATAAAAACGCCATTGCCACCATCGTTTAAAAATTCGCCATAAACAAACACGACGCGGCATATCGAGAAAAATAACAAGATCTGCAGCAACAACGCGATGCGGGATAGTTCGCACCTGACTCCCATCAATAATCCACTCATCGCGAGCACAAAGCTCGGCATGTATTTTTTTAAACCGATCATAATCACGCTCTACCCACTGCGGTAACCAAAAATACACATCCAGATGATATACCAGTAATTTTAGTCGCCCCTCAAGTACTCGTGCTAACGTAGTTTTACCAGACCCACTACAACCAATAATTGCTATTTTTTTGTAGTCAAAATTTTTTTTACCATCGCATCATCCAATATTATGATTTTTTTTAAAGCCCAAGAACCATACCCAAAATCAAACTTTTTTGCAAAAAATTACATTTCTTTGACGTTCAATAATTTTTTTGGTAAAAATAGAAAATATAATCTTACGTTTTCAAAACCACAGATTTGTGGGAGGAAAAGATCATGGTAACAACCGTCTTTACCGCCTGCTCTGACGTTCTCGTACGTTAGCGACCAGGCCAAATCATTTACAAGCAGCACACCTTGTTTGAAAAAACAAGAAGCGTTTTATTTTTATTATTCGTGTGTTCGCTTACTATTTATTTCATTTTTGTGTTATTAAAACAATAGTTATGTGCAATAGTCATGCTCATTTTTTTATGCGCATCGTCATTGTGCACACATAAAAAAAACTAAGGAACGATTATGTCGTCAAACGTACTGATTCGTATTCACAACGTCACCAAAGAATATGCAGACAAAAAACGCACCATCAAGGCGCTCAAAGGGATTAGTCTTGATATTCATCGCGGCGAAATCATAGGTCTACTTGGTGTTAATGGTGCCGGCAAAACAACACTATCGTCAATTTTGGCAACACGCCACCCAGCAACCTCGGGCAGCATTTTATTTGAAGAGAAATCAATTTACGCCGATATCGCAAACTATCGCCGCATTATTGGCTACTGCCCACAAAAGCCCAATCTTGATCCTGCGCTAACGATTGAGCAAAATTTAGTATTTGCTGGGCGCTATTACGGCATGACCGAAGACGCTATTCAAATACGCAAAAATGAGCTGATGAAAAAATATGAACTCAAACAATATGCTGATTCATCATCATCAATTTTGTCGGGCGGTTACAAGCAACGCGCTATGATTGCTCGCGCACTCATGCACAATCCACTGTTGGTAATTTTAGACGAACCAACCGTTGGACTTGATCCGCACATTCGTCATCAGTTATGGGAAAGTATCCGCGATTTGAAAAACGAAGGAGTTTCTGTGATACTCACCACCCATTATTTGGACGAAGCCGAAGTACTTTCAGACCGCATTTGCGTTCTGGATAAAGGGAATATCAAACTCATTGATACACCAGAAAATTTAAAATCGGTCTATCAAAAGAGTAATTTAGAAGAAGTATTCTTGCAATTAATGCATGAAGAAACACGCTAAATTTATTTTAAAATTAAGGAATTAATTATGGTTACAAAACAAGAACATCGCTGGCTGGCTTACGCACGGTTAACGTGGCAATTGGTCAGAGCAGACATGACTATTTATAGCGGCATTGCCGTTGAACAAATCATTAATACGTTATCGTGGGTTATCCCAACGGTATTGGTAAGCGCTTACATTTTTCCACTTCTTGGCATTACAAAAAACTATGGCGCGTTTATGGCAATTTCATCAATTGCTTCTGCAAGTTTGTATGAAAGCTTTGGCGCCGCTACAACTTTTGTAAGCGATCTGGAAGGCAACCAAACCATTTCGTTTCCTTTAACATTACCAATGCCTTCATGGCTTATATTTGTACAACGGTCGATAAGCTACGTTTTTAAAGCATCAACAATCAGTTTCATTATATTACCGATCAGCAAACTACTATTATTTGATAATTTAAATTTGACACAGTTTTCATACATCAAGTTTGTCATTATCTTTTTTGCTATTCATATTTTTTCAAGCTTTTTTGGCTTGCTGATGGTGAGCGTGGTCGCTAGCATGTCTCAAATCATGAAAGTCTGGCATCAAATTATTTTTCCTCTGTGGTTTTTTGGTTGCTCACAATATCCATGGAGCACGTTAGAACAATTGTCACCAAAATTGGCATACGCATGCCTTGCTAATCCATTTATTTACGGCATGGAAGGGATGCGCGCTGCCGTGCTGGGACAAGAAAGCGCACTGCCTTTCTGGCCATGCGTCGGCATGCTGCTTTTTGTTTGCCGCACTGTTTGGTATCATCGCTATCAAACGCCTTAAAAAACGCCTTGATTTTGTGTAAGCTTGATTTTAACAACCAACAACGTTATGATGCCGGTCAGAGATGTGGCCGGCATTTTTTATGAATCCAGCATAAAGAAAAAGTTATGAAAAAAATACAATCGTACGCTAAGACTTTTTGGTTTTTATGCAAAAAAGATCTGCTTATTTTACGAAAAAATATACCAAACTCAATCATCGATACTATCGTATGGGCAATAAGCACTATCTTTGTTACCTCGTACGTTTTCCCATCATTGGGCATGACAGCATCTTTTGGCCCCTGCTTTGCCATTGGCGGCATGGCCTGCTGGAGTATATTTTTTGTATTTGATCATACCGCAAACTTTGTTTCAGATCTTTGCGGCGAGCAAATCATTGCGTATGAATTAACATTGCCCTTGCCATCGTGGTTGATTATCATACAAAAAGCATGTGGCTATACTTTTCTTACCAGTCTTCTTTCAATATTTATTTTCCCAATCGCAAAATTAATACTGTTGAGCAAGTTAGACTTGAGCCACTTTTCTCTTTTAAAATTCATCCCATTTTTTATTTTAACCAATTTTTTTTCTGCTTTTTTGAGTCTACTCATTTCCAGTATTTTACCAGACATGAGAAGCCTCAATATTATCTGGCCACGCTTTTTGTTTCCCATTTGGTTTTTCGGCGGCTCTCAATTTTCGTGGCATGCACTGAACAATTTTTCTCCCAAATTTTCTTATATCTGTTTATTAAATCCATTTATTTATATCACCGAAGGCTTACGCGCTTGCGTTTTAGATCCAAAAGATTCTCTACCATTTTTCATCTGCGCACCAGTCGCGCTAAGCGTCACTGTTCTCTTTGCGTATATCAGCATACGGAGGCTCAAGCGACGTCTTGATTTTGTTTAAATAAAATCTAAAAAAAGGAGATTATTATGAAGACATCAAAAAGAATAACTAGCTTTTTCTCTTTCGCATTTTCATGCCAGCTCTTAGTACACGCAAATACCCCTCCAGCCCCAACACTCAACGAATTTAATCCAAACTTCAAAGATTTTTCCATTGAAACATTGCAGCCAATCAACAACGCCAGCTTTTCATTAATGCACGACATTGTCAATTTTGAAGCACTCGAAAAAGACGAAGACGCTCGTATTTCAACTCAACGAGAAATTGCTTACGTTCGTGAAGGGCAAGATCTTTCTGCGGGCGAAATTAATGCGGTCAAAAAGCGCTTGCCACGCGTCAGAAATTGTATTGAAAATATTGTATCTGAAAGACTCTCGTACAAGCATCTTCCTAATATCAGCGTCATTGCCAGCGGCGGCGGCTACCGCGCCACGATTGCAACACTTGGCCTTACCAAAGGCCTTCAAAATATCGACATGCTGGATGCGATAATGTACATGGCAACGCTGTCAGGCTCGACCTGGTTTTTAGGCAACTGGATGGCACAAAATATTCCCTTAAAACTTCTTCAGCCCTTACTCCAAGATCAAATAGCAACACATTTACTCACCACCCCACTCAGCCTTGAAGCGGTTTATAGAACTTTGTATAAAAAAATCAAACACGAACAAGATACAAGCCTTGTCGATATCTGGGGCATTTTACTCGCAAATGCCTTCATGCGTAATTTAACACCAGGCGGACGAAAAATATACCTTTCTGAATTGGCAGTCAATTTGGAAACCGGCAATTTTCCGGTTCCAATTTTTACTTCAATAGGAACCTTTTACGAAAACTACGCATGGTTTGAATACTCTCCCTTTGAAATAGGCTCGCACGAACTAAATGCTTTTATTCCAACCAAAGCCTTTAATAGCACCTTTGAAAATGGCGTTGCCACATCAGTTGATTCAGAACAAACTTTTGGTTACTTGATGGGCATTTTTGGTTCGGCATTTTCAGTCAATGCTCGTGACTTAATAAGAATTTTTAAAGATAACTTTACCAGCACAGCATTAGCTTCGACACTTGAAAAAATTGCCAACGTAACGCACGTAGGCGGTTGGCGCGCAACTGCCGCAAAAATCCGTAATTTTACCTACGGTATGCGCTCTCAAGCAATGCGAAACGAAAAACATCTCACACTGATGGATGGCGGCATTGGGTTTAACTTACCGCTCCCGCCAATGCTACGCCGCGATGTCGATATTTATATTTTCTGCGATGCATCAATGGGCGGAAAAATAGGCGATGAGTTGAAAAAAGCCATAGACTACGCACAAAAAAATGGGCATAAATTTCCACGCATTGATTATACAAAACTTGATGAACAACGTGTTTCAATTTTTATGGATTCTCATGACATGACCATACCAATTGTTGTATACGTTCCCAATGAACTTGACTACCCTACCAGCAAGTTTGAGTACACCCCAACCGAATTTGCGCGTTTAAGTACCCATATGAGTAAAGCTATTGAAGACAACCAAGATGCTCTTTTTGAGGCAGTAAAAATCAAAGTAAAACATTTGCAAAAAATGCACCGCTCTCTCTCATGGAATACTCATTCTGAGGAAAAACCGGCACCAGCTACCGCTTAATCATCAAACGACTCATTCCCAACCAACAAGCTTCGATAGTAAGCAGATTGTTTTTCAAGCTGCTCATGCGACACAAAGCGCAATTCTTTGTCACGAGCAAGTAATGAAAAATCAAGCAACCCTACCGCACGATCCAACGTTTTAAGTCGATGCGCAATAACGATAGTCACTGCATTTTCAGCCAAAAAGGCAATCATATCAGTGATTGCCTTTTCACTCATTTCATCAAGACTACTCGTTGGTTCATCAATCAAAATAAGATGTGGTTTAAAATGCATGGCACGCAAATACAAATTAGTAAAATTAAGCCGTTGGCGTTGACCGCCAGACAACGTAAAGCCACCCTCGCCAACAAATGTTGTCAACCCTTGTTTTTTTTCAAACAGCGACCACAACCCAACTTTTTCTAACAACTCACAAACTTGATCATCACTATAAAGATTGGTATTGGCGGGCAACCCAAACAAAACATTATGTTTTACGGTTCCGCGAATGCTAGTTGCTACTTGACATTGCACGGCAATGAGGCGCCGACGCGCCATGTCATCAATTTGATAAATATCAACATTATCAACAAAAATTTTGCCAGCAGTTGGACGCAGCTGCGCACCTAAAATTGAAAACAACGTGCTTTTCCCAATACCTGAAGGCCCAATCACACCATAAAGCTTATTCATTTGCGTAGACGCAACATCAAGCTTCAACGTATGTCCTTCAAAAATTTTTGTCGTTGCATCGTAATCAAAAAAGATATCGAGAGCCTGAAGCGAAAATTGCGGCCGCGGAACTTGCGTAATAGTTAAATGACAGTTGGCTTCAACCATTTGCAAAACAGGATACGTTTGTTTACCAAATTCATGAACGTAAGAAAACAAGTCACTGATTCTTGTTGAATACGTTAAAATTTTACGAATCGGTTTTTCAACTTTAACAATTTCGTGCGTACCACGCAAGTACATCAACAAAAGCGAAAACCCCAATGCTGCCTCAAGTTGCCCACTTTTTACCAACGAAAGTAACCAGGCACCAATCACAAAAATACTACTCACATAAAGAATTTTTATAAAAGCATAAATGTAGTTGTACAGAAACCATAACTTACCTTCTTTATGCATCAAGCGCTTATCTTTTTCACACAAACGTTCATCAACTTCATTGGACGCAAAACAAGTCCGAATAAGATTATTTTGCGCTAAATTTTCAACACCAACAGAGCGGGATCTGTCTGCCACACGAATCAATTTTTTTTCGTACGGAACAATAATAAGCTTGGCGGCAATCGCACCAACCACCATAATGATGGTCAGCAAAAACCCCGCACACAAACCCAGTAACCACAAATAACAGGTAAGCGAAACAACAACAGTAACAACGCCCACTACCATTTGTAAAATTTCAGCAATAACCGCATCAAGAAAATCTTCATACCCTTTTGACGCTCTCTCTATTTTTCCCAAAATGGTACCACTTGATCGACGTGCGTGATAAATAGGATCAACTTGTAAAAAGAATTGATGCGCTCGATAATGAACGCTGTGAACACAATTCAGCTGCACAACGCTGTTAAATAAACGCGAGACAAGCTGAATGCCATAAACTCCCACCCACACCAAAAATAAATACCCAAAATAATCATAGCGCTGGATTGAAAAAATCCATCCGATTAACAAAATAGCTATTGGCCGAAATGCCGATGCAATAATTTCACCAATCAATGCACACGACAAATAGCCCTTTTGATCGACAATAACTTGCCACCACGGCTTTTCAAAATCTATCGCTAAAAGATTCAATTTTTTTTTAAAACTATCAATAAAAAAATACGCATTCACCAGCTCCCTTTCTTTATGCTAAAGCTTGTTAATAAGCCTGGTAAAGCATAAGAAAAAGAACGGTGAATGCTCAATAATTCTTAAAAAAACAGATTTCTTGCAGCTCTACCCGCCAGAACGTTGGTAAGTTCCCATCAATTGACCAAAACCAAGAACGCTCCCTTTCATAGCTTCTTCAATCGTTTTTTTAGTAGCACCTGGCGCAAGATCAAGCTTCTTTGAAAGAGCATAGATTTTAAAAAAATAGCGATGTACCCCAGAAGGCGGACACGGCCCGCCATAACCAATTTTACCAAAATCAGTTTTGCCTTGCCGCATCCCATTTTCAAACGCTTCCTTACCTTGTTCAATATTTTCAGGCAATCTTGTTATTTCTGCAGGGATATTAAATATCACCCAGTGAACCCATGTTTTGCCAGGAGCATCAGGGTCATCACAAATCAACACAAAACTTTCCGTGCCTTGCGGCGCTCCTGCCCACGATAACGATGGCGATATATTGTTCGCATCACAAGTATACTGTGGTGGAATTGGCTGCCCCTCTTTAAACGCAGTACTTTCTACGGACAATGTTTCTGATGAAACGTTCATGTCTTCTCCCTGCGCCAATAATCCATAAAAACCAAATCCCACCACAACATAACAAATCTGAACAATCGTACGATTTAAGTGCATCCCACGCCCCCTCCGTTTTATTAATACAATACCCTAAATCAATTTTTAAGGCTGCATCATTTTGCCACGAATAGTATTATAAACTAATGGCACTTTTCTTGTTTCATTCAATTCAAGATCATACACTTCGCATTGATCAAATGGCAACGAGTAAAAATGTAATGAAATTGCAGGCGTATCAAAAACGTTTGCAACCACATGAATACCAGCTGGCCCACCAGCATCCCCTGCTTGCCCAACATTGACAGCCACCTCACTCACCAATTTACCCGATCCTTCTGGTTCTTCTTGGTAATCAGTAAATTCAAGCTTTCCATCAAGTACTACAATCCAACCTCTTTGACCTTCGTGCCCATGCACTGGAGTTTGCTGCCCCGGACCCCAGCACATTAATAAAAGATCATAATCAGCCGTTTTATGAATTAAATTACGCATATACCCTTTATCAGAAAAAAAGGTATAAGGCTCAAGCTGCGCAAGCGTTGGTGCCTCATTTTCTAATAAACGCAAGACTTCATCAGAAGGAAAACCTTCGTCCAATAATGCATTAATTTTTTCGATAAAGGCACTGATTTCAGCACTTGGTTCAACAAAGTCCTGTCCCTTGCCACGTTCTTCGCTACTGACAACTAACTGTTTACCCGTCGAATCAATCGCAGTATAAAAACCATCACCATTTTCTTGAGCAAAAAAAGTACCGGACGAACAGAGTGACAATGTTACTAAAAAAAACGATACATATCTGGGAGTAATCATGATAAGCCTTTCATAAACAATGAATAATCAAATTTCGAAGTACTACAAATTTATGTACTTCTTAATTAGCGACCTTGGTTGGGATTTTTAAGCCCAAGCACTTTTAAGGCCGATTGCTTAACGCGCTCGTTTACTCATTCGCACCCTCCTTCAAATTTGAGTTTTTTAGTAAATAACAATACAACATTAAAGGTCTTTTGCTCGACTTTATTGTGAATGGTTACTACAAAAAGTAAGTAAGCACGTATATTTTTAATTTTTTCTTCTTTTTCTAATAAGCGCAAGCCTTTTCATTATTATTCCTTTTTTAGCGACCCAATCGTTTATTTTCTTGATAAAGCCAACGAGCAACGGTATCTAGATAAACAGCTTTGTGATGATTTTCTCCTTCAACAGCATGCCCAACTGTCTCTACAAAGAATTGTTCAGGCAACGCTGTTTTTACTACAGAATGTTGATACTGAACAAAGGGCTGATTTGAAAGAACAAGACACGAACCGGCAAGTGGACTTGTTTTCAACCAATCAGTAATCGTATCAATAGTCGTTGGTCGCGTTGGCATTCCATCTGATCGCTGCCTCATGGGACTATCAACCATAACAACTGGCACATTTCTCATTTCCTTGGGCATCTCTGCCTGGTCATACACCAACACCATCATTTGCATTTCAGTTGTTGGCAGCGTACCTGAAAATTGCCAATCTTTTCTGATTGGTAAATCAATATTTTCACGATCTAACAATGCATCCAGCCCTTCAAAATCTTTTTCCAAAATACGTTGGCCACCCAATAAGACAAGCTTATCGAAACGAATTCCTTGGTTCCACAACGTAATTAAATAACCTAACCGGGTGCGCATTCGTGCCAATGTTGCACCCAAAAGCAACGCATAGTCGTAGTGTTGTTGTGCTGGCGCTACCTGCGTAATACAACCAAGACGGTCAAGCAGCGATAAGAATTGATCGAGCTGATCAACAACAAATTCAGGCATTTCCCAGCGCTCTTTGCCAACCTGCCTCAACCATTGAGCTTGTGTTTTTGTTACTACATCAGCCAACGAGCCATCATGCTGAATATTCATCAAATCAAGCAATGACAATAAATCTGTATTTAGCTTACCAGCCGAGTCAAACACCGATGGGGACTTGAAAGGCTGAACGCTTTCATTTTTAACATCATCAACATTTTTTTGCGCAAAAAAAGTACACGAAGAACAGAGTGACAACGTTACTAAAAAAAACGATAAAAATCTGGTAGCAATCATACAAACCTTTCATAACAATCCAACAAGTCTACGCTGGCATCGTACACCAAATCTTTTAATCGTTAAAGAAATTCTTACCCGTGAATACCACGCAAAGCCTTCTGTACTATTTCTTGATGCTGGGCATGATGATCAGTAGAATCACGCTGTACAAAAACATGCTGATAATCACGCTCAAGCTCTTGGCCAATACTCATAATTTCAGCAAAAAAATCATCCACATCTTCATACGTTAATGCTGGGTTTACCATGGTCAATCGCAACACAATGCGCTCTTTAATCCAGGCATAATTAATCATCCAACGTCCTCGCTTAACTAAGCGTTTACGGAGTTCAACATTAAAAAAATCAATGTCTTTTCTGTCATGCTCATTATCATAAGACAAATACGTAGGAACATATTGAAAACAAACCGGCAACCAATCTGATAGACACATTAAAAATAAGCGTGGGTCTTCTTGAATCACGCAACACGCATACGTCGCCAAATCAACCAAGTGATCAATTTTTTGTTCATAGCCTTGGTCACCATACGCTTGCCAATCGAGCCATAGCTTAAGCGCATCAACCCGTCGGCCACATTGCAATGAAAAATGGCCAAGATCAAAAACATTGGTCGCTTCGTGAAAGATATATTCTGTTCCACTCACGTTATTAATATCACGCAAAATACCTTCTTTATTAAATAAAATAACCGAGCACATAAGCGGCACCGATAACACTTTATGAAAATCCCAGGCAACCGAATGAGCCTGCTCAATACCCGCCAACAATGCACGCCGCGTTGGTGATAAAAGATTAGAACCGCCAAACGCCGCATCAACATGCAACCATAAATCATACTGTCGTACCAGCGGCACAATATCAGCCAATGGATCAATGGCTCCAAGTACCGTGGTACCAATTGTAGCCCCAACAAAAAAAGGAATTTTACCATCATCAAGCGCTTGTTGAATAGCCGCTTCAAGCTTATCAACGCACATCCGTCCGTACTCGTCTGAGGCTACCAACACCACATTGTCTTCGCCAAGCCCCAAAACATGCGCTGCTTTTTTAAATGAATAATGCGCTTGATCTGAAACAAAAATCACTAACTCATCGCGCCGATGATACAGTCCTTCTGCTTTTACGCGTGGCAAAAAGGCGTTGCGCGCCGCCAAAAGCGCAATCAAATTAGCATTGCTGCCACCCGTCACAAACGTACCTTCTCCATTTTCAAAACCAACTAATGAACACAATTTATTCAGCAAGGTCGCTTCAATCAGCGTTGCTACCGGCGCCACTTCATACGTATACATCGAGGTATTTGAAAACACTGCCATAACCTCACCCAGCATAGCTGCTGGCGATGAGCCTGAAAATGTTTGATTACAAAATTTCTTATGATTTGTTCTCACGCTATATTTTAAATAGTGAGCCATCAAATCAAGTAATTCATCATCCGTTTTTCCCATAAAACCAATACGAAAATCAATTTTTTTCTGCAATGCTGTAGGACTGAGCGGCACGACAACTGGCATATTGTCTTTTTCGTTACTAACAAAATATTCGTAGAAAAGTTCACAGGCCCGTTCGAAAAAAACATCTTGTTCAGCTCGCAAAGATACCGAAACAACTAAGCCAACCAATACAAAAATTATAATTTTTTTGTTGAACATATAATACTCCTCATCCAATCTTTTTTTAAAACTATTGATCTATCGCTTTTAAAAGCGGTAATGTTTAATAATACGTTTTAAATTGAAAGGCTGTCATGAAGCAATATTTTGTCTACTTAGCAATTCTTTTTGTTTGTTTCAAGACTCTTTTGAGTACACCCCACCGGCGCCACGTCATCAACAATCTTTTACGAGAAACGATTACTCTTACAACCAAAGAGCAAAATCATGTAGCTCCGGACATTAGTTTTCTTTTTTTAGATTTTAAATATAACAACGGCAATCTAAAAATTTGCGAGCTTGGCGCGTCTACTCATGCAGGGCTTACCGACTCAAAAATTTTTGTAAACGGCAGACAAGAAAGCATGGTATCTCCCTATTGGGAAGTTTTATGGCCATATTTGGCAAAGTTCAATGTTCCCGTTTGGTTTGTTGGCTGGATTGCAGAAAAAGACCGTATGAATTATGGATCATTCAAAGCATTGGGCGGCAAGTACGCCAAAAGTTTAAAAAATTTAGAAACAAAATTACTCTTTAAAAAACATACTACAAAAAAATTGCCGGCACATGCTGCAATTGAAGATTATGCAGGTATAATCATTTACCGTCGTCCTCGCGGCGAGACATACCGCAATCGACAAGCATTTTGCAAAAAATATCCAAATTTTTTATTGCTCAATGACGCTTCGCGTTCTTATACCGCTAAAAATGCTACCGCTCAGCTTTTGGAAGAAAACGACTTACATGATTTTAAACCAATATGGCATACGTATCCCAAACAATATACCGCCAATCTTGCGCAACAAATTGCACGCGATATTCCCGGTGATATTGTAGTAATCAAGCCAGTCAAATCAATGCAAAGCCGTGGCGTAAATATTATAAAAAAAGTGGAGCTCGATGAACACCTCAAACTCATTTTACGCGATACTGATACTATTTCAGCACATGCTCACCGTTCGCTCAGCCATTGGAAACGTGACCGCAGCAAAGATTTTATTGTAGAAGAATTTGCTGAGTCACACCTCATTACACGCAACAACAGGCGCTATCAACCAACCATGCGCATTGTCTTTGGCTTAACACACAATAAAGGTGTTATTTCGCTAAATATCTTTGGTGGCTTTTGGAAAATTCCTCTCAAATCAGTTGATGATTTTAGCGCTTCGTTAATTGAAAAAAATGTAACTATTCCTTTTCAAGGCCCTTTTTATGTTGGCATTCCGATAAGCCAACGCGATATGGTTGACGTTAAAAAAATACTTGGCTCCTTATTGCCAACAATGTATTTAGGAATGCTTAATGCACGCGAGGAACATAACCAATGAAAATAAATTTTTTTTTATTATTGCTTCTTTTTTTTGTAAATAAATCTTTTGGGGTTGTCCATGAGTTGTTCGATGCTTACAATCAACCACTCAATCAACACGAAGAACAATTTTACACGCCACCAACATCAACAACCGAAAAAGATACTCTTTCTTTTGACAATCAGGCCATTGCATCAATTCTCAAAAGAACAGTAACCATGCCCCTTGATTCTTCTGTCACCAACCAACCAAGCATCGCTTATTTTTGTGCCGATATAAAATATAACAAAGGCACGCTAAAAATTTGTGAACTCAACCCCGTACCAGGTATTGCAACAAGCAAATATAACCTCTTAATTGATGATAAAAAGTATTTTGTTTACAGTCCATTCTGGAAGGTATTTTGGCATTACGTAAAACAATTTGATATACCGGTTTGGTTTGTAGGGCCAATCTACAAACCAGAAGCTCTCGAATTTGATAGTTTTTTTGAACAACATTATGCATATCATAAAAATTTGGACGAGCTTATCCAAGATCCTCTGTTTATCAAACAAAGCAAAAAGAATATTACCGATAAACAAGCACTCAGTAATTATGGTGGGTTAATTATTTATACCTCACCATTTGGTGCAGACCTTCTTAAATCAAATGCGATCGTTGATAAATTTAAAGCATATTATCCAAATTTTTTATGGCTTAACGATGTCTCACAATGGTTTACCGGCAACAAAGAACTCATGTCCCGTATTTTCTTAAAACCTGAACTTCAACAATTTAAACCACGCTGGAAAACTTATACAAAAAACTATACTCCAAATTTTGCTGAAAAAATTATCAATGATTTTGATTGCGAAATGTACGTTTTTAAACCAACTAATTCAACATGGAGCACGGGCGTCACCATTGTCCCCCAAAAGGATCTTGACACAACGCTCAATCTACTTTTTGATGCGTCACAAAAAAATAAAACAACTGGCAAAAAAAATCTTGATTATTGGAAAACAGACAAAAATAAGACCTTTATCGTGGAAGAATTTATACAGTCACAAACACTGACGATCAATGGAAATGACTACAACCCAACACTCCGACTCGCTTTTGTGGTTACCCACGAGCGCAACACGATCTCAATGACATTACTGGGCGGAGGTTGGAAAACACCTCAAATACCACTCAGCCAAGAAGGTGATTTGATCAAAAAACACATCACTCTCGGATTACCAGGTGAATATTGTGGACAAGTAATAGACCCTGAAGATTTTGCCATGATGCAAACTATTATGAACAATGCCGTACCAAAAATTTATACTGAAATGCTTAAAAATTATGCGCGCACCAAACAGGACTATCAAGCCAAGAGCTTATGATTTGTTTTGTAACATTTTCAAATAAACTTCAGGCATCATTTTTTTTAGAAGAGTTCGAACACCCTTCATATCTGCAGCTGAAATTTGAATACCTCTCAACTTATTATTACTGGTGGGCACCGTCTTATGCTTGTCAGTAAAGGTACCATCTTCGATTAAAGATTTTGGCGGCACCTTCCAAAAGCCCGGCAATATGGTTGTATAAATGGTACCGTTGTCGTAGCGCATAATACAAAACACACGCATGGTGGGATCATATGGCTGGTCGTAAACCGTGATCGTTTTTGACTGACAAAACTCTTCTGCAAGAAAAAATTTATTTTTATCGCCTTTCCAATATTCATACGTACTCGATTCTTTGGGACGATGATTAAAAGCATAACGCTTGGCATCAAAAATAGTTCTTAAAGTAGCATCCAATTCTGCGTAATGCACAATGATAACACCATTACTGCGGCCAGAATTTAATGGCTTTATTACCACATACTCACTTTGTAAATTTTTTATAATATCGCCAGCCAATCGTGAAGTATAAAGCTTTTTATGCAAACCCCAACGTGGTCTAAACTGCTCTAAAACAGGACCAATAAACAATTCTCGCGTTCGTTTTTTACTAGCCGCAAAAGATGTTGAATGTTCATCTAAAATTAAAAACTGTGGATACTGTTTTTGAAAAGCTTTAAGAGCCTGATTATTTTCTAAAAAACGATCGTCACGATACCCATAAATAATTAAACCCTGATAATCCTCAAAATGATCAATTTTCATATTTCGTAACTGCTTACCATCCAGAAGGCATTCCATAAAAATTACATCATTTTTTAATTCAGCAAGACTGGCAGCATACCGACCACCCAAACGCAAAAAGTCATCCCAATAAAGCTTTTCTGATAACGTAATGCTGTGATCACAAATAACATTTTGTTGAGGATCTTTGCCAACATACCAAATGGGAATATTAAACTGCCGCATGTAATGCCAAAAGAAAATCCAGTATGGCGCATTTAATACGGTCGGTACCTCATTGACCAGCGCCTCACTTCTCAACGCCGAAGCATTTTTTGCTTCAACAAATTCGCATACTTTCAAAATCCCTTCGCTATATTTCAAATCAATACCAATAAACGAAATATCAGCTTTCAATTTCTCTTTTACTCGAGCATTAATTTTGGTAACAAGCGTATCGTTAAGTAACGCTTTCATGTGAGCAGGAAATAGCTGCTGGGCGCTTGCATACAAATCTACAAAAAAATTACTTGCTAAAAAAACTGACCAAAAAATCGCTATACATAAAACCATGGCCATACTCCTTTTGATGATTGACAACAGTGACCGGTTTATGATATTAAAAAAACTTTATTCAAATCAATAATCTTAAAAAGATTGGTACAAAATAATGATTAATCCACAAGGACTTTTAAATAAAGCACATGAAGCTCAAAAAAACGCCTACTCACCATATTCCAACTTTCAAGTTGGCGCCGCCTTACAAACAAAAGATGGATCTATTTACACGGGCTGCAATATAGAAAATGCATCATATGGCGCAGCAATTTGTGCAGAGCGTGTTGCATTTGTCAAAGCAGTTTCTGACGGACACAAAAATTTTAAAGCAATAGCTATTGCAGGCTCTCACAACAAACATACCTACCCATGCGGCATATGCCGCCAATTCATGGCAGAATTCGGACTGAATCTGGTCGTTATCACCACCGATATGCACACTATTGCCCAACAAGTACTCTCGGATCTTTTACCAAAAGCATTTACTTCTTTTCAGCCGAACCAAGACAATCTTGTAAAAATGAATAGTTGCGCACAATCACGTTAAGTTTTTGTATAATTTTTTTATCTTGCTTAAGCATGGCGCGAACGTTTTCTAAATAAGGCGTTTGCGCCATCGTAGAAATCATTGGAGCACTCAGCGCAATGCGCAGCACGGCACACTCTCTACCCACACTCGTCAATTTGACAGGTTGCCCAATCAGAATTTTTTGTTGCGCAATAGCTCGCTCTTGGTCGGTAGCTTTGTCTGGCAAAGTTTGAGAAATATCTTGCGTCAACCACATATGAATACGTTGAAGCGCCTCAAAATCAAGCTCCGTCCCATCTGACAACGAAAGTAAAAAGACGACCACCGAATTAATATTACCAAGTAATGGTACAACACATGAAGTATGATCAGAAATTTTTTCGTCAAGCAAACTCGTACAATTATTTTGCTGTATCAAAGATCTAACACCGCCTACCCATTGCCCAATAACAGCATCCCGTACGCTGCAATCAAGAGCGCCAAAGCGTTCCATTTCTGCATATGTCGCTTCCAAGCGTAACCACAAACCATAATTGCAACACTGAGCAAACGAATCTCGTAATGCCGGCAATTGGCTATCGGCATCATACTTAGTAAAATAATCGCCAAACGCAGCCGGAATGTTACTACTTTGGTTCTGAAATTCCAGCGCTTCATCAGGCGTAAGAAACACTAATCCAGAAAATGGCGGGCCTGCAAAAAATTTTGACCCGGTAATGAAAACATTAAACTGTGCCTCCAAATAAGTACGAATGATAGTATCATCAACACGTGATTGTGCCGCATCAACAATAACGATCAAATTTTTACCATATAAATTTTTCATGCGCTTTACAAAATCAAAAGACGGAACAGAAAGTCCAGTTTTTGAGAAATGCACCAAATGCACAACAGCTATTTGATTTTCTTGCCCAACAACACGCGCAAGCGTTGCTTCAATTTGATTTTCAACATCACGTAATTCACTCACACTACCATCAATCTGATTGCGCGCATTAATTTTTATGCCTTGCACTACCCCTACCGGCAACCCAGCAAGACTTGTACCAATTTTGACACGTCCACCACTTGGCAAATAATCTGACAAATGAGTACACATCGCACCAGCATACGACAAACTACCAACTTCACCTGCTGCCGTTAAAATTGTCGTTACTAATGGTTGGCCACTGACATACGCACGAGACTTCCACAACGGATGCCGAGCAAGGGCCGCCAACGTCATAATCATTTCAGCGTCAGAACCTGATGGCGTCGTTACAATGCAACTATCTTGGGCATGAAAATACTGTTTAAATTGACGACGTAAAGATTCCATTGCCTGGTCAAAACATTGTTCAAGAGTTGATGACTGCAAAGCTTTTTTTAAAAGAGAACGACGCATAAACTCAGCTCGTTGGTACGCATGCATCGATGGTGAACTGCTGGTACAACTTGAGCGCATAATCACGTCAACACTTGGCAACGACGAAGTATAATATTTATTAAGACCAGTCTGCGAGGAAACAAATAACCGATCATCACCACCCTGCGTCATCAAAATATGCGCAGGTATGGCCAACGATAGCACATCAATAGCGGCAAGTACGGCAGCCTTAATCGGTGCTTGAAGCTCTGAAATGTTATCGTACTTTTCTAAAAGATACTGCCCCAAAAGTGCTGCTTTGTCTGCTGCTAGTGCGTTGTCATTTATTAATTGTTGAAAATCAATGACCAGCCTTTTTTCGAGTGAAGATTCGTTGCCAATAAGTTCTTGATAACGCTCTTGTGCCGAGCGAGAAAATGACTGTAAATAACTCAATGCATAATGTTTAGAAAGTAACTCGTAAAGCATATGTTGCTGAATAGTTTGCTCATCATTTTCATCCAACAAAGAAGCAAAATGCAAACTATAAGCACTATTAACCGCAACAACAACATCATTAATATCAGCATCTCGAGATAAAGAAACTATGCCTTGTTGGCAAATGGCTCTCGTACATTCATGAGTTTGAACAATCTGTGAAGAAACGCCAGTTTTTAAAAAAACATCAAGTTCTGGCCGAACTTTAAAATGTGTTTCCATTTCTACGATTTTGTCCCCCAAAAGCCCCCTCATGAAACAATACGCAAAAGCTAATAATACTACTTTCTTCATGCTCTCCCCCGTCAAAAAACTTCTTCTCCATCTCTCTATCCAATGAAATAAATGCTTCACTATGATAGCAAAAAAGATATTAGCAAAAAAGTTTTTTTTAAATCAAGATTATCGTAAACCAGCATGCTTTTCGTCTTATTTCAAGATCATTGACCCCTTGACAAAATATTACTTACTATGCACACATAAAAGAGAAAATTATTATCATAAAGTTTCAAGAAAGGAAACCGCATGAAAAAACTCAATTACAACGCCATTTTATTATCGCTGTGCTGCATAACCTTGCCAGCAAGCGCAAAGGTAGACTTTTCTCCGTTTGAGTATTCTGTAAATATTGATGAAATGTTTAACGAAAAACTCACGAGATTAAGGAAATCAGCCGCTTTTTTTAATCAATCGTTTTCTAACGAAACACCAGAAAACCCAATTCCGGCCGATGTATCATTTATGATTATCGACATAAAATATACTGACGATCAGCAAGTTAAAATTTTGGAATATGGCGATGGCTGCGTCTCTGGCTTTAAAGTACTTGACCACACAATTGGCATAGGAAAAGTATGGGAAGATTTTTGGCATTATCTCAAAAAATTTAAACTCCCGATGTGGTATGCTGGCTATTACTATGGTAGAACGCCCTACATCGGCGCTCAAACTTTACAAAGATACAATGGCCAAATGGTCCCATCACTCAATCAATTAAAAGGCAATATTTTTTTCAAAGCACAAGCACGACACCGCATTAATCCTGAAGATCTTCAAAACATTCATAATTATCGAGGAATTATTGCGACCAGAGAACGCAGCACAAAAGTTATTGAAAAATTTAAAAAAACTTATCCACAGTTTCTCGTAATTAATACTGCCGCAAAAAATTTCGTCTTAAATAAAAAAGCAACTGACGATTTATTTGATGAGCCACAACTTGCTGCTTATCGACCAAAACGCGTTATCTATCCAAAAAATTACACCCCTGAATTGGCCAATAAGATTATTAATGAAATAGGGAGTAAATATTATGTCATTAAACCTATAAACTCAGGAAAAGGTAATGGCATTTTAATCATCAAAGCACGCGACCTTGATGCAACTTTAAAATTAATTTTAGATGACTATAAGCCAAGCGCCGTCAGTGAAACCTATTCCTACAATCCGTATGTTCCTTTGACCACTGGCTACTGGCGACATGACCGTAATCCAAATTTCCTGGTTGAAGAATATGTTTCTTCAAAAAATATTACCGTTAACAAAAAACCTTATGATGCAACTATGCGCATTATTTTTACGCAGCATTATCATGAAGGCAAAATTTATACCAAATTTATTAATGCTTATTGGAAACGCCCTATCAAAGCACTCAACGAAAGCGGAACTTTTAGAGAAAAACATATTTCCAAACATGCACCAAATCATTTCGAATCACTCGGGCTGGAAGTTAATGCA